>JBDNDE010000329.1:0-4953 GCA_046719305.1 Gemmataceae bacterium | reverse complement strand
GATGGCAACGTCTTCGATGCCCTGGTATTTGGCGAGCAGCAACCGCGGCAATGGCTAGCCGGGAGCGATACCTTCCAGCGGACACGTCGTTTTGGAGGCCCTGAGGAAACAAGCCAAGAGGTGATCCGTCTCACCCTAACCTACGGGGCCGATGGCACTATCACCCTCTATCGCGACGGCAAGCTGTATGGCAAGAGCTATCGTGTCAAGCCAGTGACTTTAGAGAATCCGGTGTTGTTGTTGGGGTTGCGACACAGCCCCGCATTGCTGGATCGTCTTTATGCCGGTACCATTCTCAAAGCCCACTTATATGATCGTGTCTTAACTGCTGAAGAGATCCAGGGAGGGGGCTTGTTGGGATTGGATCAAGTGCTGGCAGAACTGAACCAAGCCGAACGCCTCAAACATGCCCAGTTGAGCAAACAGATCGAACAGCTTTCTAAACAGATCTCGATCGAAACCAAGTTGCCGGCCAAACTGTATACCGTGCAACCACTCAAACCGGGGGTGACACATCTGCTCATCCGCGGCAACGTAACCACCAAAGCGGACGTGATCGCGCCCGAGGTGCCCAGTGTGTTGGCTTCGCTGCTACCTGCGACGCGACTGGCCCCCGATGCTCCTGAGGGACAACGGCGGCGTGCTTTAGCCGGCTGGTTGACCTCGTCGGCCAATCCGCTCTTTGCTCGAGTGATCGTTAACCGGCTGTGGCACTACCACTTCGGCCGCGGACTGGTCGATTCGCCCAGCGATGTGGGGTTCAGTGCCGGCCTCCCGACACACCCCGAATTACTCGACTGGTTGGCCGCTGAACTGCCCCATCAGGGGTGGTCGCTCAAAGCGCTGCATCGGCTGATTGTTACCTCCCGGGTGTATCGTCAGGCATCTTTGCCCAGGCCCGAAGCTTTGGCCCAGGATGCCGACAACCGCTTGTTGTGGCGCAAGTCCCCGGTGCGTCTAGAGGCTGAGACGCTCCGCGACGCGTTGTTGGCCGTGAGCAACGATCTGGACTTGACGTTGGGAGGGCCTTCGTATCAAGATTTCAAGACCTATTTTTTCAAAGGAACCCAATTCTATGATATCATAGAAGATACTAGCAATCGGCGATCGATTTATCGAATGTGGGCGCGGGGTGGTCGGCATCCCTTCCTGGATACCTTCGATTGCCCCGATCCTTCGACTAGCACCCCCCGCCGGGCGGTCACGACCACGCCCCTGCAAGCGCTGGCCCTACTGAACAATTCTCTTGTCCTACGACAAAGTCAACGCTTGGCCGCCTCTCTAGCGAGCGATTCCGATGCCATCGGCACTTTGCTCAAGCGAGCCTATGCCCGAGCGCCAACACCACGGGAGCGTGCCCTCATGGAGCCGTTTGTCCGGCAACATGGGCTAGCGGCCCTGGTTCGAGTGATCTTCAATTCGGCCGAATTTTCTCAGGTGGACTGAACCGATGATGACCCGACGCGAACTACTTGGTGGTCTGGGCAGTATCGCCTTGGCGACATTGTTGGCCCGTGAACAAAGCGGACGTGCCGCCCTGACGCACCATCCAGCTAAAGCAAAGCGAGTCATCCACATCTGCTTGTGTGGTGGGATGAGTCATATCGATAGCTTTGACTATAAACCTATGCTGGTGAAGTATCATGGCAAAAAGTTGCCTAGTAGCGAAAAGCCCGACACCTTTTTCGGTCAAGTGGGCCTCTTACGTCAGCCGGACTGGGCCTTTCGGCCACGCGGCCAAAGTGGCTTGTGGATCAGCGATCTGTTTCCGCATCTAGCCACCCTGGCCGATGACTTGACAGTGATCCGCTCGATGCAAGCGGAGTCGGCCAATCATACGCCTGCGACCTTTCAGGAGAACAGCGGTTTTCGGCTGAACGGCTTCCCAGCGATGGGGGCGTGGCTGAGCTACGGCCTGGGAGCCGAGACGGACGAGTTGCCGGCCTTTGTGGTGCTGCCCGATGCGCGGGGTTACCCGGCGGGCGGGACGATCAACTGGACCTCGGGCTTTTTGCCGGCCCAGCACCAGGGCGTCGCTTTCCGCACCCGCGGTCAAGCCATCGACGATCTATTCCCAGCACGACCAGTTCCGGCCGATACCGAAGCTGCCGCGCGTGGGTTGCTGGCCACGCTGGATCGCACGCACGCGGAGGATCGCCAGGAGGATGCGTTGAGTGCCCGTTTGCGCGGCTACGAGTTGGCCGGCAAGATGCAACTGGCTATTCCCCGCGTGACCGACCTGTCGCGCGAGACCCGTCGCACCCAGGAAGCCTATGGGATGCACGAATCAGCCACTGCTGATTTTGGCCGATCATGTTTACTAGCGCGACGGCTAATCGAGCAAGGAGTGCGGTTTGTGCAACTCTTTAGCGGCGGGTCGTTTGGCTCGCCCCGCATCAACTGGGATGGGCATGAGAACGTCAAGGAGAATCATAGTGGCGAAGCGCGACGGATCGATCGCCCAATTGCAGCCCTGCTGCGCGACCTGAAGCAACGCGGCCTCTGGAATGATACGCTGGTGTTGTTCACTACCGAGTTCGGCCGTACGCCGTTCACTCAGGCTGGCGCGACCGTGGTAGGCACCGGCCGCGACCACAATCACTTAGGCTTCAGTGTGTGGCTGGCCGGCGCGGGACTCAAGCCGGGGATGGCTTATGGCAGCACAGACGAGATCGGTTGGAAATCGGTCGAGGATATCGTAACTTGGCCGGACTTCCATGCTACGGTGTTGCACCTGATGGGCATTGATCACGAAAAGCTTACCTTTTACCACAATGGCATCCAACGCCGTCTTACCAATGTGCATGGGCATGTGATCAAAGAGATTCTGGCCTAATTCATCGGGCGAGCTTAGTTGGACTTGCCCTGAGCTTTGCGGAATCATCGTGGTTTCAGGCAGGGAGGTACGGTCGCTGCTGCCCCCAGAGTGCCGTCTTGCCCTGAGCTTTGCAGAATCAGGCTGTTTTCAGGGGGAATTCTACTTGGGTTACTGCTTCAAATCGTCTCGCCCACCAGGCAGGGCATCCACTCGCTTCGCGTCATGATCTTGTAGTAATGGGTGGCCGGCTCTACCAAAACATAAACAACCGGGTGCTGCTGTTCGTCGCGTACCACCAAGCCGCGGATGCCCTCGCGGATGCGAAACCACACCCCGCGATCCACGCCCATGCTGGCCGGAATGCTCACCAACTGGGGCTCCAATGCGTTCCAGCTGCCCTCCTCCACTGTGCTACGCCAAGTCCAGGCGGTGGTCGGCAAAGCTGAATGGGCTAAGCGCGGCATGCCCCAGCGAAGGATCTGTAGCCGGCCCTCATACCACACAGGCAGAACCCGTTCGCGGTCGTTGAGCAAAAACTGAATCTCTTCCTCGCCGCCACGTTGGTAGGCGCGACGTTTCAACCCATGCTTGTGAATCAGATAGACCGGAATCTGGCTGATACCCAGAGCCACGCCGGCGAACATACCTTATCTCTCCCGTGGAGTGCTAAAAACAGATTTTGCCTCGGATGTCACAAATGTCGTAGCCTTGCTCGTGGTCGCGGTAGATGTCGTTGAGCGTCAGTGTCGCGCCGCTGCGCAAAGCGAATCGCCCCAGATGCTCATTGATTTCACGCTTGAGCTTTGCGATGCTTCGCGCCGGTTCCTCGGGGGGTTCAAACAATCCGCGTTGCACAAAACCTGGTCGCCGCAACTTCGAGGCGATCAGGTGCATGCGACCGACACGCAATCCCGGCAGCCAGACACGCTCGAAGCCGCGCTTCAGAGCATCGAGCAACAGATCAAAGCGTACAGTGGGCCAGAGCAGTTCTTCGTGTGCGCCGTTCTCCAAGCCGTCGTCGTATTGCAGCAGCAAGGTGACAGCGCCGGCCCAGACGCGGTGAAATTCCAACTCCTCAATTAGCCGTTCCAGATTGCGAATGACAAAGCCCCAGACCCGCTCGCGGTCGGCTGTGGCCTTACCAATGCTGCCGCCGCGTGACAGCATCTTGTGTGGTGGCCGCTGGGTGTGCAGCGGCGCGATCGGCTCGCCGTTGAGTTCCCACCAGATGGCCTCGCCTGTTGCCGTGATCACTTGACTTACCAAAGTGCGGCGAGCCTCGGCTAAGTCTAAGCAGGTACGGATGCCATAAGCGGCCAAGGTGGCAGCGCGACGGGCAGCGATGCCGCTAATCTCGGTAACTGGCGTGCGACGCAGCAAGCGGCGTTCGTCTTCACGCTCTAGCAGGGCCAGCGCCCCAAATGGTTTGGCCGTGTCTGAGATGAGCTTGGCCAGCGTCTTGCTGCGGCCGATGCCCACGGTGACGGGCACGCCCACGGTGTGTAAGATATGATCGCGCATGGCTTGTGCCGTGTGTTGCAGAGTACGGCCGGGCAGGGCGATCGCACGGAAGAAGAACTCGTCGATGGAGTAATATTCCACCTCGGGCGAGAAATGTTGCATCGCCTCCAGCAGGCGTTGCGAGAGTACCTCGTACCAGCGGAAGTCGCGCTTGACATAGATGCCATCGGGACATTTCTTGATGGCTTCCCAGATTGGTTCCCCGGTCTTCACGCCGGCCGCTTTCATCTCGTAGGATTTGGCGATGACGCAAGCGCCTTGATTGCCCAGCACGCCGACCGGTTTGCCCTTCAAAAAACCGTCACGCACGCGTTCGGCAGAAACGTAAAAACAGTCCGCGTCTAGATGGCCGATGGCTTGGGTGGGTGGCATAGCAAGGAGAGCCGAGAGGGCGGGCTGGGAGGCCGCCCCGACAGCATCTTAAACTGTACGCAAGTCCACTTTCAAGGGCCGTAGCTTCCCGTCGCTCTTCCTCCTCAACTTCCTTGATCATTATGCAGGTTGGGCCGTCTTTCTGCTGGTTGGTTGGCCCCTCATCCAGATGTAAAATAACCTCATGAGACAACAATGAGCCAAAAGTCGGCTACAAAACAAACCAAACAAAGAGGGGTGAA
>JBDNDE010000328.1:0-4966 GCA_046719305.1 Gemmataceae bacterium | reverse complement strand
CCGGGGGCGACTCCGGCCACAACCTCCCGTTCTTTGCCCAGTTCAGCGCAGGAGAAGGCGCTCGCCCCGAGTAGTGGCCTACCTATGGGGGTCGAACCTGTGGCGGCGGAACCATCCCGCCCGGCTAATCCTTATCCGATCACGCCAGCTGCGGGCCATTGGGTTATCTGTGCAGCCCATTTCCCCGGCAGTGATGGCTTCGACTGGGCCGTTCAGACAGCCAACGAATTACGGACGAAATACCGCTATCAGGCGTACATTTTCGACCGCGGTGCCGAGTTGCGTCGGCAGCAGGATGAAGAGTGGGAGGAATATAAAAAACGCATGCACGGTGCGCCCGTTCGCCGACGCATCGTCCGCATCGAAGATGAATATGCCGTTCTGATCGGCGGATTTAAGGATTTCGAGGCGGCCACGGCGGGGCTGGCCAAGGTGCGTGCTTTGCCGATGCCCAAGCTCAAGGCCAAACCGGGCACTACCCCTTACCAGACGGTGGTCTACACGGTTCCTTCCGAAGAAAAGGTCAAGGCCATCGACATCAACCCTTACAGCCAAGCCATGGTTGTGCGTAACCCCACCGTAGGGGCGGTAACCAACAAACCAAAGGTCGACCCGTTCCTCAAGACTCTTAATGAGAACGAAGAATACAGTCTCTTGAAAAATAAGAAAAAATATACCCTGATGATCAAGGAATACCACGGTGCCCTGGTCGTGGAATCGCAAATTGGCGGCAAATCCAGCGGGGGTGGCTTTATGGGGTTGTTCAACCTAGGCAAAAACGCCGAGACCAGTCTCTCGGCGGGGGCGGCCCAGGCGCACGAATTGGCCAAGTTGTTGCGCAGCGACAAAATCGGTCTGGAAGCCTGGGTACTCCATACTCGTCGCAGCAGCATCGTGACGGTCGGCGGTTTCGAGACGCAAAATGACCCGGCCATCCTGAATCTAGCGCGGAAGCTAGCCAGCCTGAAATTCTCTGCTAAAGGGGGTGGGACTACCGACCCGATCGGGCTGATGAGTGCGCCGTTGGTGGTTGAAATTCCCCGACCATAACCCCTTGGGACATTGAGCCAATAGCTGAATCTCGGCACAGTTGAATAACGATTCCAAGGCCGGCGATTAGTAGTTAGTGCATTCCGATGCTAGACTAAAAGGGAGTGTGGAGGAACTCCTCTGACCTCACATGTACCCCCTACGAAATGCCAAACCCGTCGCGAGACGGGGACGGAAAGCCTACAGACCTCGGTTTCGCTCTCCGAGGTGGCTGGGTTGCCGAACTCGGGAGTCTTGCTTCTATGCCCCCTCTTATGCGTCTAGCTGCCTTGACGGCTTGCTGTGTCGTTGTCTCCCCCCTGGCTACTCCTACCCTAGCCGAAGAATTTCGCCCCATTAAACGCCGTACGCCCATTGTGGCCGCTGTAGCTAAGGTGCGTCCAGGGGTGGTGTCGTTGAAGGTCACCCGCCGCGATGACTGGGGCAGCAAACGAGAGGTCATGGGCACTGGAATCATCGTCGATGAGCGCGGTTATGTTCTCACCAATCGCCACGTCGCTTACAACGCCCTGAGCATCGTCGCCACGCTTTACGATGGCACCAAGCATCAGGCAGTCGTCGAGGTTCTGGATGCCAGTAACGATTTGGCTATCCTCCGCTTGCCAACCAGCAAGAGGCTGCCGGCCCTGACTTTCGGTCCGGGCAACGACCTGATGCTCGGCGAAACCATCATCGCTGTAGGCAATCCTTATGGTTTCGATGGTACCGTGACCACGGGGATCATCAGCGGCCTAAACCGCACCATTGAGGTCAACGAGGAAAAGCTCACTCGCGTCATTCAGACCAACGCCGCCATCAACCCGGGCAACTCCGGTGGACCGCTCATCAACATCAACGGCGAAGTAATCGGCGTCGTGGTCGCCCTGCGAGACGGAGCGCAGTGCATCGCCTTTGCTATCAACGCCGAGACGGCTAAGAGTTGGCTAGTGAAGCACCTCAACGCTTTGAAGGTATCGAAGGTGACGCACGGCCTGGTCATCCAGGAGCAAGTGGAAGAAGAGGGCAAAGACCGGCAAAAAGTGGTGGTTCAGGAAGTGCTAGCGCAGACACGAGCGGGGCTACGTCCGGGTGACATCATCGTCCAAATTGGCTCGCTAAAGGTGAACAACCGTTTCGATGTGGAACGGGCCGTCTGGGGGTTCAAGCCGGGCGACAAGCTGGAAACCACTGTAGTTCGCGAAGGCGAAATTCGTAAAGTTTCCCTGACCTTAACCGATGAGGCGGCCATCCGTACCGTCTCGACCCGCTAAACGATCAGGTGATCCCCCCACGAAGCGTGCGGAAGGGGCTGGATCAGGTCCCTGCGAACCTCCCAGCTGCCGAGCCTTTCAGCGACGAAGCGGTTGCTCTTTGGTAGAATGACCCCATCGCGCCGGGAGTACATTCGCATGAACACAGCCGCTTTTTACTCGCATCTGCTGGAACTGATCCGTCGGACCTCGGCTTTTCTGCCCCCCGATGTTACCGAAGTGATCGAAACCCGTCACGCCTTGGAGCAGGCCGGTTCCAAGGCAGACTTGGCGTTGGCCTTGGTAGCCCAGAACATCGCCTTGGCCAAGCGGGCCTCGGCTCCCCTCTGCCAAGACACCGGCACCATTAGCTTCTATATCCACACACCACGAGGCTTCGATCAGCTGGCTTTGCAAGAGATCGCCGAGCGAGCCGTTGCTGACGCCACTGCCAAGGGGTATTTGCGGCAAAACAGCGTGGATAGCCTCACGGGGAAGAACAGCGGCAACAATCTGGGGCCTGGCTCGCCGGTGTTTCATTTTCATCAGCATGGCCGCGACGAGGTCGATATTCGCCTGATTCTCAAGGGTGGGGGATGTGAAAACATGTCGGCGCAATATTCCTTGCCGACCACCCTGGCAGGCAAGAAATGGGACCGCGATTTGGAAGGAGTGCGGGCCTGTATTCTTGATGCGGTCTGGCAAGCCCAGGGCAAAGGCTGTGGGCCTGGCTTCCTAGGCGTGTGCCTTGGCTCCGACCGCGCGGGGGGATACGCAGCGGCCAAGGAGCAACTGCTCCGCCCAGTGGACGATAGCAACCCTGACACGCGTCTGGCCGAACTAGAGGCCCGTATCCTCGACGAAGCCAATCGTCTGGAGATTGGCCCGATGGGCTTCGGCGGCAAGTTGACCATTGGTGGCTGCAAGATCACGGCCCAAAATCGCTTGCCGGCCTCGTTTTTCGTCAGTGTGGCGTACATGTGCTGGGCGTATCGCCGCCGGGGGGTTCTTCTCAGTCCTGAGGGCGAACTGCGCGAATGGCTGTATCACGCGCCGGGTGAATTCGAGCGTGACTATTCCCAGGCAGGCGGCGAAACCCTCCAACTCGGCGCTGCCGGGCAGACGGCCATTCGTCTCCACACGCCCCTGAGTGAATCGGACATCCGCAAGCTCAAGGCTGGTGACATGGTATTGCTTTCGGGCACGGTCTATACTGGACGCGATGAAGTCCATAAATATCTGGATAGGGGCGGTGATCTGCCTCGCTTACGGAACGGCGTGTTGTACCACTGTGGCCCTGTGGTGCTAAGGGAGAACGGCGAATATCGCGTCGTAGCTGCTGGACCGACGACCAGCATCCGCGAAGAGCCATACCAAGCCGGTGTCATCGAGCGATACGGTATCAAGGCGGTAATCGGCAAAGGCGGTATGGGAGCCAAGACACTGGAGGCATGTGCCCGGTTTGGCTGCGTGTATCTGCATGCGATTGGTGGGGCGGCCCAGATTTACGCGCGTTGCATCAAACGCGTGTCCGACGTGACCCTCGAAGAGTTCGGCAGCCCCGAGGCCGTCTGGACCCTGCAGGTCGAAGATTTTCCCGCGGTGGTCACTATGGATGCCCACGGACGTTCGTTACATGCCGAGGTCAGCGAAGCCAGCAAAGCCCGGTTGGCACAGGTGATGGCATAAGATCCCGGAGCAGCCATCAATGCGACACCGAGGAAGGCTGAGCTGTCCTCGGTGTCGGGGGTTGATACCTCGTTAGGGCACCCGCTCAGCCATCCAGACCGGGCAGATGGCCGGTGCTGTCGCCCAACTGCGCCACGTGAATGTCCATGCGGTCCAGCATGCTGAGCCACAGGTTATTCAGCGGCGTTTCCTTGGGGTAGCGTAGGTGCCGGCCCGGTTTAATGGTGCCGCAACCTTTGCCAGCCAGCAAAATCGGCAAATCGTCGTGATTGTGGGCGTTGCCGTCGCTGTTGCCCGAACCATAGACCACCATGCAATGATCCAGTAGGTTGCCCGAACCTTCCTTGGTTGCTTTAAGCCGTTCCAGGAAATAAGCCAGCTGTTGCACGTGGAAGGTGTTGATCTGAGCAATCTTCGCCTTCTTCTTGGCATCGTTGCCGTGGTGCGACAGATCATGGTGTCCCTCGCTGACACCAATAAACGGATACGGCTTGTTGCTTCCTTCGTTGGCTAATACGAACGTGATCACGCGGGTGATGTCGGCCTGGAACGCCAACACCATCAGATCGGCCATCAGACGCAGGTGTTCGTCATACTTGGCCGGGATGCCGGTGGGCTTGGCTGCCCCCTCGGGTACTTTGACGGGCGGCAGCGTGGCAGCGCGGGCAATGCGTAACTCGATGTCGCGAATCGAGGCGAAGTATTCATCGAGTTTACGACGGTCATTACCACCCAGTTTGCCAGTCAGTTCCTTGGTGTCGTCGCGGACAAAATCGAGTACGCTCTTGCGCGTGGCTTCGCGCTTAGCGCGATCCTTGTCCGGCCCACCGAAAAGTCGTTCAAAGACCAGCTTGGGGTTCACTTCCTTGGGCAACGGCTGGGTTGCTGATTTCCACGACATGGTCGAGGAATACACACAGCTGTAGCCCGAGTCGCAGTTGCCGGCCATCGCGCCGTGTTCTCCACCGATCTCCAACGAGGCTAGCCGCGTCTTGTCA
>JBDNDE010000327.1:0-4993 GCA_046719305.1 Gemmataceae bacterium | reverse complement strand
CTCGTCGGGCGCTGAGCCATAAGTCCCAGCCGCGGTAGTCATTGCCCTCATCCATACGAGCAAAGACCGCACCGTTCAAATTCGCAGCCGTGGGACGAATCCACGCTCCGTAGCTGAAACCATTGGGATGGTCGAAATCGCCTACCTCCTGGATCGCTAGTTGCGTGGTGTTCGCCAACTGCAACGCTTTGCCGACCCCGCTACGATCGGCAATCCAGGAACCCTGAAGATCGACACGGCGTTTGGTCTGATTGACCAGCAAGTCGACTTTGCCTTTCCCTTCGGTCAATGCAGCGTGGAACACCAAGCCCTCGGTAGTCGGTAGGCCACCCACTTCGGCCGGTTGAACGCTGGCCAACCACTTCTCAAACGCCGGGTGGGCGGCTTTTTTGCGATCAGCGGCCAGTTGACGCACAGCAGCCAATTCGCGTTGCAAGACCTGCAAGCGAGGTTGATCTTCGATCCGGGGCACGGGGATGACCGGCGGAGTGTTTTTGATGTTACCATCCATCGCCCCTTGGGTGGTATTGTTGAAGAAGGCCGCCAGCTGATAGAACTCTTTTTGCGAGAGCGGGTCGAACTTGTGATCGTGGCAGACGGCACAGCCGGCAGTTAAGCCCATCCACACTTGAGCAACCGTTTCGGTACGATCGCGTGTGTACAGCACTAGGTACTCCTCCGGAATTACTCCGCCCTCATTGGTCGTGATGTTACAGCGGTTGAACCCCGTGGCGATTAACTGATCGAGCGTCGGCTTGGGTACCAGATCGCCGGCTATCTGGTCGATGGTAAATTGATCGAACGGTTGATTGGCGTTGAAGGCGCGGATGACCCAATCGCGGTAGGCCCAGATCTCCCGGTAGTTATCGAAGTGGATGCCGTGCGTGTCGGCGTAACGGGCTGCATCCAGCCAGTATCGCCCGCGATGCTCGCCCCAGAACGGCGAGGCCAACAGGCGGTCGATGTAACGTTCGTAAGCATCGGGTCGTGTGTCGGCTAGAAAGCCAGCGACCAGGCTGGGCTCCGGCGGCAACCCGGTTAGGTCTAAGGCCACCCGACGGGCCAGCGTCTCCTTAGAGGCCTCAGGAGCCGGTGTTAGGCCGTTGGCTTCCAGCTTGGCCAGAATGAAATGGTCAATAGGGTTGCGCACCCAGGAGCTATTTTTCACCGCAGGCAAGGTCGGCCGTTTGGGCGGGATAAACGACCAGTGTGGTTCATATTCCGCGCCGGCAGCAATCCAAGCGATCAAGGTCGCCTTCTGGGTCGGGGTCAACTTCTTGTGTGATTTGGGCGGCGGCATCTGCTTGGCCCCTTTGGCCTCCAGACGTGCGACCAGTTCGCTTTCGCTCGGCTTGCCTGGGACGATCGCACCGGTCTTGATCGCCTCTTCTCGTATATCCAGACGCAGATCGGCTTTGCGTGCTGCTTTGTCCGGGCCATGACAAGCGAAGCAGTTCTCGGCCAGGATCGGTCGAATGTCACGGTTGTAGGTGGGCTTGTCGGTCGCTGGGCTGAGCGTGGCCAGCAACACGAAGGAAAACGAGACGGAGAGCATCACGTGCAACCCTTTTTTTTCGGTACGCCTTTTTGTCGATACGCGGAGTAGGATAAATCGCGGTGGGCGCGAGGTAGGACTTCCTTTATTCTAAGGATTCAAACCCGTGGTCGCAAGTGGCTGCGTTCCGATTCGCGACCCTTCTGACGTTAGAAACGGTATCCCGGAGCGACCATGCAGCTTGAGGCGATTGATCATGTCTCTGTCCTGATTACCGACCTGGCTCGAAGCCGTCGGTTTTATCGCGATATCCTCGGCCTGAAAGAGATGCCCAAGCCGCGAACCTTTGACTTTGTGGCGTTGTGGTTCGAGGTGGGCCAACAACAACTGCACCTGCTGCAAAAGCCGACTCCCGACACCCACAGTCCGCGACATTTTGCCTTGAAGGTGGATGACACCCAGGCCGCCCGAGCACATTTCGCAGACCACGGCATTGCCATCGAGGAAACGACACCGATTCCCGGCTGCGACCGGTTTTTCGTTCGCGATCCCGACGGCAATCGAATCGAGATTATCCGCTGGTTGCAGCCTTATGATCCTCGCAGTAGCGGAGCCACCCACCTCGATGGGGATGAATCATGATTGTGTTGGAAGGTCGCAAACAATCGATTAAAGGGTTGGCTTTCTCGCCAGAGAGCAACTTGTTAGCAGTGGCCGGTACCGCGTCGCATGTGCAATTGTGGGATTTGAAAGAACGTAAAGTCCGTCCCATCCTCGGTCCCAAGGGGCCACATCACGTCGTGGCTTTCCTAGGGCCAAATCGACTCGTCAGCCTTACCACGTCGGAACTTCGCTGCTTAAGATTGCCGACTCACTACGATCGTCTCGACCTCAACCGGAGTCTAGGGGCTTACTTCTTTCACGGTTGCCCAACCACCGAGGGGGGGTTCGTCTTGGTCGGCCAGACTCCTCTCACGGCGTGTATCGTGGGACTCAACGCCCTCGGTGGTGTACGCTGGTACCGCGAACCGGATGCTTACCTCCTACGGGTCGCACCCCTGATAGATGGCCGTGTCGTGGCTTCCGGCCTACGCAAAACGTCGTTTCTCCAGTTACGAAACGGTACGTTAGGCGAAGAGTTGAGTGTCCATTTTGAAGCAGTCCCCGCTCTGGCCGTCGATCCCACCGGTAAATATCTTGCCGAGGCGGCCGGTACCCATTTGAAGCTCATCCCGCTGGACAACCCAGTCCAGGCCAAGAAGATTCGCAACGACGGACGTAAGCACTTTACCGATGTGGCCTTTCATCCCTCGGGGCAATATCTCTTGGTATCGTGCAACGACTCGACAGTGCGGCTTTACGATCGCGACCTCACGGAAGTTGCCGCCTTCGATTGGCAACTCGGCCCGATCCGCCGAGTCGCGTTCTCGCCCGATGGCATGCGTGCAGCAGCTGGCAACCGAGTTGGACAAGTGGTTCTCTGGGATGTGGATTGGTAAGAAGAAACTCCTCAAAGAGCCGTTAGGCAAGCCTTCCCTAACGTGCCGTTGGGCAAAATCATCCAGGGGGGGCTAAGTCCGGCTTGTTTCGCAAGTCGGCCTCGCGGTATCGTCATCCCCATGTGGACGCGATTGGGCCTGCTGCTGTTTGTTGCATGCATGCTCCTGGGTGGGTTGACCGCCCCGCTGTATCGCAACGAAGGACTACGGGCACGACTGGCCGCTGAGGCCGTCGCCAGCGGTGATTGGGTTACGCCCCGCCTCTTTGGTGAGCCACACCTGACTAAGCCACCGGGCATGGGCATCTGGATCGCTCTGTGTGGGCTGGGGCACGTCAACACCCTCACTGCACGCCTGCCTTCTGTTCTTGCTGGCTTGTCACTTCTTCTCATGATCGCCTGGCTGGCATACACACGCTTTGGTCCCGAGGCGGGCTGGGCCGCCGTGGTGCTTACCCCTTGTTGCGCTCTGTGGCTGGATCGCTTGCCCTCGGCCGAGATCGACCTTGTACAAACGGCGTGGGTAGCTGGCTCACTGCTGGCTCTGCTACAGGCGATCGACGGCCCTGAGCGACAACGCACCTTTGCCTGGCTGCTGGCCATGAGCTGCGTTGCAGGCGGGCTGTTTACGAAATGGACCGGACCGGCCTTTTTCTATCTGACGGCGTTCGTCTGGCTCGGCTACCGCGGGCAGCTCATCCGTCTGTTGGATGTGGGGCATCTGCTAGGCCTCGTGAGCGTCGGCCTGCTGTTCACGCTGTGGTTATGGCGAGTCTACCATACTGCCGGCGACGAATTCTTAGCCACTCTAGAGCGCGAAGCCCTGATGCGGCTGTTGCCGAGTTGGCATCCTCGGCCGTATCCGTGGAGCGAGCTAGCAACGTTTCCTGTGTCGTTTATGCTGGGCTGTGCGCCGGCGGTCTTATTTGTACCGGGGTTGCAATGCTACCGACAATGGAGGCCAAAGCAGCATGCCGTGTTGTCGCTGGCCTGGGTGTGGTTGTTCGTCAATCTCGTATTTTGGACGGTTGTGCCAGGTCATCGGCCTCGGCACATACTACCCGCTCAACCGGCGGTTGCTCTGCTAGCTGTGGCTGGATGGTGGGCTTGGCATCAACAGCGTCAAGCCCGCGCGAGGCAAAGCTTGGTCGGACTGGCAGTGCTGTGGTTCGTGGTAAAAGTTGGTTTTGTGGGGGTCATGCATCAACGCCGGGATGCTAGCCCCAGCGCGGCAGCGTTGCGTGAGGCCGTGCCCCCTAAGGAGCATTTAGGATTCGTCCACCTGAAAGATGAAGGATTACTCTTCCTTTATGGGAGATCGGCTTGTCGGTGCCCGCAGACTTACAGTCTTATGCCCGAATCGCAACAAGCCGAGGGAGAAGTAGTGTTGCGTCTCTCCGATTCCCAGGGGCAGCCTCTCAAGCTGGTCCATCGTGGCCAACGAGACGCCCCACCGGTACAGACTCTTCGGTAATTGCCTGAGCCACTGGAGAATGGCATGAGACTCAGCTAAATCGTTTGAGCAAAACGATCGAATTTCGCCGTGAGCGATCATAGCGTTCCCGTCGAGCCGGCGGCAGATCATCCGGGGTGCCTTGAACAAAGCCCCCTTTACGTTGAAAGAAGTGAAACGCTTGGGTGCTCAGGGCAAACAGCGCTCGCAGCCCCATCGCTCGGGCGCGTTCTTCTACATATCGCATCAGCTTGCCGCCGATGCCCTGATTCTCAAAACGCGGATCGACACAGACCGCCGCCAATTCACCCATCTCCTCATCAGGATACAAATGCAACGCTGCACAGCCTGCCGGGGTGCGATCGACCTCGAAGATGTAATAGTCGTCGATCTGCCGTTCAATCTCCGCGCGGGTCCGGCGAACGAGTTCATCGCGAGCCACTCCCCCTTCAATCAGGTGGTGTAGTGCCCGGACATCCTTGCGGGTCGCTTGGCGGATCGCCTGGTACTCGTTGGCATGTATCAGCGTGCCGGTCCCTTCGTTACT
>JBDNDE010000326.1:0-4998 GCA_046719305.1 Gemmataceae bacterium | reverse complement strand
GAGGGACGCCTTTCCAACTCGGGGGGGTTCAACTGAGACGCAGTCTCAACATCCATATCCTAGCTGCTCCTCTACCTCCTGTCAAGCCCCTCTCGGTCTTGATCGCCCCTGACAACTTCCTCGACAAACGCAGAGCAAACCTCATGAAAACCTTCTACCGTTACTGCTGCTAGGGCTGCCCCCCTCGACCTGACTGCCACCTGGTCCTTGCCTCTCTGAGCTGGTATCGACGATCTGCTAAAATCTGCCGGCGGGCTTCCTTTTCCCTCTGTCCACCACCCGGCAGAATGCTAGTCTACTCCAATTGCTCGTTCGGGTCGTGAGTATCATTCCATGCCACGCACTATTCTCATCACCGGAGCCAATGGCGAGATCGGGCACGGCCTTGTGGCCGCCTTGTCAGAGTCGTCGCCGATCCGCATCGTTGCTCTTGACCTGCACGCGTCGGACGCCTTCATTCAGGCCCGCTCGCACCGCGTGGTCACCGGGGACATCAGCGATATGGCTCTGCTGGACAATCTGGTTGCCACCTACGATTTCGATGCTGTGTTTCATCTGGCTGCCCTGCTCTCGACCAAGAGCGAACGCCAACCGCGTCTGGCCAACCGGGTCAATGTGGATGGCACACTCAACTTGCTGGAGATGACCGTCTCGCAGGCTCGCCAGCAGGGCCGCGCGATCACCTTTGTTTATCCTAGTTCGATTGCCGTGTATGGCTTGCCCAATCTCGAAACCAAGGCCCGGGTCGGTAAAGTCCGAGAAGACGACTGGTGTACCCCCACCACCATGTACGGCATCAACAAACTTTATTGCGAGCAACTCGGCCGCTATTATGAGAATCACTATCGGCAACTGGACGCGGCCCCGACGGTGGGCGGCATCGACTTTCGGTCGCTGCGGTTTCCCGGCCTGATTAGTGCCGTCACCGTGCCCACAGGCGGCACCAGCGACTACGCTCCAGAGATGCTTCATGCTGTCGCTGCCGGCAAGCCGTACAACTGTTTTGTGCGGCCCGATACACGCATTCCCTTCATGGCCATGCCTGATGCCATCGAAGCCATCTTGCGGCTGGCCGACGCTCCTCGCGAACGGCTCAGCCGCAAGGTATATAATCTCGGCAGTTTTGCGCCCTCGGCAGCCGAGTTTTATGACCGGGTCAAGAGCGAATTCACTCAGGCTGACGTTCGTTTCGTGCCGGACCTGAAGCGGCAAGGGATCGTCGACACCTGGCCGGTCGATGTCGACGATTCGGCTGCCCGACACGACTGGGACTGGAAACCGGCCTTTGATTTCGACCGGGCATTTAACGACTACCTGATCCCGGCCGTGCGCCAGCGTTATCGCCTGGCTCGCTAGGGCTGAGTGTCGGACTTCGTTAGACACGACCCCAGTTGACACGGCCGGTCGAACCGAACAATTGGGCGGGCGTCACCGTTACGAAGCCGTCGTTGTTGCCATCGCTGCCGGCACCATCGATGCCCCAGGGGTTGCGGAGCGTGATCGAGGTCACCACACCGGCACGATTGCGTGTCACACTCCAAACAGTATACATGTGATTGTTCACCAGGGGGGCCCCCGAGGCGATGCTGCCACCCGCGAAGCCGATTGTCACAGCTTGATAGTCGTTCCACCGTGTATAGATGTTGTTGGCCAGTGCTGTGGCGTTGCTGTAGCTGGAGATGGCCCGTTCGCCGGCACTCGTCGAGCGGAAGGCGCGATTGACCTCGACCGACCAACCCCCTTCTAGCGAGGCGTAGCTATTGGCACCGCTGCGGTAGTGGGCGTAGGCCTTTTCCATGATCGCCACCCAGATACTGCCCTCGGCCCCAAACTGAGCATACACCGGTGTGGTCGCGCTGGAACTGGTCACCGGCAGATCATCGTCCACCCGGTAGAAGTTGTTCCCGAGCCGCACCCCATAGGTGCCGTCATCAAAGTCCACCACGTTTTGACGAATCGCGTGCGGATTATCCAAGGCGACGGCACTGAAGCCCGCCATCAACCAGCAATTCGCCAACCCACCTTGCACACCTTGGATGACATCGCTACCGCGCGGCCCCACGCTGGAGAATAGTTCGCGACCACTGAAACGCTTGTAGGTGTGGCCGCTCAGCGTGTTAGGATCGGCAATACGGTCGCCATTCAAGGTCCGGTCGGCCCCGTTGGCAAAGCTGCTAACCCGCTGGACCCTATCCAGGCTGCTGGCATCGGTTACCTGGTCGTTCAAACCGAATCTGCTGTCGATCCACACGATGTCGCGACCGCTCCCGGTGTGGATGGTGTCGTTGTAGTTGTCGTCGATCGCGATGAACACATCGTCACCCGCCTCACCCCACATGCGATCTTGGCCCGCGCCGCCATTCAAGCGATCGTTGCCGTTGCCGCCAACCAACTGGTCGTTCCCGGCCATGCCTAGCAGGACGTCGTGGCCATCGCCGCCGAACATCAAGTCGTTGCCGCCGTGACCAACCAGCTTGTCGTTGCCGGTCCCGCCATTAAGGTAGTCATTGGCGTTATAGCCTTCGAGGTAGTCGTTGCCGCCCTGGCCCCAGGCTTCCAGACGCAAGTCGGGCACATACATGACGATGCGGTCGTTGGCTGCTCCGCCGACTACCTGCACCTTGCTGACAAACCCCGTAACGCTGCGGCTGAAGCCGTTGGTCGAATCATAAAGCGTGACGGTGGAGCCACTCCGAGTGATGGACACATTCGAGGCGGTGTTGTCGCACCAGGCGGACAAGACGCCCGTAGAGGGGTTGTAGTTCCAACTGGTGACCGAGGGGGTCCAGCGTTCTTCAAGGGTTTCCACATTCAGCTGAGCGCGCAGCTTCTTCGCAGTCATATTCATAGTTGACCTTTGTATCATGGTTTTTTGTTTGATCGGGTTGAGAGGATTCTAGCCTGCTCGCTAACAGATTGAGCCGAGCCGACCAAGTGTGACAACCAAGCGAAGAATTTTCTCTGGATTTTTCGCGTTTAGCTGCTGGGAAAGTTCCTTTTGCCGCACGGAACCTTGCACGCGAGCAGAGCTAGAAATTTTTCGGCTTGTCACGACAATAACCGTTCTAGCAATTGCCCCCAACGCCGAGCGTATCTGCCATGAGTGACCGCAAACTGATCGAACGCCTCCGTCCTCAACTCGACGACCTCAAAGCCAGCGGCCTATACAAGCACGAACGCGTCATTGTTTCACCGCAACATGCCGAAATTGATGTCAATGGTCGAAAAGTAATCAACTTTTGCGCCAACAATTACCTTGGTCTCGCCAATCATCCGGCCATCGTCGCTGCTGCCCACGAGGGCCTGGACCACTACGGCTATGGTTTATCCAGTGTCCGTTTCATCTGTGGCACCCAAGATTTGCACAAGAACCTGGAGGCCCGCATCAGCCGCTTCTTCGGCAAACAAGACACGATTCTCTACACGTCGTGCTTCGACGCCAACGGCGGGTTATTCGAGCCGCTGCTGGGCGAGGACGATGCCGTTTTCTCCGATCAACTCAACCACGCCAGCATCATCGACGGCATCCGCCTGTGCAAAGCAAAGCGCTACCGCTACGCCCATAACGACATGGCCGACCTGCGCACCAAGCTAGCGGAGGCCAAGGATGCAGAGGTGAAAATGATCTTCACCGATAGTGTCTTTAGCATGGACGGCGATTTGGCTCGGCTGCCCGATATTTGCGAACTGGCCGACGAATTCGATGCTATTGTGGCCATCGACGATTGCCACGGCACCGGTCACCTGGGGGCGGGCGGTCGCGGCGCGGCCGAGGAACTGGGGGTGCTCGATCGCATCGACATCATCACCAGCACGCTGGGCAAAACGCTCGGCGGCGCCTCGGGCGGCTTCACCACCGCACGGGCCGAGATCATCGACTGGCTGCGGAACAAGTCGCGGCCGTATCTGTTCAGCAATTCGGTGCCGCCGCCGCTGGCCTACGCGGCGCTCAAGACCATCGACCTGATCGACGCCATGGGCGAACTACGCACCCGACTCAAGGCCAACACCGCCCGGATGCGTGGTGGCCTGGAAGCAGCCGGCTTCACCCTCAAACCGGGACCGACGCCCATCCTGCCGATCATGACCGGCGACGCCAGCATCGCCGTGCAACTGGCCGAGCGTGTGCTAGAGGATGGTATCTATGTGATTCCGTTCAGCTTCCCCGTGGTCCCGAAGGGCGAAGCACGCATTCGCATGCAGATGTCGGCCGCCCACACGGAGCAGCAAATCGATCAGGCGATCGCAGCCTTCACGAAAGCCGGCCGCGCCATTGGGGCGATTCGGTGAAGCTGGGCACGCACCTGACGGCCCGCCTGCCGTTCGCCCTGGATGCCCTCCACTCGCTCGTCGCCCTCAACAGCTTCACGACCAATGCGGCCGGCTCGAGGCCGTGGCCCACGCCACGGCGCGATTGTTCGCGCCGCTGGGCTTCGCGCCAGAGTGGTGGCCGCACGCGACCCGCGCCACGGACCGCACCTGTTTCTCCGCCGACCAGGCCGAAGTGGCCACACCCTTGTCTTCGTGACGCATTCCGACACGGTCTATTCGGCCGATGAGGAACATGCACATAATTTTATTTACCGTGACGATGGCCTGCGCGTGTATGGCCCGGGAGTGGCCGACATCAAGGGGGGCACCGTGGTGGCCTGGATGGCGCTCGACGCGCTGGCCGCCTGCCATCCCGAGGTGTTTACAGCGGTTGACTGGGTGGTCGCCAGCAATGCGGCCGAGGAGGAACTCAACCCCGATTTTGCCGAGCGTCTCATCGAACGGACGCCCGGTGCGGCCGCCATGCTGGTGATGGAGTGCGGCGCGGATCGGCCCCCGAGTTCACGGCCCGGGCCAACGCTGGTGGTGGCGCGCCAGGGACGTTGGAGCGCGACGATCCGCTGCTCCGGCCGCGCCGCCCACGCGGGCACAGGATTCTGGAACGGCGACAACGCCATCCTGCGGGCGTCACGCCTGGCTCTGGCCCTGGCGGCACTCTCCGACCGG
>JBDNDE010000325.1:0-5004 GCA_046719305.1 Gemmataceae bacterium | reverse complement strand
CCGATGCGAGCTGTTCGGACTCGACAGTTCAAATATATTCGCAACTTTGCACACCCTTTAGAATTCCCTGTCGCGTCTGATCTCTATCACTCCCCCACCTGGCAGGCGATTCTCACGAAAAAACTTCCCACGATCGGTAAAATCCATCTCAAGAGTTACCAGCACCGCCCGGCCGAGGAACTCTATGAGGTCGAACGCGACCCAGCCGAGAGCCAAAATCTGGCTGGGGATCCCAAATACACCCAGACGCTGGCTCAGATGCGGCAGAAATTGATCGACTGGCAGAAAAAGACCGACGATCCATGGATCTTGAAGCACACACGCGAATGATTCCGGCGGATGTCAGCCGGGAACAACTGGAACGCTGGGACCAGCAACACGTCTGGCATCCCTTTACGCCCATGCAAGCCTACATGGATGAGCCGCCGCTTCTTATCTCTCATGGGCAGGGTTGCTTTCTCGTCGATCTCGACGGTCGAGAGTACATCGACGGCACCTCGTCGTTATGGTGTAATCTGCACGGGCATCGGGTGCCCGAATTAGACGCAGCTTTGCGCAATCAGTTAGATCGGGTGGCCCACAGCACACTTCTGGGTCAGGGCAACCTTCCCAGCGTGCTGTTGGCCCGACGGCTGATTGAAGTCGCCCCACCGGGCTTATCGCGTGTTTTTTACAGTGATTGCGGCGCAACGGCTGTCGAGGTTGCCTTGAAGATGGCGTTTCAATACTGGCGGCAGTGTGACCCACCGCAACCGCACAAGACACGCTATCTGTCGCTCAACGCTGCCTATCATGGCGATACACTGGGAGCCGTGGCCGTGGGAGATCTGGCACGGTTTCATCATTTGTTTGCGCCTTTGCTGTTTCCGGTGCATCACGCCGCTTCGCCGCACTGTTATCGCTGTCCGCTCGGCTTGCGGCGGGAGAGTTGCGGCCTGGCTTGTGCTGAGCAACTGGTTGACCTGATTCGACAGCATGCCGACGAACTGGCCGCCGTGATCCTAGAACCGGGGATGCAAGCAGCAGCGGGAATGATCCCATTGCCCGAAGGGTATTTACGTCGTGTACGCGAAGTGACGCACGAATGCGGGGTGCTGCTCATCGCAGACGAAGTCGCTGTGGGATTTGGACGCACGGGACGCATGTTTGCTTGTCAGCACGAACAAGTTACACCCGATTTCCTTTGTCTGGCCAAGGGACTCACAGGCGGTTACCTACCCCTGGCAGCCACGCTGACTAGCGAGACCATCTTTCAAGCCTTCCTGCGGCCGGAGCATACTTTTTATCATGGGCACACCTACACGGGAAATCAACTGGGCTGTGCCGTAGCGTTAGCCAGCCTGGAGTTATTGCAGAAACGGCTGCCCGAGTTACCGAGGGTGATCGAGCGGATGACGGAACATCTGCAAAAAATTAGCACACATGAAAACGTCGGAGATATACGCCAGTGTGGATTGATGGCGGGAATCGAATTGGTGCAGGATCGGGCGACCAAACAGCCGTTCCCTCCCGAATGGCGAATCGCAGCGCGAGTCTGCCGCGCAGCCCGAGCGCATGGCGTGCTGATTCGACCGTTGGCCGATGTTCTGGTCGTGATGCCGCCGCTGGCTATCGACCGGGCGAGCCTGGATCGATTGATGGAAGTGGTGCATCGGAGCATTGCAGAAGTTGCAGGGGAGAAAATGGGGTAATGCGCGGCTTGTTCATCACCGGCACCGATACGGGCGTCGGGAAAACATACCTCACTTGTCGCATCGCCCGCACTTGGCGACTCCAAGGACGCAATTTCCGCGTCATGAAACCGCTGGCTAGCGGTGATGGGGAGGATACCCGGCTGTTGGCCCAAGCGTCAGGAGACGACGATCTTGGCGCGATCAGCCCGTTTCGGTTTACCGAACCAGCTGCCCCCCCAGTCGCCGCACGCAAGGAGGGGGTTCATCTGGAAATGGAGTCAATCGTTGAGGCGGTTCGTCGACGAGGGAACGAAACCGATGCCCTGCTCGTCGAAGGCGTAGGGGGGTTGCTTTGCCCGATTACTGATCGCGATACCGTCGCCGATCTGATTAAGGCGTTGCAACTTCCATGTGTGATCGTGGCTCGGCGTTCCCTCGGGACGTTGAATCATACCTTGCTAACTTTAGAAGTTGCTAAATCACGAGGCATCCCCACCCTCGGTGTTGTCGTCAGCGAAACAACTGCTCCCACCTCTTTCGCTGAACAACACAACGTAGCCGAACTTCAGGCTCGTTGCCGTGTCCTGGAGGTTCTTCCTTTTGGGATCGACACCCCAGATCAACTCGTTTGCTGGTCTAAAGTCGATTGGTGGTCGCTTCAGGACGCAATACTAGACTGATTAGGGGGCCATCATCTTCCGAGGCAATCATGCAAACGCTGAACTTTCAGTGCGGCCATTGTGGTAATCTTATGGCTGTCGGTTTGGAGTATCTGGGGCAACAAGTGCGTTGTCCCCATTGTACTGGCATCGTGATAGCGCCCCGGGAGGTGGCGAGTCCAACCGGGATACAGACTCATCCGCCGCTATTACGGACACGCGACCCGCACGATGCCGAGGATATCTTCAGCGAGGCACCGCCTCCGAGCGATTCGCTATTTGATGAGCAGCTGTCGCCCCCAGAGCCGATGTCGCCCCCACCCGACTATGAGCCACCAAGCTATAGTTCGCCGCAATACACTTCTCCCGAATACACCCCGCCGAGTGTCAGCCCTTATGAGGAACCCTACAGTGCGCCGAGCCAGTTGGCAGATTGGGAGTCAGAGCCTAGCCCGCCTGCTGCGGCCACTCCTCCCCTGGTAGATCGATCCACGCAAGCTCCCCCCCCCGCTGATTATCCGGTGGAAGCCTCGCTGGGGTCTGCACCGTCAGAAATCGAACCGTCTTCAAACGCGGAGATGTACAACGGCAAAGCGTCCACAGCGTTGCCTGGGCAAACCCCGGCTGCAAGCATCGAGTCAAGCATCGAGTCGGCCGCAAGCAATCCGCAAGCGAACTGGTGGGAAGCTGGGGTTGCTGCTCAGCCGGCTCCTGCAACAGGGTCAGCAGCAACAAAAGAGTCTCTAACCGAGTCGGTGCGCCAGTTGCCTATGGTTGAACAACCGTTTACCCCAGAGCCAACTCCCCGTTCCCGGACAAGCAAGAGCGGCGGCGGCATGGGGTTGCTTTTTCCTCTCTTTGTGATGCCGCTGATTCTTTACGCTATTGGCATGACCATTGCAGCGGGGTTTCTCTATCTGCGATTGACCTCGATCCCTCCCAATGCCAATCCCTTTGAACAGATGCCTGATGTCGATGGCGACGATCCAGGCGTGAAGCTGAATAAAAAACTTACGCTTCGTTTCGGCAAACAAGATGCCCTAGCCCCCTTGCCTGAGCAGCAGATCATCGGCCTCAACGAAACGCTGCGTATCGGTGATCTGGAGGTTACCCCTCTCCAAGTTGAACGGCGTGTGGTACGCATTTTCGACGAGCGTCAGGGCAAGGACGGCGAGCCGGAGCCTCTACCGACAGCCCCTCTTGTTCTGACTTTGCGACTGAAAAATTGTGCCGAGGATTATTCTTTCACGCCGATGGACAATTACTTCGATCGCCATTGGAATGGCAGAACCGGTTCGACCCCTCTGACCATCTTGCAGGCCGGCACTCTCCAATTTTTTGGCGGCCCGGCCAAATGGGCACCACTGCAGCGAGACGGCAAACGACGCGAATTTCGTGAATGGCTTGAAGGCCGGAAAAATGGCGATCCCATCGGCCTCAAACCTGGAGAGAGTACAACGACGTTCGTCTGTACCGATGGAGCCGACGAAGCAACCGTTAAGCACCTGTTTGGGGAAAGCCTCGATGGCCGAAAAGTCGGTAAACCCTATCAAGGTAACCTGCTGTGGCGCGTACAGTTACGTCGGGGGTTGATCCAGTTGGGGGGGAAACGCTACCCGGCTACCTGTGTGATCGGGGTTCGTTTTACCAGCCGAGACTATCTCCCAGGGTGAAAAGTTTGGCCTGAGCGGTTGTCACTTTACGAATTGGGCGATAGGTTGAGTCCATTATGGTCGTTCGTGATCCTCTCCCACCGGGAAGGGAGTACCACCTCCGGGGTGAGAACGATTGGAAAAGGGATGGATTCGTTTCCGAATTTAACCCCTCTCAAATGGCTTCCTCTCGATGAACCCGGTGAGTCGAGAGGGATGCGAGGTGAACATGAAGCTTACCAAAGCCAGCAGTTACGCTCTCCAGGCAGTTACTTACCTTATCCAGCAGAAGAACCCCTCTGATCCCGTCGCTTCGCGAAAAATTGCCGAGGTTCGCCAGATCCCTGAACGCTTTCTCCTGAAAGTTCTCAAGCCGCTCGTCGAAAAAGGTCTGCTCACTTCGGTCAAGGGTCCGGGGGGCGGCTATAAACTTGCCAAACCCGCCGAACTTATCTCTATGGCTGATATCATCGAAGCGATCGACGACGATGGTTTACGCGGCTTTAATGCCGGCAACGACACCGGTAGCGCGGCCGTCAATCACCGGTTGGAAGCGATTTGTAAGGCGTCCGCCGAGGCGGTACGAGCGCATCTGGAGTCAATTCGCATGACCGATCTCGTCAGCAAGCCGCGCAAGAAAGAACGGGAATAAACGGATTTGCGTCTCCGTAGGCCATCTCGTGCCAGCAGCGGTGGGGTGGCCTAATTCGTTTTCAATTTTGCGCAAGTTGGCCATTACCGAACGTTTTCCCGACGGAAAGGGAGCCAAGAGAGAAACCAAACGGGTTCTGTTCCCCCCCTCGCTCGAAAAAACCCAACTACTCACCTTTGTCTTCGAGAGGAGTCCAGCCATGAAACGGCTGCTGATCGCAACGATATTTTGTTTAATGGCGGGTTATAGTGTCTCGATGGCCCATGCTCAACCGGGTGGAGGAGTAGCCATCGGCTTAGGTGGCACCTCGGTGGTTGTGCGTCCTAGTGGCGACCGCTTTGGCCCAGTCGACCCACTCCTAGTGCGGA
>JBDNDE010000324.1:0-5018 GCA_046719305.1 Gemmataceae bacterium | reverse complement strand
CTGCTCGACCAGATGAGCCAGGTACTCCGGGTACGGCATTACTCACCCCGAACCGAGGCGTGCTACCTCCACTGGGCTAGGCAATTCATCCTGTTCCACGGCAAGCGCCATCCGCGCGACATGGCCACTGCCGAAGTCGAGCAGTTCCTGACGCACCTGGCGGTGCATCAGCGGGTCTCGGCCAGCACGCAGAACCAGGCCCTGAACGCGCTGGTGTTTCTGTACCAGCAGGTGCTGGAGATCGACCTCGGCCGGTTCGAGGCCGTGCGGGCGCGGCGGCCGAAGCGCCTGCCGGTCGTGCTGGCCCCGGACGAGGTGGCTGCCGTCCTGGCCGGCGTCGATGGTGGCGACGGCGTCTTCCGGCTCATGGCCCGGCTGCTGTATGGCTGCGGTCTGCGCCTCCAGGAGTGCTGCCGGCTGCGCGTCAAGGACATCGAGTCGTCGCGCGGGCAGATCGTCGTCCGAGGCGGCAAGGGGAACAAGGACCGCGTGGTGATGCTGCCCCGCTCGGTGCGTGAGGATCTGGAACGCCAACTCGAGTGGCGACGCCGGCTGCACGAGCGTGATCTGGCCCGAGGCGTGGCGCGGGTGGAGTTGCCCGACGCCCTGGAGCGGAAGTACCCGCGGGCGGCCCAAGAGTTGGGCTGGCAATTCGTGTTCGCCTCGCGGCAGTTATCACGGTGTCCGCGAACAGGGAGTCTGGGGCGGCACCACGTCTACCCGTCCTCGCTCCAACGGGCTGTCGCACAAGCGGGGCGGTCTGCAGGGCTGAGTCGGGCGATTCACTGCCACACCTTTCGCCACAGCTTCGCCACGCACCTGGTGGAGCGCGGCATCGACTTGCGGACGATCCAGGTGCTGCTCGGACACGAGAGCCTGGAGACGACGATGATCTACACGCACGTGGTCCGCAAGGGGCCAGCGGGCGTGGCCAGTCCGCTTGACCTGCTCCGTGACCTGACCGATGCCGAAGTGCAGGCGGCCGTCGGGGCGACGCGGCAACAACGAAGCTGACACGTTTCTCGAAAAATCTCACGCCTCTTTTACGAATCGGCCCCTCCGCCGGAAATGAGTGGGTAAGGGGAGCGATTGGCTCGCCAGAAATTCCAGAGGAGAACCGCAACATGCGAAGCGGCCAGCGAGCGGCGGAGATGATCCGAATAGACCTTGCAAGCGCCGGCATCGCTTATGTCATCGAGGGACCAGACGGGCCGGAGTATGCCGACTTTCATTCGTTGCGGCATTCCTACCTGACTTTGGGCGGTCGGTCGGGAATCGACCTGCGGACGCTGCAAGAACTCGCCGGCCACTCGAAACCGGAACTGACAGCGCGTTATTCGCACCGACGATTCTATGACCTGGCCGGGGCCGTGGAGAAGCTGCCGAACCTAGTGCCGCCGGCCGTGTCGTCCCCCCACCAAGCGGAAATCCCCCTTCGCCGGACAGGGACCGAAGGGCCGCCGGCTGGGGCATGCGACCCCATGCCGCAAAGGGGACAAGCCTATCCGAAATTGCGTAGTAAGTTGCGTAGTAACTGCGTAGAAACAGGGTGCATTTCCGGGCAGCAAACGGCATCGGAGGGGTTGCGGGAGACGGTGGGAGCAGAACAGCAGGAGCTTCAAAAAAGCCCAGAAATTGCAGGAAATTGCAGCAATCGGCCTTCGGTTGCATCCTCTGACGGGAGTGGGCCCACTCGGATTCGAACCGAGAACCAAGGGATTATGAGTCCCCTGCTCTGACCGTTGAGCTATAGGCCCGGACGAATTTGTTTTATCAGCCTGCTGGCCGCTCCACAAGTCCCAGCGTTTCCCGAACGTCTGGAGGAGAGCCAAACGGCCTACTTCATGGTTTTGAGCCAGTCGCGGTGGACGCGGGCGACCTCGTGCATGTAGTTGCCCAGATGATATTTGCCTGCTGCTAGCTCCAGATGCTCCAGCGCCTTTTTGCGGTTGCCTTTCACGTCGTGGTACAGACCCAGATAGAAGTGTGCATAAAACATCGCCTCCTTCTTGCCGTCCTTCTGCGCTGCTTGCAGTACCACGGCCGGCTCGATCTTGCCTTGGATCAACTCGAGCACCTCATTCATGGGTGTTCGGCTATCCCGGCCGGTGGTCAAGAGCGCCTCGCGAGCCGCCTGTTCGCCCAGGCGTTTGTAGTTACACATCCAATGCCAAAAGGTGTTTTCCACATCGCTAGTTGAAACGTGTTCATAGGCCTTGAACTGTTTTGCGCCGTCCTCGTAGCGGCCGACGTAATACAAGGCGATGCCGCGCTGCCAGTGTCCGGGGAATGCTTTGGGTTGCTTCTGAATCACCAGGTCGAAGTCGGCGACGCTTTCTTTGAACTGCCCCCGCATGTACTGAACCATGCCACGAAGATTGATCGCACGTAAAAACTCTTTATCTTCGGCGATGGCGTGATTGAGGGTTTTGAGCGCCTCGTCGTATTTTGCTTCTTTGAAGTATTTGTCGGCCTGAGCCAGCGCCTTAAGATCGGCCGCTGCAGCTGTGCCCACAACCCAAGCGAACAGGGCGAAGGACAAAACCAGACGGATCATGTCGCATTCCTCCGGAAGATGCGGTTATGGTAGGGGAGAATCTTCTCAAGGCTACATCCCCCTGGAGGAAGCCATGACCAAACCGATCGTTCTGTTTGATGGCTTGTGTGCCCTCTGCGATGCCAGCGTGCAGTGGCTAATCGAGCACGATTCGGCTGGTCGGTTGCGTTTCGCGGCGTTGCAATCCGAAACCGGGCAGGCCCTTCTGACGCGGTTCGGGTTGCCGCGTTCTGGTTTCAAGAGTCTGCTGCTCGTCGAGGGCGACCGCTACTGGTTGCGATCCACAGCTGCCCTACGCATCGCTGGTTATCTCGATCGGCCGTGGAATTTCGGGTCGGCGTTTTTGTTGCTGCCGGCCTTTCTCCGTGATCCGCTCTATGATCTGGTGGCGATGAACCGCTACCGCTGGTTTGGGCGGCGCGAATCATGCCGTGTGCCCTCGCCGGAGATATGCGAGCGATTTCTGGACTAGTTGCATCTGTGCTGGCGAAGGCTCGCTCGCCGTCTGGGATCTGCTCCGCTAATCTAATTCCCCATCGAAGTAGGAGAGCGGAGCATGCACAAGATTCGCTGGGGTATCCTGGGAGTTGCCAAAATCAACAATCGGCTCTTGCCGTCGTTTAGGCGGATCCAATACGGCGAATTGCGAGCGATTGCTAGTCGAGACGCCGACAAGGCCAAGCAGGCCGCCCAGGCCGCCCAGATCCCGGTGGCTTACGGCTCGTATGAAGCCTTGTTGAATGATTCTCAGATCGATGCTGTCTATATCCCGCTTCCCAACACTCTTCACAACGAATGGACACGTAAAGCGGCCGACGCGGGCAAGCATGTGTTGTGCGAAAAACCGCTCACACCGACAGCAGCCGAGGCCGAATCGTTGATCGCCTACTGCCAGAGCAAGGATGTCAAGCTCATGGATGGGTTCATGTGGCCGCATCATCCGCGCACCCATCAGATTCGCAAGCTCTTGGACGCGGGGACGATCGGCTCGATTCGACATGTGACCGGTACATTTACCTTTCAACTTCCTTTGGATCGCCAGAACATCCGACTCGAACCTGAGATGGCTGGGGGCAGTTTGTTGGATGTCGGTTGTTATCCGGTATATGGCATCCGTTGGGCGTTCGGTGCGGAGCCGCTCCGCGTTTGCGCTCAGGCTCGCTGGTTCAAGGGCGTCGATCTCGAGATGTCCGCGATTCTGGAGTTTGCCGATGGCCGACTTGCCAGTTTCGATTGTGGCTTCACCGCGCCGATGCGGCAGTGGCTGGAGATAGTAGGCGAAAGTGGGGTCATTCGGGTGCCCAAGATGTGGGTGCCCGAGCAATGCGCCACCTTCACCATCGAACGCGACGATCAGCCCCCCGAGGTGTATACTTGCGAACCGGCCGACCAGATTGCCCACATGTTGGATGATTTCGCGACGGCAATTCTGAAGGCTCAGCCGGTCTATCCCGATCCGCGGCAGGCCTACCACACCGCTCGGGTGATGGACGCCTTGCTCCGTAGTGCGCGACAAGGCGGCTGGCAGCAAGTCAGCTGAGTTTGCCGATTGGACCAAATAAGCCGATCCGATGCCGTCTGGGTTGCATGGATCAGGTGCAATCGAACACGTGCAGGAGCCAGGCTCAGCGCATAATTGACGCATGTGGAAAGCAGGTTGCCTCGCAGCGGTCGGGTTATGGTGCCTCACGGTAGGCACGGTGGTTGCTCTGCCGTTGCCCTGGTTGGTGATGCCCGGACCGACAGATGTGGTTTCATTGATCGATCATCTTACCCGCAAAGATTCAACCATTGACGTGAATGTTAAAGCGGGGCAGATGGTCAGCAGCGGCAAGCTGCTCATCGGTCAATTACGGGTCAATGTGAACCTTGCTCGCACTAGCCGCAACTGGCGGGGCAAGGTCACCTCCACACTCCGTGTGCCCGCTGAGATTCGTTATGCGATACGGTTAACCGATGTGCAAGCGTCCACAATCCGTATCGAGCCGAATCATCGCTTAGTCGTCGTGCAATTGCCGAAGATTTACGTCGAAACCGTGACACCTTTGCTGCCGGAAACGCAGCGAGAGGAGGTGTATCGGGGGTTGCGATTTAAGCTGATTGATTGGCGTTTGAGTACTGAGATGCAGCACGCGATGCTGCTCCATGATTTTCAAGACGTGGCCCGCAAATTGGGCGAAGGCAATGCCCCGCTGGTGCGTGATCTGGCCCGCGCCGGTCTGCGGCAATTGCTTGAACTGCTGCTGACGCCCGCCTATCCAGGAATCACGGTGCGGGTCGAGTGACGGCATCCATTTTCTTACGCCAGGCAGCCAGCTTGGGTGTCATCTCCGCGGCAGAGCGTGCGGGCCGCAAACGAGAGACATCGGTATCGACATATAGTTCGCGCCAGAGGTTTTGGTTCCATTTGGGATTATCCCCCATGGTTTGTACGTTCATGTCAATGCGATGTTGATAGGCA
>JBDNDE010000323.1:0-5041 GCA_046719305.1 Gemmataceae bacterium | reverse complement strand
GGGCGAGCCGGCCAGCCCAGGAACGCGACCTCATCGACACCATCAACGAACTCAATAACGAACGATTACGCATCACTGGTGATCCCGAGATTCAGACACGCATCCAGGCGTATGAGATGGCCTATCGGATGCAATCGAGTGCGCCTGAATTGATTGATTTGTCAGGCGAAACACGCCGGACCCTAGAGATGTATGGAGCGACCCCGGGCAAGCCATCCTTTGCGAATAATTGCCTGCTGGCGCGGCGGTTGGTCGAACGGGGGGTACGCTTCGTCCAACTCTATCACACCGACTGGGACCATCACGGAAACGGGGCTGAGAACCTTGACAGTGGCCTGGATCGCGTCTGCAAGCAGGTCGATCAACCCTGCGCAGCTCTTGTGCGGGACCTGAAGCAACGCGGCCTGCTGGATGACACGCTCGTGATTTGGGGCGGCGAATTTGGTCGCACCCCTATGGCGGAAATCCGGGATACCGCAGGACGCAACCACCACATCGACAGCAGTACCATGTGGTTTGCCGGTGGCGGCGTGAAGCCGGGGCTCAATCTAGGCGCAACCGACGAGATTGGCTTCCAATCTGTTGAAGACAAAATACATGTGCATGATTTACATGCGACTATCTTACACCTACTAGGGATCGATCACGAACGCTTTACTTTCAAGTTCCAAGGACGCGATTTCCGCCTGACCGATGTACATGGCCATGTGGTCAAGAAACTCTTGGCCTAGGCGCTTTCCTATCTCTCCAAGGATTGAACATGCTTACCTTTCTCTTCATTCTTTGTGCGGCCGATCACAAAGCCGATGTCGTGGTTTACGGGGCAACCTCTGGCGGAGCGCTGGCAGCCATCGCCACCGCTCGGGAGGGAAAAACCGTCCTGCTCATTGACCCCGGCACGCATCTGGGCGGCATGATCACTAGCGGCCTAGGGGCAACCGACACCGGCAATCGAGCGGCGATCGGCGGCTATTCCCGCGAATTTTTCGTCCGCGTGCGTGATTACTACATCTCCCGTTATGGGGCCTCCTCCAAACAAGTCAAGGATTGTTCTGACGGCTACCGTTTTGAACCCTCCGTTGCCATGCTCACCCTCAAGGCCATGCTCGCCGAAGCCAAAGTGACCCCCGTCTTCAAAAAACCTCTGCGTTCGGTCAAAAAATCGGGTACATCCCTCGTGCAGATTGTTGCCGCGGATGGTGACACCTACTCAGCTAAAATCTTCATCGATGCCACTTATGAGGGCGATCTGCTCGCAGCCGCTGGCGTCAAGTACCACGTCGGCCGGGAAGGCCGCGAGGTATACGGCGAATCGCTAGCCGGCGTGCAGGCGTTTAGTCGTGCCCACCAGTTTTATGTGCCGGTCAACGGTTTCGACGCGAAGAAAAACCCATTGCCGTTGATCTACACCGGCGATCCAGGCAAGCCCGGCCAGGGGGACAAAAAGGTCCAAGCGTACAATTATCGGCTGTGTTTAACGGATCGTGCCGAGAATCGCGTGCCGTTTGGCAAGCCCGAAGGGTACGATCCGGCTCGGTTCGAGTTGTTGGCCCGGTATCTTAAAGCACGCCCGGAGGTGAAGTTTGGTCAGTTGTGCAACCCCGTTCGCATGCCGAATGATAAAACCGATACGAATAATAATGGACCGATTTCTACGGACCACATCGGTGCGAACTGGGAGTATCCCGAGGGCGATCAAGCAACACGCGAACGGATTCTCAAAGATCACATCCTCTACACCAAGAGCTTCTTTTACTTCCTAGCGAGTGATCCTCGGGTGCCCCCCGCACTCCAAAAAGAGGTCAACCGCTGGGGCTACGCCAAAGACGAGTGGGCCGACAACGATCATTTCCCCCCGCAAATCTACGTCCGCGAAGCCCGGCGGATGCTCGGGGCCTATGTAATGACCCAGAAAGATCTCATGACCGAACGCACCAAAGACGATAGCGTCGCGCTGGGATCGTACAACGCCGATTCGCATCATGCGCAGCGATTTATTAAAGCGGATGGCACCGTCATCAACGAAGGCGATTTTCAAGTGCCTGTCGATCCATACGCGATCTCTTATCGGTGTCTAACACCCAAAAGCGACGAATGCGCCAACCTTCTGGTATGCATTGCTGTTTCGACCTCCCATGTCGCTTATGGAAGTGTGCGGATGGAACCGGTGTTTTTGTCCCTGGGACAAGCCGCCGGTGTCGCTGCCGCCCACGCCATCGACGAAGGGGTAAGCGTGCAGAAAATCGACCTGGCCAAACTCACCGCTAAGCTGAAAAAACAAAAGGCTGTGCTTTCGCCGCTGGGGTTGCCTGGACGACCCAAGAGCAGTGTCACCCGACTCGACCCCAAAAAACTCGCTGGCATCGTCGTCGATGATACCGAAGCCCTGCTGACCGGCGAGTGGAAAGGTTCGGCCGCATTGGGTCCCTATGTGGGCGAGGGCTATGTGCATGATGACAACGCCGACAAGGGCAAGCTGCGGGCGCGATTTCCGGCGAAAGTAAAGCCCGGCACCTATGACGTACGCTTGTATTTCCCTCCCGGATCGAATCGAGCTACCAATGTGCTTGTCATTGTGTCGCACGAGGGAGGTATCACGGAGAAACGCATCGACCAGCGCGCCCGGTGGGACGACAATCACGGCGTCAGTCTGGGCGTCTATCGCTTCGCCGAGGGGAAAGGCTACGTCGAGATTCGCAACGACGATAGCAATGGTCATGTCATCGCCGACGCGGTGTTGTTCGCGCCGGCGAAGTGACGGCATGACCTGTGGCTTATCGCTTGGCTAGGTTATGCAGCGTCGAGTGAACAACCGTCTTCGATGGGATGTGTTCAATACGCGTTTGCATAGCGGGCCGTAAATCTTTAAGCCACAGCGTCACCCCTTTGCCGTCAGGATCGAAGGTGACGGCAGTCACCTCTAGGCGGTCCAAGCCTTGGTGGTCGGGTTGACGAACCGACCAGCGTTTGGAACCATAATCGCCCGAATAACGATAGTTCCACTGCTCCACTCGCCAGCCCCGGCTCATGGCCTTGGTGTCCATTTGTTGAGCAAATCGCAGATGGATCCCATCGGTGAAAGCGTCCTGATGTATCACGAACGGGAGATCTTTCCCTGTGTAACGGACACGTTGCAAACAACCATCGGCTTGTGCGGCGGTTTGCCAGCCGTTGAGGCCGCACACATAAAGATGCCCTTCTTTGGGATGAAAGCGACCACGTGCGGAACCGGAGAGAAACCGCACTCCCAGATCGACGACCGCGCCTTGGGCAACACCATCGACCACCTGCTGATGCACGGCGTAGAGCTTGCATTGACCATACGAAAAGTGTAACAGTTGACCGCGTGGCAGTCCAAAACGCTGGTGTGGGATCCATACCTGCCCACCAGCCGAGTTATCTACATCCTTGGGCATCCAGAGCAACGGAAGGTCATAGGTTTTGGGCGGCGTAGGGCGATGATGGGCACGCATATCGCCGTAAAAACCGCCCTGACGATAAAGATCTAACCGAGTCGCGGGCATCCAGTTGCCTTCTTGATCCGCGCCGCTGATCGTGTCGCCCGGTCCCACCCCCAGACCGATCGGATGCCGAAACCCCATGGCAAACGTCTCGACTTTACGGCCATGGGGGCTAACGCGAAGCAGGCAACCGCCATGCGGCAGATGGGGATCACCCGTTTTGAAGAAGTAAAAATTTCCTTTGGAATCGGTCTCCAGGCAAGTGTCGTAGGAATGCTCTCCCGCACCGGTATGCCAGGCATTACATACATTTTCATAAAAATAAGCTTCATTCTCGCCATGTAACCGTGTCAGTTGGCCGCGCTCTTGCACCATGATTTGGCCGTCGACGACCTTAAGCCCCAGGGGTTGATACAGTCCCGTGGCGTAGCGTTTCCAGCGGATCTGGGCGAGATCATGCGAGGCGGTCACTTTCCACACGTCCCCATGAGCGGTGCAGAGAGCGATGCTACCATCGGGGAGAAAATCCAAGCCCGTGCAGAAAAATAGTGCCTTGTACGGATTCTCATATGGAATGGTCAGCGTGTCCACCACATAAGGTGCCGTATCTGCTGCCACTAGGCCTCGTGTGGTCAGCACCTGCTTCCATCGCTGTTCTGCGGGCTTTTTGTTCGGCGGGAAAGCGGCCAACTTGGGCTTCCAATCGCGGTCGGGCTTGGCTGACTCAGGCCAGTAGGCCACCGACACAGTACGCCATTGTGTCGATTCGGGCAGACTGAGCCACAAGTCGCCCTCGCGGGTTTCGAGGCTAGCGGACCGGCCGTCGAGCAACGTCAGGTTGGTGCCGGCTGGCGCCAGGGGCAGCGACACCGGCTTGGCACTGCGGCCGATCTCAAAAGTTCTCACAAGAACCGAAGCAACAGCATGCTTGTGAAAAGTTGGGAGTTCACGAACATTTATACCTTGCCAGGTATAGTGGAGGACTGTCTGGTCCCCGTGTAGATGCAGTCCGTCGAAACGGCCCTGGGCCTCTTCCAGGGGAAGCGTCGTGGCCCGGTGAGAACTGGAAAAGAACAACTTGCCAGCCGGGCTAGGCGTGTTCAGCAGCCCAAAGCGACGGTCACTGTGGTTCAACCAACCATCGGTCCAGGCAGCAACAAGGCGAAGGGTAGCGCGGTCGAACAGTACGCCCCCCCCGCCGAGCTTGATGGCGGTGCCTTTGTAGACCAGACGTTTTTCGCTGCCCAGCGGATAGCTAAAGGTGGCGTTGAAAGTGGGGCCGGTATCCATGTGACGCAGTCGGGCATCGACCCAATCAACATCCGTCATGCGTTGCCATTTTTCCCCAGTGCTGTTGGGGGGCGGGGTCCAGGCGGGATCGGCCGCAATCTTGGCCCCCTCATCAAACGACCAGATGCCCAGGGTGTCGGCATCGAGTTGAGCGGCCTTTGCAGGCAGCACGATCTTGCGGATGACGCGGGAAATGTGTACGTCGTCGATCAGGCCATCGCAACCCGTACGCTGGCTACCTTCGAGGGCGAGACCGATACTAAGAGGTCCATCCACTCCTTTTCGTCCTT
>JBDNDE010000322.1:0-5043 GCA_046719305.1 Gemmataceae bacterium | reverse complement strand
GCCATCTGGGCCAATCATCGGCCTGTTCTCGGCATCGACCAGCCGCATCGGCAAGGTATCGCTCAGCTGTTCCTGGCCGTTGGGAGCCACCAGGGCGAAGCGCAGCGGGAGTTCGTCTTCGGGGGGTAAACGATCGGCTTGATCGAGTGTCAACGACCGGAACCGTACCACGTCCCCGGGTTGATACACCAGCCGATCCGTGGCTAGATAGGTTCGATAGATTGGGGCACCCAGCGTGATTTGGCCCTCTAGGGAAGGCGGTTCGCGGTCGGCGCTAGTGGCTTCCGCAGCGCGGGCACGCACTTTCATCGCTACTTCGCCCCCCTCCGGTAGAACATCCGGCGGCAGGGTGAGTTTGTAGGTGCCCAGTGCGACCCGTTGCAAAGCTAGCCGTTCGCGGCGAACGTGCAGACGCCGATTCGGTTCGACCAGATTGTCGTTGTTTTTGCTACCCTGCTGGGCGGCTGCTGCGGCGGGAGGTACAGCCTGGGGAGGTTTTTCGGCTTGGTCGCTCTTGGCAAAATCATCTCTCGGGCTAGGGCCAGCAAAGGGCGGAGATGTCGAGTTGCCCGGCCGCAGCGGCACAGCAGAACGTGGCGGAAAGCGTTCGGGGCTAGCACTGGGTCGGGCTAGACCGCCGAGGTGGCCCAAAGCTGTCGGCGGGTTGATGGGATACTTGGAGCCGCCAAAGTCCCCTAGACCCGGAACGGGAACCGCAGAAGGGCGCGGCCCGCCGGCTCCTCTCGGAGAGGTGTCACTGGGCGGCATTTGCCCTTTGAGTAGCGTTTCCGTGGTGGAGCGGTCAGGTTTTGCAGGAGCCACGCCATCATCAGCATGGCCTCGATCAGTTCCTGAGCGACTCGAAAGCATTTGGGTCGTCGGTTGGCCCCGGGTTTCGTGTTGCTCTCGCTCTTTGCGGTTGGGCAGCGGAGTCACCTCCAGACCGGCTCGATCGACTTCGACATGGAGCAAAGCATCGAGCGGCTTGCCCTGTCGATCGAGAATCTGGACTGTACACTCGGTCGGAGTGCCTGGAGCCAGATGCCGCGGCCCGGTGACAACCACGCGAAGATGTTGCGAGTCGGCCTGGGTTTCGAGTTGCTTCAATTCCTGGCGGAACTCCTCTTGCAACGCTTCGAGCTGGGCTTGCTTCTTGTGCTGTTCCTCGTGGAGTTGTTCCCGCGTCACGGCCAGCAATTGGGCCAACTGTTGGCTTTGGGCCTGTTGTTGGTTGTGCAGATACCAGACTTGCCCGCCGCCCAGGCACAAGAGCACCCCCGCAGCCAGAGCCGCCCGACGATACCATCGGCTGACGGAAGCCTGGGAGGCGGCACGGGGAAGGACCGTAGCGGCGACCGGCTCCGGGGCACGTGCTGTGGGGGGAACACTGGTCGGTTGGGGCGGCTGAAACCTCACCTCGGCAAAGGTGCGTTTGGCCGCCGCGGCCAAGAGCCGTTGTTGAGCGTGGGCGGTGGCCAACGCCTGCCGACAGGCGGAGCAGGAGTCAAGATGCGCGAGCAACTGGGCCTGCTCGGGTTCGGGGAGCAGGTCATATAAGTGATCGAGCAATTGTTCCTGACAGCGCTGGCAAGCGTACATGGTTTCGATTTCCTCAGCAGGCGTCAACTCATCAGCACCTTGCGAAGTTTGGCCAGAGCGGCCCGCATTTGTGTCTTCACGGTGCCAACTGGGCGATTGGCGACCTCGGCAATCTGTTCGTAGGTCAGGTCGCCATTTTGTCGAAGCAGAAAGACTTCCTTTTCTTCGGGTCGCAGTTGCAGCAACGCCTCACTGAGTCGTTGCAGTGACTCGCGATGCTCCAATTCCTCGCCGGTGGCGGCGGCTTGTGGTAGCGGCATGAGTTCGGCTCCCAGCAGCGGTTTGACGCGGCGCTTCCAGGCACTGCGTTGCAAGTCGCGTGCGGCATTCAGGCCGACACGAAAGATCCAGGCTCGGAGGTTTTGCACCTCGGGCAATTGATCCTGGGTTCGCCAGCAGCGCAAGAACACCTCCTGGGCCAGTTCCTGGGCATCGTCTGGGTTGCCCAGTACATACCACAGGGTGCTGACTAACTCGTCGCGCACCTCGTTGAAGGTGGCCACGAGCAACTCGGCCCACCCTTCCGGCGTGGAGGGCAGAGGTATCGCGGGGTCGACGCGACATTTGACGTCCGTGTCCCGCATGGCTATCACGCTGCTGGAGGGTCTCGTCATGGCCGTCCTCTTTACGACGAGCAGACCCCATCGACCGATTGGTCGTGGCTGAAGATTTCTTATGAGGGGAACATCCCATCCGTGGTAGGTATCTCTTCCAGAGTAACGGACGTGACACTCGCTGGCAAGCACATACAAAGAGAGTTACGAGCCGCCGTACGAAACCGACCAAAAGCACCACAAGCAGAAACCGCAGCCGCCTCAACAGGAGAAACCCAACGGCTCCCTGAATTTCCTCGCCCTTTCCTGTTCGTCCTTTGGGGGGATTCGCGCGTCGGCTCTCTCTTCCATTCCGGGAGTTCCACGATGCTTACCGATCGTCGTTCTTTGCTTCTCTCCGGTTCGATCCTGGGTCTGGGAGCGCTGGCCGCTTCACGGGCGGCCGAACAACCCATGACCAAGGTTCGCCTGGGCATCTTAGGGGCACGTATTCGAGGCCGGGCGCTGTTGCAGATGTTTACTCAACTGCCCCAGGTCGAAATCGCCGCCATCGCCGAGCCGGATGAGAACCTCATTCCCGACCTTCTCAAGCTCCTGCCTGAGAAACACACCTGCAAACCCCAAATCGTTCGCGACCTGCGACGACTCTTGGCCATGAAAGAGGTCGATGCCGTCCTCGTGGCCACTCCCGACCACTGGCACGCCCTGGCCAGCATCTGGGCGTTGCAAGCCGGCAAGCACGTCTATTGCGAAAAGCCGCTCTCTCACACCATCGAAGAGGGCCAACGGATGGTTGAGGCAGCGGCCAAGTACGACAAACAGATCGTGCAAGTTGGGACGCAGCGACGTAGCTCGGCTGCCCTGGCCGAGGCGGTCGCCTATGTGCAAGCGGGCAAGCTAGGTAAGATCCCGTTCGCCCGAGCTTGGATCGCCGGCAACCGCAAGAGTATTGGCAAGAAGAAGGACGGTCCAGTGCCGGCCGGAGTCGATTACGACCTGTGGACCGGGCCGGCCCCACTGCGTCCGTTCAATCCCAATCGTTTTCATTATGAGTGGCACTGGCATTGGGATTATGGTACGGGCGAGATCGGCAACAATGGCATCCACGGCCTGGATGTAATTCGATGGATGCTTCAACTGGATGCACCGCGGCGGATCAGCAGCGCGGGGGGAATTTGGTTTTATGACGACGACCGCCAAACTCCCGACACGCAGACGGTGACGTTTGATTTCGACACCTGTACGGTCGTTTGGGAGCATCGCATCTGGGCCAAGACCGGCAACCGCAACCAGAGTTTTGGTATGGAATTGATCGGCGAGAAGGGCACCCTGGTTAGCGATGGTTCGCGGTGGTTTATCGAGCAGGGCGAGAAGCTCGAAGTCAAAGGCACCCCCTACGACCTGCCTCACGCCCGCAACTTCATCGATGCCATCCGCGGCGTGGCCAAGCCCAACACTTCCTTTGCCGAAGCCCACAAGAGTACGCGGCTGTGTCATCTGGGCAACATTGCGCACCGCGTCGGGCGGACGTTATCTTGGGATGCCAAGACCGAAAGGATTCGCGACGACCCCGAGGCAAACGCCCTGATGAGCCGAAGCTACCGCAAGGGGTACGAGTTGCCGAAGCTGTGAGAGGCCCAGGGAGCCGGAGGCTGGGGCAGTGAGGGCAGTTTGGGTTCTGCTTGCCCCATTTTCCTAACTCCTGCCTTCGATAGGTGATCTGAAGTACAGTTCCAAGCAAGCCATTTCCAACCAACTGTTTGCTTCCTAGAATCTACTACCGGAAACGGCTCGACTTGGTTCCCGGTCATGGTGCTTCCCCTGCATCTTCGCGTGAGGCTTCCTCCATGGCTCGTCGTTTGGCCACTCATACCTTTGTGGAACAGGTTCAACAACAGCTACTATTTCTGCGCGACCCAACCTATTCTTATCGAGCTTTACAGCTTTTCGTAGCAGGTGTCCCGGAACCTTGGGAGTTCAAAGCCGAGGACGATTTCGAATTTCACGAGCAAACCGGTGTCTTGGTAGTGCGAGATGGCCCCTGTGACTCGGAGGGGCACAACAACGCTGAGGTTCCCGAGTATGTGTTTCGTCTCGACTCCGTGGTAGCGTCGCAACTGGTCTGAGGGTTAGCGCAATGCAATGGGCGCATCTGGTTACGCCTCATCCGTATCCATCCGCCGTGGATCGTATCCTCCGTTCCTTTGCACGCCAACCCGATGAGCAGACTTGCGGAGCCTCAGCCATTCGCCACGGCCTGTTGCTGGGCGGGCTGAGCCTGCCTACCTCCACCTTGGAGGCCTTGCTTGCCATTCGCCAGAATGAAGGGGCTTCACCCGAGGCGATGCGGGCCTGCCTAGAGCAACTTGGCCTGGAGCCACGTGAGGTGCGTAAACCGAAACGCTGGGGCACCAAGGCGTTCCTGAATCGCTTTGCCGAGGATCTGGCCCAGGGGGCATTTCTGCTGCCGTGTATCTTGCGGGCCGAGCATTGGGTGCTGTTGGGAGCGTGGAACGGTACCTATGCCAGCGTGGTGGATTCATTTTTTGATGGCAAGCCTCGCCGGGACTGGACCCTCGCTCCGGGACTGGGCTTTTTCCATCTCAGCTGCGACCAACTCGACGAACTGGACTGGGCACACCATGTCTTGCTTGTCAAACCCGGCCACTGGACTCGCTGCTACAAAGCCTGGTTGCCGGCTCGGCCGTCGTTGTTGCGATTGAAGTCGCTGCTAGGGACCGATCCCACTCTCACCCAGATGCTCCGCATGGGGATTCATCAGTATCTCGATGATGCCGAATATGCCTATCGCAGCATCCGGTTGCACTTGGGGCGTAGCGGTTCTGCCGATTTACGGGCCGAGGATCCCGGAACCCATCCGGTGGCTTTG
>JBDNDE010000321.1:0-5061 GCA_046719305.1 Gemmataceae bacterium | reverse complement strand
TCGTCATCCTCGTCGTCCTCCGAGAGGGGGCGAGCGCGCCGACGCGGTAACTCTTGCTCATCGTCCTCGTCGCGGCGGCGTGACGCTCGATCTTCGTCGTTCACAGGTCGCACTGCCGCACTCCTCAGCGGACGAGCCGGAGGTGAGGTCTGTAGCTCTTGGGGAACCACAATCACCGCCGCACAAGCGGGACACTTGATGCGTTTACCCGCGAGGTCGTCCCGGACACGCAAGGATTTACCGCATTGCTCACAATCGAATTCGATCGCCACGGCAGAAACTCCTGGAAATACAGGGGGGTGATCCTCAATGTAACCCACTAACTCCTTCGCGGAAAGTGCAGGGAGCTTCAACCAGAAAAGAGAACCCGGCTGAGGTGGGTAAATCCTTCGTTTTGGCGACGAATGGTTGTGCAATTCTCAGCCGTTGTCCGGATCTTTGGGTTCCTTCGGATCTTTAGCATCAGGTTCTTTGGGCGGATCTTTCGGTTCCTTGGGGGGATTTTTCGGCTCCTTACCGGGAGGTTCCATCTTGGCCCGATTCTTCGGAACGATCAACAAGATATTGTTTTCTGTCCGGAAACCGGCCCCGACCTCGGAGAGAAATTGCATATACGCCTGCCGCAACGGGCGACGGTCCACGGCTCGGAAATTGGTCTCCCGCTTGGGGAGGTCGATCAACCCTCCCGCTACCAATTCGGCCTTAGCAAAGATGTATCTCACGCCGTAGCGATCTTTGAGAATGTTGAGTATCTCTTCGACTGTGACCACTGGACGGCTCGGCTCTTGGACCTCCCTATCCAGCAATTTATGTATGTTGGCTGCAGCATCTTCTAGCTTCTTGCGATGACGTAGCGGCTCGACTTGCTCACGATCGTGCAGGCAAACAATGGTGCCGTTGTTGGCCGCCAGATAAATCCGATCGGTAACAAAATTCACGATCGGATAGCGGAAATCGCGTTTATCCATGCTTCCGAGCGTGACCCCTCGACGACGATCAAGGATCAGCAACCGTTCATCGGAACTATCGGTCGCATACACAAACCGCTTACTCGCCGCTAGGAATTGATCAGCCTGGGTGTTGTTGACAAACAGTTGCCGACCGACGGGGATTTTCCACATCGGTTCGCCCGTGGCACGATCCAGCCGGGCCATCCCCTCACGCTCAGAGGTCACATAGAGGTCTTCCTCCAGTACCGCCGGTGGCCGGACGATTGGGCTTCCAGCAACATAACGCCAAGTGAGTTTGCCCCGAGTGGTGTCTATTGCGTAGACGTTGGCATCGTCACAACCGACAAACACCATGTTGCCATACGCTCGGGGTGGATGCTGCACGGCCCCTTCCACATTCAAGCGGAAGTATTCCAACCCTGGCCGATCTGGCCGTTCGATTTTGTCAAACCCTTTCGCCTTGCCGCTGGGATCGATCACAAACAACGAATCGGCCGTTTGCGTTGGCGGATAGGCCATCTCCAGGCGGGTATCCACGCTCCACACAGCCCGGGGGCGTGGTGCTGTCTCGCCCATGGAATCCACCCGACCATAGATCGGAGACAATGTTGGTTGTCCATCGGAACTGAGGCCGATAAACGGTAACAAGAAAGCCGACAGCCGACCATCGGAGCGGGGAACGTAGATTTGTTCGTCATCGACCACAGGGGCGGTCGAAAGACCCCCTGGTAAAGCAAATTCCCACTCCTGGATGCCACGCTCCCGGTTGATGCTGTGGAGCGTCGCATTGAGTACCAGAAACACCGATCGCGAATTGACCGCCAAATGCGGCACTGTGGTGTACTTGCGTCCGGGACGGATCTTCCAATATACTTCGCCTGTCTCTGCGTCGATCCGCACCACCTGACCACTGCGACTCAGGACAAATAAATCCGTGCCGTCCAACACCACACTGTAAATCGCATCGCGTTTGCCATCCATCGGCACAGCCACGGTCCAAGCTAAATGCAGGTCCAGCCGTCGCAAGGTATCGGCCGAAGGTAGCGAAGGCCGGGAGAAAACACGCGACAGAGGGAAATTGGCCCAGCACGGAGCAACAAAAGTCAGTCCGACTAGAAGCGTGGCCAGAGTGCCACCAGGAAACCGAGACAGGAATATCATGACGCCACCTCCAGGAGTTGCGAGTTGTTATAACCTAACAAAGCATGGACAGGGTTCCTAGAGTCCCATGTAACCGGATCAGCTTACTTTTTGCCCTCGGCTCGGCGTTCCTGGAAGAATTGGCGCAACAGGTCCGCGCATTGGTCGGCTTGGATGCCGCCCAGCACGCTACAACGGTGATTCAACCGAACGTCATTGGTGATCGAGTAAAGGGTATGACAGGCCCCGGCCTTGGGATCAGTACAACCATAAAAGACATACGGCACCCGCGCCTGCACGATCCCTCCTGCACACATGGGGCACGGCTCCAGCGTCACATAGACCGCACAGCCTTCCAATCGCCAGCAGTGCATCGAGGCCGCTGCCTGGGTCAAGACGATCATTTCGGCGTGGGCAGTGGGATCTTGTAGCATCTCACGCTGGTTATGCCCTCGCGCGATTACCCCCCGTTGTGGATGCATTACGATCGCCCCGACCGGTACTTCGCCGGACTCATAGGCTTTGCGCGCTTCGTCTAAAGCCATCTCCATGTGGTAAAGATGGAATGGGTGCGTAGGATCGGCTAGAAGTTCACGCCAAAAATCACTCATTCGTCTGGTTCTCTGGGCACGACTGGTTTTCGTCCTTGCGGTTGGCTATAGGCTGGCTGGGCCGTTTTGTCCCGGGAGGAGGACGATGAACGCGACTTTTGGCTTGCTCTTGCTCGCGATACTTGCAGTGGATACCCCGCCCAACGGACCGCCTGAGGGCATCGAGGTTCAGGCCCGTGGCCCCGTCCACGAAGCCTTTGCCAGCCCGACCACCGAACCGGTCCCGACCCGCCGGGTTCCCAAAAAACCGCCCGCATCTATTGACGAACTGCCTCCGGATCAGAAACCTGCCGGCGACGCAATCTGGATCGGCGGCTACTGGGCCTACGATGACGAACGCGAAGATTTCCTCTGGGTGTCCGGGGTCTGGCGCGTCGCTCCGCATGGCCAATCCTGGGTGGCAGGTTATTGGCGTAGCGACGGTACCCATTATCAGTGGGTCCCGGGCTTCTGGACGCCATCCAAGGCCGAAGAAAAACGCGAGATCACCTACTTACCCCCTCCGCCGGATCCTCCCGCTACCCCACCTCCGGGTGTTGCGCCTCGGGAGGATGCTTTTTATGTCCCGGGTTGCTGGATTTGGAACGATCGCCGCTACGTCTGGCGGGCTGGCTACTGGGCACGCATCCAACCGGGTTACGTCTGGATCGCCGACCATTACCGCTGGACACCCAACGGCTACGTTTTCGTTGCGGGCTATTGGGATCTGGCATTACCTAAGCGTGGCCTGCTGTACGCTCCGGTGGTCATCCGTCCCGCCGTGCTACAACCGGGCTTCGTCTACACTCCCAGCTATGCCGTCCACGATTCGCTGATTGTCAGCGCTTTATTCGTCCGCCCCAGCACCACCCATTACTACTTCGGAGACTACTACGGCGAGGTCTATAGCGACCTGGGTTTCGAGTCGTGCGCCCTTTACAGCCGTCGCCACTACGAACCGGTAATGGTCTACGAGACATATCATCGACGCGATCCGGCCTGGCTGACGGTGCAGATCAACTTGTGGCGCGATCGCTGCTCAGGTCGTGCTCCCCTGCCCCCTCGAACCCTGGTGCAACAGAACGCCCTCATCAACAACAACGTCACCAACGTAACTACTGTAACCAATGTCACCAACGTAAAAAATATCACCAACGTCTCCACTATCCCGATGATTGCTCCGGCTGCCACCGTTGCCGCCAAAAAAGAGATCCAACTGGAATCGCTGGACGGCACCACCCGACGCCAAGCTGCCTCGCAAGCTCAGCGCATTCAACGCCTCGCCGTCCAACGAGCCAGTGCCGAGATCAAGGCGGGGTCTAGCCCCCCCAAAGCGGCACGCATCACTTCGCTTGAAGTGCCACGCGTGCAACCCGTTCGTGCCGGCCGAACAACGCCCGCAACCTCGACGGCCACGCCAACGGTTTCGCCGGCTCCAGGAGTGACCGTCGGAGCGCCGCGTCGGAGTCTCGATGGACGACCGGTAGATAAGCCATCCACCGCGCCGGCGAACCAAACGCCGGTGACGTACGCTCCTGCCAAAGAGAGGGGCAAAGAAAACCGTACCCCACCTGCTGCCCGCCCAACCTCCACGCCCGCCCCGACCCAGCCAATCTTGTCGGCTGAGCCATCGCCCCCCTCTACCATGGGTCAGGCCAAGCCGCCACCATACGCCTCGGTGCCAAAGGCCCCGGGATCGGTGCCAAAGACCCCGGGACCAAATCCGCCGGCGAATCGCCCCTCTGCGAAGCAACCGCCGCCCAAGCAACCGCTGCCCAAGCAACCGCCGTCCAAGCAACCGCTGCCCAAGCAACCGCTGCCCAAGCAACCGCCCCCCGAGCAATCTCTAGGACGCGGCTGAGCGGAGAAGAACCAACGAAGCGGATGGCAGACACCTTTCGTCCGCTTCCGTTGGTCGGCTTGTCAGGCGATTTCCCCTCCTCTGTGGATACTGCCACTGGTTGCCGTCTGTCTCCTTCTTTTCTCATTCTCTCTGGCGCTCTTGCCTCGTCACGAAACTTCCACATTGCTAACCAGTGGTCGACTCTGTTCACCCACTCCCGTTATGGAGGCTCTGTCATGTTGCGTCGAAACCTCGCTTTTGTGTTGGTCGCACTCACCGCCACCGGCCTGCTAGTCGCTGCCGAGGCCGACCCTAGCAAGGGTCTAGCCAAGGGCGACGTTACCCTCTCCTCTGCCGGGCCACTGACCTTTGGCCCCAATGGAATCCTCTTCGCTGCTGACCCCTTGGCCGCTACCCTCTACGCTCTGGACACTGCCGACACCAAGCCGGCCGACTCCCGCGAGCATCCCAAGGTTGAAGCAATCAACGAAAAGATCGCCAAACTGCTGGGCATTGCCGCCAAGGAGGTGCGTTTCGG
>JBDNDE010000320.1:0-5137 GCA_046719305.1 Gemmataceae bacterium | reverse complement strand
TAGGTCAACTGATCCAAGTGGGGCCGGCTTGGCGGTTGATTGATGCCCCGACGCCCGGAGCAACACCGGTCGTCGAGGACCGGGCCATTGCCGGAGCCCTGAACGTGGATGCGGCCACGCAAAAGCTGCTGACCGAACTGGGCGAGTTGGATAAAGCCAACCCCGGCCACAGCGGCCCGGAAGCAGAAAAGCACCATCTGGCCCGAGCAAATCTGTTGGAAAAGATCATTGCCTCGGTCAAGCCCAACGAACGCGACCCATGGTATCGCCAGGACGCTGACAGCCTCAGTAGCGCGGCCCAAGCAGCAGGTACGGCCAACAGCGAGGGGATGAAAAGGCTGGTCAAGCTGGAAACCGAGATGGTCAAGTATCTGCCAGGCAGCAACTTGGCCGCTTACATCACCTTTCGGCGATTGCAGGCCGAATACTCCATCGCCTTGAACAAGGCAAGCGGAGAAGAATTTGGCAAGATTCAGCAAGCTTGGATGGAGAAGCTCACCGAGTTTGTCAAACTTTACCCCAAAGCAGACGACACCGCCGACGCCATGCTACAACTGGGCATGGTGTGTGAATTCCTCGGTAAGGAGGTCGAGGCCAAGAACTGGTACAACCAATTAGCCAAGAACTTCGCGGGCAAGCCGCAGGCGGCCAAGGGCGAAGGAGCGGCCCGGCGGCTAGGGTTGGAAGGGCAGACATTCGAATTGGCCGGGCCAATCTTGGGTAACCCCGAGGTGCCCTATGATGTTCAGCAACTCAAAGGCAAACTGGTGATCGTCTACTACTGGGCGAGTTGGAACAGCCAAGCGGCCAGCGACTTCGCCAAGCTCAAGGCTCTGCTGGACAAGAGCGAAGGACAAGTTGCTATCCTGGGCGTGAACGTGGATAGCTCCGCTGCGGAGGGGGCTGCTTTTGCCCAGAAGCACAACGCACCGGGCAAACATCTGCACACACCTGGTGGCTTGGATAGCAAACTCGCCAATCAGTATGGCATCATGGTCTTGCCCAGCATCCTGGTGATCGGCAAAGATGGCAAGGTGTTGAACAAGGCCGCTCAGATCAGCACGCTAGATGATGAAGTGAAAAAGGCCTTGAAAAAGTAAGCCCGATCGTTAGAACTGAGGATCTGTTCAGTTAACAAAGCTCTCCAAGTGGTTATCTTGGAGAGCTTATCATTTGCAAAGCCTTTCATGGGCCGATAGCATTGGAGCCACGCTCGCCCGTGCGTATACGGATGCAATCCTCCAGGTCGAGGACGAAAATCTTGCCGTCGCCGATCTGTCCCGTCTGCGGTGTGCGGGCCGCATGGACGATCGCCTCGACTGTCGCTTCGACAAACGCCTCGTTGACCGCTATCTCTAGCTTGAGCTTGGGCAAAAGCCGCACCTGAATCTCCTTCTCGCGGTAAAGCTCGGTATAGCCACGTTGTCGGCCACAGCCACGCACATCGCTGACGGTCATCAGATACACATCACGTTCGTTGAGGGCCGCTTGTACCGCTTCCAGACGCTCCGGACGGATGATGGCCACGATCAATTTCATTCGCTTAATCCTCGATGTATGTTTTCAATGGGGTGTTAAGTTCGGCCTCGAACAGACGTTTAAGATTGCTACGGGTGTTGAAATGATCCCCCCCTCGGAAGCGGAAGCGGTTGCCTTTGACTGTGGTTAGTTGCGGATAAATTGCCGTGAACTCCGGCGGATGGGTCGAACCGGCCTGACAAAGACGCGACCAGACCTCCATGAGTTCTTTCTCGTCGGCCCCCTCAACCACCACGGTGAAACGCTCTTGGCCATTGGGTGGAGCGGTGGCAGCTTTAGGCTCCGGCGGGCGTGTCTCGGGAACCTCGTCGATGCTGGCCCCCAGGCCGTAGTCGAAGCCCACCTCACCATGTTCAATACGATCCGTGCCAATATTCTCTTCGTCGGCAGGCATGCCAAAACCAATCGTCACATCTAGCAGCTTCACCAGCACGATCGTCACAAGAAACCCGTAGCCCCCAGCGACAACAGCGGCGATGATCTGCACGACGACTTGCTCCAACAGCCCCGAGGGGAAGTCTGCGGTGATGACGCCCATGGCAGTAGGTTCGTTGTCCGTCACAGCCGGTTTGCCAGTGGCCGCCAACCACAGCGACCATGAGGCCAACGCCCCGGTAAGTATTGCGCCGATCAGTCCACCAACACCGTGGACCCCGAAGGCATCAAGCGAATCATCATGCTTGAAGATCACCTTGCTGTACACAGCCGCGCAGCAGCCTACACCGGAGGCCAGGCCGATCAGTACTGCCGAAGCCGGGCTAACGTAACCACTGGCCGGTGTGATGGCCACCAAACCGGCAACGATACCCGAGGCAAGGCCCAGGGCAGTCGGTTTGCCTCGGTGGCACCACTCGACTAGTAACCAAGCCAACCCAGCCGCCGCAGCTGCTGCCTGAGTATCAGCAAGGGCCAAGGCAGCTTGGGCGTTGCTGCCCAGGGCCGAACCGCCGTTAAAACCAAACCATCCGACCCACAAGAGGCCCGCACCGGTGAGCGTCAGCACCATGCCGTTGGGATGCATGGCATGTTCGGGATAGCCTCGCCGTCGCGGCAGTACGAAAATCGCCGCCAACGCACTGAAGCCGGCCGCTATGTGAACTACGGTGCCGCCGGCAAAGTCTAATGCCCCCTTTTTGCCCAGCCAGCCGGCCGCGTTGCCCTCGGCATCCAACGCCCAAACCCAGTGAGCCAGCGGGTCGTAAACAAGCGTGGTCCACAAAACCACAAATAGACAATAAGGCAGAAAACGGATGCGCTCGGCCAATGCCCCAGAAATGAGTGCCGGGGTGATGATGGCGAACATCCCCTGAAACATGCAATGAACATAGATGGGAATTTTGGTCCCAGGAAAAGCAGCATCAGGCTTCACCCCACTCAAACCGACAAACTCCGGTGACCAGCCAACCCAACCGCCTAAACTCTTGCCAAAAGCTAAACAATAGCCGATCAGTACCCATTGCACCCCGACCAGAGATAAAGCCACCATCGAATGCATCATGGTGCCCAGGATGTTTTTACGTCGTACCATGCCTCCATAAAACAACGCCAGCCCCGGAATCATCAGCAGCACCAGGCCGCAGGCAATCAGCATCCAAGCGGTATCGGCCCCGTCTAAAGCCGGTGTCGAAGGAGGGGCGGCCCCGCCAAGTGGATCAGCAGCAGCGTTGGCGGGCGGATCGGCTCGTAGTTGACCCCATGCCATACTCAGAAAGATTACCCCTGCTACCATGCTTTGCTTCTTCACAGCCACCTCCGGCCAGATAGAAATATGGGCCAGACCCCGGAGAGAAGGGCGTCCAAACGCGAATCAAACGAGTCTCGTGGAGAGCATGAGATGATGTGCGTTGTATGAAGATTACGGCCGATGGGCCAAGCGGCGGATGATTTCTTCGTGCTGTGGGTAGACGGCCAACAATTCCGTGACATTTGGCAGGGAAAAATCGGCGAAATCGAAGCCGGGCGCTACGGTGCAACTGACCAACGCCCAGCCGGTCTGCACCGTGGCCCCAAACAGCCAACCCGCCGGCACCACGGCACAGGGTAGCAGTCCCTGAATCGGATTCCGGCCGATAGTCTGGGTGGAATAGTGGCCGTGTGGGTCGATCTGATGGAGGGTGAGCGGCCAACCATCCAAGAAATGCCAACCTTCATCGGCGGCGATGCGATGCAGAGCAGAGTGTTCGCCCTGGGTCAGGAGAAAGTAAATGCTTGTGCTGTAGGCCCGCGGTCCGGCAAAGCGTTCAGGCAGAGCTTTGGCCGAGATGAGCTCAGCGGAGCGATAGAACTCGCGAAACCAGCCACCCTCAGGATGCGGTTGAAGTTTCAACGTGTCAATCCAAAGCTGCGCATCGGAATTCATACCCGTGTTGTCGCCAACGGGGCGAAGAAAGTCAAGCTACTGTCAAGCAGCCCGTCGCTTGCAACTGGATCTCGACGGAGCAGCTGGGGCTATCGTCCGCCACGGTGCCAGCAACAACACCATCGCCACGCCTGCCGCACCAACCCCGAACAAGGCAGACAAACCAAACACTTCGCTTGCCAAGCCGATGACCAGCGGACCGGCAAGACTACCTAGGCAATTGGCAGTGAGGTAATAGGCGTTGGCCCGAGCCAGTAGGGTAGGGGGCACCCGCTCGCCTAGCAGAGCCAGCCCCAGCGGATACAAGGCACCACAGCAAGCGCCTAGTACGAACAGGGCGACGAACAGCAAACCGATTCCCAGCCAGGGCACTAGCAACGAACCGACTAGCAGCATAATCAGACAGCCGATGACCGATCGCGTCAGTCCCCAGCGATCCGCCAGCCAACACAGCGGTAGTTGAGCCACCAACACACCAGTAAACAGAACCCCAATGAGCAGGCCCGCCAACGATTCGCCCACTTGGCGTTGTTCCAGTAGGTAGAGCGTCAGAAAGGCAAAGGTCCCGCCCTCCAGAAATCCTTGGATCCCCCCAGCGCCAAAGGAAAACCGCTCCCGATACCACGCATGACGGCCGGTGCTCTCATCGGCTTCGGTGGTCATGCGTGAAGGGACACCCCAGGCAACAAAGCCCATGGCCAACAAAGTGACGCCGCCGCCCAAAAAATACGGCAAACAGGGTGAGTAAGGCATTAGGGGCACGCCACCGGCCGAACCGATCGTCAAACCCAGGGCAACGCAAAAGGCGTAAAACCCAAAGCGCGAAGCACGCTCTTCTGGGGCGGCTTGGGCATTGACAAGCGTTTCCATGGGGATGAGGCTCATGGCAGTGCCGACACCGCCGAGGAAGCGAAGCAAGTGCCAGGTGGAGAGGTCGCTAGCCAGGGGAAAGGTGATGGTAGCGAGTCCATCCATCAGCATGCCCAAAAGCACAATCAGTCGCGCCCGGCCTAACAGCCAGGGAATCCACGGCGAGGCCAGGGCAACGCCCAGATAGTAGAGACTCGTATTCAGGCCGATCATCGTGGGTGATAGATCGGCATCTTCGAGAGTCACAGGGGCAAGCGAAGCAAGTAGGCCAAAGCTTATCGCCCAGCCGTTCGTATCCTTCCAGGGCGATGAAGTAGTACTCGGCAAACTGGTGCACCAGCGTATGCACCCAGCTATTGTCGTCGAAAC
>JBDNDE010000032.1:0-21218 GCA_046719305.1 Gemmataceae bacterium | reverse complement strand
ATAAGCGGGATAAACCGCCGCCCAGGTGCCATAGCACGAGCCATAGCAGGCACCGTAACAGCCACCAGCGAAGCCATAGCAACCATAGCACGAGCCATAGCAGGCACCGTAACAGCCACCGCAGCAACCGTAACAGCCGCCACATCCACCAAAGCAGCCACCGAAGCAAGCACTACCACCGAAGCAGCCTGAGTAGACCACCGGCACCTGATAATAGGCGACCACCGGAACGTAGCCATGGCAACCGTAACAGCCATGGCAGCCGAAAGAGATGTGGAGGTGAGTAGCGGGGGCCGTCGAGCCAAGCGTCAGAGCGGAAGCGAGAATCAGACCAAACATAAGAATCTCTCCCAAGGTAAATCACGAGGAAACAGCCTAATCGTTTGCCTCGCGTCATCGAGTACGAAGTTAAAATTTAGAGCAATGGGTGTCAAAGGCAATCTGGGTAAAATAGTTGTTCTAGAGAGAGCAGGGCAGGTCGATCGTGCCGATTGTTCCTATCGCACCAGAAACGCTTCTCTGCTAAGATCGCGCGGGGCTTTGTCACTCGCGGAGATGGGTCATGTCGCGTCGCAACCTCTTCTGGATCCTAGCTATCGCCTCGCTGAGTTTTCTTGGGCTTGCCGTCTCGTACTCTGCCCCAACCCGGGAAAAGGACCACGACTACGAACTGGTCAAGCTGCTGGTCGATGTGTTAACCGAGGTGCGGCAAAACTATGTGGTCGAGATTTCTCCTGAACGCGAGCGTCAACTAGTGGAAGAAATGATCAACGGTGGACTCGAACGACTCGATCCCCATTCCATGTATATCAACCCCAGCGAGTACAAGACATTTTCACGTCAGTCGGAAGGCAAATTTGGAGGAATCGGCATCCAGGTGGGCTACGATCGGAGCAATCCCTCCCGCCTCAGTGTCTTGAGTCCGCTGGTCGGTACTCCTGCTTACGAGGCTGGCATCCAAGCCGGCGATCTGATTCTCAAGATCGACGGCCGCGATACCGAATCGCTGCGAATGAACGAGGCGATTGATCTGATCCAAGGCCGACCTGGTACCAAGGTGACGCTGACTATCCAACGCGAAGGCCAAAAGGAGCCTCGCGACTATGAGATCGAACGCACGCTGATCAAGGTTCCCAGCGTCCTGGGTGATCGCCGTTCCGAAGCCGACCCCAAAGAATGGGACTGGTTTATCGATAAAAAAGCTGACATCGCTTACCTACGCATCACCAGTTTTACGGCCACCACTACCGCCGAGATGCGAGAGCGGCTGACACAACTGGAACGCGATGGGGTGCGAGGGCTGATCATTGACCTGCGAAACAACCCTGGCGGTTTGCTGAAATCGGCCATCGAGGTAAGTGATTTCTTCCTGGGGGAGGGGATCATCGTCAGCACCAAGGGACGTAACCATCGCGACGAAGTCTATCGCGCCCGACCAGACAACTGCCTGCTCAGTACGCCGGGCCAAGAAGTGCCGATCGCAATTCTGGTTAACCGCGGGAGTGCCAGCGCCAGCGAGATTTTTGCCGCCGCATTACAAGATCACGGCCGGGCCGTGGTGATCGGTGAGCGGACCTATGGCAAGGGGAGTGTCCAAAACATCATCTTGATGGAAAATGATACCAGCGCGTTGAAACTAACGACCGCGAGCTATTGGCGGCCCAGCGGCAAGAACATCCATCGCTACCCTAACCCGGCCGATTTTGCCGCGGCAAAGGTTGACCCGGACGAATGGGGGGTGCGGCCCAACAAGGGCTATGAGATCAAGCTAAGCGACGAGGAACGCCTGGCCTATCTGACTGATCGCTACGATCGCGATCTGATCCGCGTCAAGCCCAAGCCTGAGGACAACGGCAAGAAACCGTTTGAGGATCGCATCCTGAACAAAGCCTTGGAATATTTACGCGGCAAGCTTGCCAAGCAGCCGATGCCTCCGCGGGATACATGAAGAAACCGGCATTTCATTAAAGCACACAGTAAACAACCATTCAGCGTTCCCTCCACAGGGCCGATCTTGACAGGCCCAACTCGGTCGCCTGTTGCAGAATTGCCGCCAGGTAACGTGGCGCGTCGCCGGGATAGCCGGCCGTGGGGGCCAATCCGGGCACTTGGCCACACCAAAAGACATTGAACTCGTACATCATCAATTCTCGGAGATATTTGCTAACCATCGAGGCGGCGGCAACGCACAGGTTGGCTGTATCGGCACGCGGGGTGAAGCCAACCCGAATCACCCCCGTTTCGCGCGGCACCTCGTAGAGGCTTAGCTGCTCATCCTCTGCCAGCGTTCGCACCAGCCCCCCGATAGCCTGCTGAATCTGCAGGCGATAGGTGTTGCGACCGCCTTGCTTGTCGGCGACCACCTCGATCTCCTCTTCGGGGTGGGCCTCCACCCACTCGCACAACAGCCGCACGAACGCATCGGCCAGGACGACACTCTTGGAGCCGGCACGTTCGAGCAGATGGTTGAAGCGTGGGGTGCAGACGACAACGCTACGAACGGTCCAATCGGTGATCTGAGCGGCCTGGCAAGCTGTGCTAAACGCTTTGAGTGCTTCGGCCGCTTCTGGCTCCAAGGGCAGCGTCGGTAGCGGCGTTTGACCAGTATACCAACATTCTTCGCGCAAGGCGGGCTGATCGACAGGGGCTAAGCGGGCGATCAAGCCATCGAGCGTCTCCGGCAACGAGCCGAGTAAGGCTGTTAGCCCCCGTTCCAGGCCGGCGAGGGATTTGCTGCTGCCGTAGACCCTTTTGCTGTCGTCAAAGACGAGTCGGGCGTCTCGTTTGCCCCCGGCGCGTCGAACGGCTGAGGCGAGTGATTGCCACAGGCAGACTGGAGCGGGGGCGGGCACTCGGCAACCGACAGCACTCATAACGAAAGGGCCGAGATTGGGGCCATAGCCAGCTTCGTCGATACCCACTAGCCACATGCTTGCGATCACCTCCTGGTCGGCCGCAGACCACCATCGTAAGCTATCGGTATGGTTCGCTACGCAACTTGGCTCTGTCTGGCGTTTGTTCCCTTGGCGTTGCTCGGCTGGGCTAGCACTTCGCATGGGTTTTTCGAGGTCGTCCGCTTCTTGGCGATTGCTTCGCTGATGCTGGGCTTCGTGCTGTTTTTTATCGCCTATATCCGCACCCCCGATCCTCCCAATAGCCATCAGCCATGAATGCGGTCGATTGTACTTTGCCGACCCCCGAAGAAAACCTAGCGTTGGATGAGGCGTTGCTGCTGACGGCCGAGGAGCGGCCGGGAACGGGTGAAGTGCTACGTTTTTGGGAGTTACCCACTCAAGCCGTCGTTCTCGGCTCGGGAGGCATCGTAGCCGATGATGTGCAGATAGCAGCCTGCGAAGCGGCGGGCATACCGATACGGCGGCGGTCCTCGGGCGGCGGCACAGTTCTACTCGGCCCTGGGTGTCTCTGTTATAGCCTCGTGCTAGCTTACGAGCGGCATCCGGCGCTGGGGGAGATTGGGAGGTCGTATCGGTGGATACTCGACAAAGTGATCGAGGGGTTAGGGGTTCCGGGGCTAGCGGTGCAGGGTATCTGCGACCTCACCTGGGGCGACCGCAAATGTAGCGGTAATGCCCAACAGCGCAAGCGCTATCATCTGTTACATCATGGTACCCTTTTGTATCGTTTCGATCTTTCGTGCGTTACGTCCTTTCTTACTTTGCCTCCACGTCGTCCCGACTACCGGGCCGATCGGCCGCACGAGGATTTCGTGTGCAATCTGCCCCTCAGCCGGGCTGAGTTAATCGCTCGAGTAACGGCGGCCTGGGACGTCGTCCTGACACAGCGATTCGTCCTGCCCTTGGAGCGTGTCGCCGACCTCGTCGCCACCAAGTACGCTCGTGTCGAGTGGAATCGCCGCCGCTGAGCAGCCGCTTTCCTCGATTTGGCTGAGTATCTCCTCGATGCGTCGTACGCTTGCTCGCAAGGATGCGGCAGCCATCTGCCAATTGGTATGGCTGCTGACGCAGGAATAATTCTCGACGAAGAAGGCGACCACCTTGCGGAGCTTGCCGAACTTGCTGCGGGCGCGATGGATGTACAGTGGCCAATCTTTCCTGAGGGCGGCTGGCTCGACCGCGCGGGTATAATCGAATAAGGCGCGCGGCACTTCGAGGAAATCAGCATCGTCTTGGATTTCTTCGGCATGTTTGAGAAACGTGCGCACCATCCAAAGGTGGGCCATCACTTCTTCAATTCGTTGGGCTGCTTGTTCGTGAGTCATTGTTCGTATCTCAGGCGGACCTCCACGGACTATTCTCCGCGCGAGTCTTGTCGTGGCAAGGCAGACAGGCTACACCAAGTTGTATGAGTACCAACACGGGTCCCATCCAGGCGACCGTCTCGCAACAGCCGCGTTCGGCTCTTTTAGAGTTTCTTCAGGCCATCACGGGTGTCTTCGTCGTGGTGTACGATGGCCAACATGCTCTGAAATTTACTCTCGGCCGCGCCGGCAATGTCGTCGGTCCGGGCGTGCATTGGAAATGGCCAATCATCCAAGCATATCGGATCGCGGACACCCGGCACACCACGATCGAGTTGGAGAAGCAAGCCATTCAGTTGCGTGATGATCTGGTGTATGAGGTTGGGGCGCGGGCCGTGTATCAGATCGTAGACCTACGGCGTGCGCTGATCGAGATCGACAACCTGTTGGTCGGTTTACGCAACCGTATGGTCATCGCCATCCAACGCGTCGTCAAAGCTCAGGATCGTCAGTCCATCCGCGACCTCAACGCCATGGTCGCCGCCGTGCTGGACGAGCTGGCCCCTGTCGAGCGGCAATGGGGCATCACCATCCACGAGTTTGGCTTTTCGACGCTCTCACCGACACCCGAAACACTGGAAATTACTCAGCTGCGTAAACTGGCCGAGGAAAAGCTGCATTTATATCAACAGTTCCGACAGGTGGCGGGGCTGGATGCGACTTCCGCTGTCGCGCTCATTAGCGGCAGTGTCGTAGCGCTACGACCAGCGGAGATGCAAGACCGCCTAGCGACCGATGCAGCCCCGACCGTGCCGGATGCCTTGCCGGCAGAGCCGGCCCCCGACTGGGATGAGGGCGGCCGTTCATGATGGAGTGGTGGAATTGGGCCTGGAGTTGGCTGACCTACTTGGTTAGCTCGGCCTGGCAGATCGTGGTCCAGTTTGCCCAACGCAATCCGGTCACCTTCACCTTGCTGATGGTCGGCTTTCTGCGGCTGTGGGGCACTACGGTGCAAACGGGCTACGCCGGGGTGCTGTTCCGTTTCGGGCGTGCCGTCAAAATTCTGGAACCGGGCTTTCATCCACTGCTGCCGATTATCCAAGAAGTGCGAAAACTGCCGATTCGTTCCATCACGTTGCAGATTCCGCCCCAACGAATCATGAACGCCGACGGACTCGTTTATGATGCCGATGCCACTCTAGTGATGCGGATTGTCGATCCCATCAAGGCCACCGTGGAAATCGACAACCTCCGCCACGGCTGCATCACCACGCTAGCATTAGGCGTGGCCGAAGTTATCACCAGCAGCGACCGACAACGGCTAGGGGCACGCGGCGATCTGGATGCCGAACTGAGCAAGCGAGTGCAAGCGGGGCTAGAGCGGTGGGGAATTCAGGTCGAGCAAGCCGGCTTCAACACCATTGCCCCAACGCGTACCACGACCCGGCTGTCGCAACAACGCCAACGCACCCAAGAACGCGCTGCCGTGTTGCAGTGGTTGATTCGGGCGGGTAACCTCGCGCCCTGTAGCGCCCTGATTCTTTTGGGAGCGACACGGCGTGTCGTCGGTCGCTCTCAGGCACGCTATCATCGTCTGCGACAGCGGTCGATGGCCCTGCCTGAACTGACGCCGGTCTTGATGACGACCGAGGATGAACCACTCGACGACGATCTGCCGGTGTGACGTTCCCTGTGGCTGCGCCTGTCGGCCCCAAGATCGAGAGTCGTGTCACTTCCGTGGAAGCCAGGCCTGCAGTTTCTTGATGGTTTCGGCGTAGGCGGGGTCGGCGGCCAAATTCTTGGTTTCGTCGGGGTCGTTGTCTAGGTCCACTAATTGTACCCCGCGTTTGCCGCCATCCCACTCCGTGTAGCGATAGCGAGCTGTACGCAACGAGTAGCCCATGAAGCCGTCCTTGGCTCCGCCACGGCGTACCTGGGTCAGCGCCGGCCGGTCCCATTTGGCAGCCGGATCTGCCAGCAGTGGGACGAGACTTCGGCCGTCGGTTTGGGGAGCCTTCAGGCCGGCTAGGTCGGCAAGGGTCGCGTGCAGATCGGTTAATTCCACGGTTGCTCCGCTGGCTTTGCCATTGCCCTTGGCACGTGGGTCGTAGATGATCAGAGGTACGCGAGCCGAATGTTCAAACAGGCTTTGTTTTTGCCATAGGCCATGTTCCCCTAGATGATACCCATGATCGCTCGTAAAGACGACAATGGTACGGTCAGCAATCTTGTGCTTTTCCAGGGCTTCAAGCACCAGGCCCACTTGAGCATCCATGAAAGTCGTCGAAGCCAGGTATGCTTGAATGGCCTCGCGACGTAAGGGATCGGTGAGCTTTTCCTGCTCTTTTTTGGAACTAGCAAAGGCTGGGGCCGGATGAACCTTGCGATGATCCTGGGGAACCATCGGCAGGTTGATCTTTTTCGTTGGATAGAGATCAAAATATTTCTTGGGTGCGACAAAGGGGGTATGTGGGCGAAAGAACCCGCACGCTAGGAAAAATGGCTTGTCCTTGTTGGCGGCGATGAGTTTGCTCACCTCGGCAGCGATCAAGCCATCGGTTTGCTCGGCATCGGTGCCCTCGGCAGCCAACCAGCTAAGGGTACCGCCGAAGCGAGCCGGCCCTTTGGCCATGGGGTTAAGCGTAAAGATGCGTTCTTCGTCGTCCTTGTCACGGCCACGCGGGTTGATGACCTTCTGCCAGCTTTGTTTATCGTCCAGGCCGTCGGTGCCAATCTGAGCGGGCACGCCGTAGTGGTACAACTTGCCCACCCGTGCGACGAAGTAACCGCCTTGGATGAAGGTTTGCGGTAAGGTTTGGACATCCGGAAGGTTGTTGCGGAAGTGGACAGCGTTGTCATACACACGGGTGGTGTCCGGCCGCAATCCCGTGAGAAACGAAGCCCTACTGGGGTTGCACAACGGATATTGGCAGTAAGCGCGATCGAAACGCACTCCTTTGGCCGCCAGCTTGTCTAGATGCGGGGTTTGCCCCTTGCCTCGGTAGCAACTCATCGCGTTGTTGGTCAAGTCGTCCGAGACGATGAACAGTACATTCATCTTGTCGGCTGCGGAGGCTAGGCTGCTGCCAAGCAACACAGCGATGAGGCAGTATCGTTCACGCATCGGCAACCTCCTTCAGGCAGGCGATCACTCAGGCCAGTAACTCGGTTAACGGACCCGTTTGATCCAGATCTCTGAGTGCTGGATCTTTCATGCCAAATGTATCGCAAGTTGAGCCGGCCACGTGTAACAAGGTGGTGTACAGGTTTGCGATTGTGCGATGTCCCTTTTGCCCGTAGCCGGGGTAATCGAGATAGCGGCCGGTCTTGAGCTTGTTGCCGCCGTGCCCGATGACTACCATTGGCCATTCCCAGCAACGGCTATGATGGCTTTCGGCCCCGTCGCTGAGGTAGACGATAACGGTGTTGTCCAACAGAGTGCCATCGCCTTCCTTGATTTTTTCGAGTTTTTTCATCAGGCTGGCGATTAGCTCAAAGTGGTAGCGTCGGATGAGGTTATACAGTTCGTCCCATTTTTTGCCTTCAAAGCTGCCGCCGTGGCCGATGCGGTGCTTATCGATATTGAGGCCTAATCCTTTGAAGGTGATGTCGAAATCGCGGATCCCAGCAGCGGAGGAGAGGGTCAGCACGTTGGTCAAGCCGCACACCAGGGCGCAGGCCCCGAGATCGAACATGGCGTCGAGGCGGTCGGTTTCGACGCTGGATTTATACTTGTCGCGGGCCACGGGGCCTTTTTCACGCAGGGTGTGCTGGATTTCGTTGAGCTTGCTTTGGCGGTCACGGAGCGTCTCGAAGGTTTCCAAATAGGCCCCCAGCTGTTCTTTCTCCTGGCCAACTAACTGGGATTCGACCCGGCGGAGATCCTCGCGGAGAAAGTCGAGCAGGTTGTTGCGAGCGGCAAAATCTTGCTGGGCCTCGCCGCCGGCAACGCTGCCGAAGAGAGTCGAGTAGGCCAGATCCGGCTTGACAATGATGGGCAGAGCCTTGTCTTTGTCCCAGGCGGAAATGCTATAAACCACGCTGTTTTCTAAACGCTTGCTGATCCCTAGGCCAACATGCGGAAAGATGCCGGGCACCGTCTTGGCCAAGGCGGCGTCGATGGTTTCTCCCCAGACGGTGGCGCTTTCGCCGGTACCCCGACCCCCGCCCCTGGCGCTGAGTGCCCCGTAGTTGTTGGAGTGGCCACCCCCGCAGACCCGGCCGGACAGCCCCTGGATGATGGTCACGCGGTCCTTCCAGGCACTGATCGGCTGCAACGACCAGGGCAGATCGCGTTTGGCTAGCGGTTCGTCGAGCAAGCTGCCTGGGCCGTTATTGGGCCGTTGCTCACGCGGCTTGCGGGTGATTCCACTGGGGACCAACTGGGCAGGCGGCACGCCGTTGCTCTCGACGACGAACACGAACCGCTTGGCTGTCACAGGGGCACCGGCCGCACGCGCTTCGAGGCGGGCCAGCAAGGGAGCCAGCACCACGCTACCAGCTCCTAGGGTTAGGTTTTTCAGCAGGTCACGACGGTTTAGTGTCATTGCTCGTTCCTTTTTGGGACGGCGTGTAGCTGGAACAGGAAGCAGTACGTAGGGGGAACATCGGTGCTGCAGGGTCAGTGGTCATCGGGCTTGGGGACAACAGCACGATAGAGGAACGAATCGGAGCTTACCAACGCGATCAGTACCGCTTTCATACTACCGCCACTGCTGCGGTAAGCGTGGTGCATGGCTTGCAGGGCAGAGGCATCATGAAGCGATTCATTTCGACCCATCCAGAAGCGAAAGACATGTCGAATAAAAACCTGTTCGACATGCTCCGAGCGGGCGAGCTTGTGGAGCATCTCGACAGCATTGCGTACATTGCCTTCCAGACCCGGTACGCCGACGTGGGCAATCAGCCCGCTGCTGTCCAGTTCGGTCTCGCGGTAGACTGGGCCGAGCGGTTTGCCTTTCTTATCAAGGTGGTTGGCGGTCGCCTCGGGATCCAGTACCCGCTCGGTACGGCGGAAGCGTCCAAAGTGGTCGAACATTTCAAAGGGCAGCCCCAGATCATTCATCTGGATGTGGCATTTCCAGCAATAGGCTTCTTGGGTGACAGCCATGCGTTGGCGGAGGGTTTTGTGCGGGGCTTCGGGTAGTTGCGCATCCACAGCGATGGGCAGATCTGGCACGACGCCGCCCAGGAGGCGCTCACGAACCCACTTGCCACGGAGAATGGCATGGTTGTCGTCACTGGTGGAAAAAGCGACCAACCAGGCGGGTTGAGTGAGGATACCGGCCCGTTGCTCGGCAGGGAGCTCGACAGGCTGTTTGTCAGGGAAATTCGACAGATTGTAAGCGGTGAAGATTGCCCGGGGGAGATTCGACGGATTCTTATTTTTGAATTTTTCTGGGTTGGCTGCTTTGTCACGCTCAAACTTCGCCAAGATCTCCTCGCGCTTCTTCTTCAGGCTCGCTGCCTTCTTGTAGGCGACGAAACTCTTGTTAGTGGTGAGCAACTCGGCCAAGACGTTCTGGTCTTGTTCGAGGATGTACTCGACGAGGCGGTCAGTATCTTCGACGAGAATGCGGGCGTCGTGGTCGGGGTTGTCTGCATCGTTCTTGAACACCTCGCGGGCTGCCTCGTAGCCAAAATACTCGCGGAAGAAACGCAACAAACGTGGTTTGGGCAGCTTGGTATCGTCGAGCATCCGCTTCATCGCCGCCGCTACCCCATCGCGTGTGGCCAGCTTGCCAGCCTCGGCATCGGCCAACAGTTTGCTATCGGGTCGGCGATCACCGACGGCGTAGGCCAGCGCATAAGCAAGGGCGCGGGGCGAAAGGCGGACCAGGCCGCGTTCGTTGGGGTGGCCCTCACCGGTTTCCCAGCGATAGACCGCCTCGGGCAGCAGATAAACCGCTGCTAGGGCGTAGGCGACGCCTTTGGCACGGCCGGCATCTTGGACGTTGCGTTGAACCAAGGCAACCATGCGGCGCGACTCCTCGGGGGTGGCTTTGCGATTCAGCACCCGTTGATAGTGCCACTGGACCGCGGCTTCGATCCCCTTGGCCGTGAGCGGCTTGGATTCGTCCAAAAGTATCGAAATCTCTTTGTTCTTGGTGTGTTCGACGATAGCCACTGCGTTGCTTAGCAGCATGGAAGCGACTGGTTCGTCAATCTTGGGGGACCCCATATCTTTAAAAGTCATTCCAGCTGCGAAGGAGAAGGGGTTGGCGACCCCCGGAACGGTTTTGGCCATTTCGGCCAGGAAGGCGGCGTAGATCTCTGGGCTAAGACGACGTAAGCGAGGCGTGGCATCGGGGGCTAGCCGGGCATTCTTCGGGTCAAACAGGGCTGCATGATCCACCTTGTTGCCGTTGGCCTGCAGAAGGCGGCGGGCAGTGTTTTTGTTGGCACGTTTGAGTTCGGCCTGGATCCAGCCGGCGATCGTTTGGCGTTCGTCCTCGCTAGGCTGCGGTCGGGCCGGTGGCGGCATATTGCGGCTGACCACACGCTCCAATAAGGCGGCCCAGCGACCCGCACTGCTTCCGGCTTTCATGTCGATGTCGAGGCTGGCCAGGTCGAGACCGCCTTGCTTTTTGGTGGCATTGTGGCACCCGGCGCAGTGCTTGGTCAGTAGCGGTTGTACGGTCTTCTCAAAGGCCACTCTGCTCTCCTGGGCAGAGGCAAATCGAAGCTCGCCGGCCCGAGTGGTGAATAGTAGGGGCGTTGCAATTGCCGCAACGCTCAGAAGCATCCACCTAGTATGAAAGAGTTGCTGCATAGGGCAGACGCTCTCTGGAGACAATCAGCAGACCAGTTGATGGGATAATGGCCTGAGACTGCCCGGACTTAGCAAGGAAGGGATCAGAAAAGCTCTAAAGTTATAGCCCTGCTGTTGGTGCTGGAGGGGGTCAGTTTGCGTTTAGCGCCCCAGCTGCAGTCGTTCAGGCTTTTGTCCACGGAACTTGCTGGCCCGGTACAATACCTCCGCCTCGGGTTGCCATTTGACCAGATCGCGGATGCGGGTTTCATGGCTCGGGTGGGTGCTGAGAAATTCGGGGGTTCGTTGGCCCCCGCCTGTCGCGCGGGCCATCCGCTCCCAGAACTTGACCGCCTCGCCGGGGTTGTACCCCGCTGTCGCCATCAACAACAACCCCATATGATCAGCTTCGGATTCATGGCGTCGGCCGTAACTCATGATGCCAAAGCGGGCCCCGGCGTTGAGTACCATCATCAATTGTCTCCGTTCGGCGTCTCCCAGCGATCCAGCAGAAGCTCCCGCAGCAATTATGCCGATTTGTGCCATCTGCGAGTGAGCCATGCGTTCGGCTCCATGGCGTCCCAGAGCGTGGGATAACTCGTGGCCCATGACAACCGCCAAGCCAACATCGGTTTCGCACACAGGCAGAATGCCAGTGAACACCACCATCTTGCCGCCCGGCAGGCAAAAAGCGTTGACCTCTTTGCTTTCGACCAGCCGCGTCTCCCAGGCGTATTGACGTTTGGGCAACCGCACCGCCTTGAGAAAGGCCGGCTCTTCCGTGGCGTCGGCCAGACGCTTGGTTACCTCCTGTACAATTTGGACGTTACGCCCACCGCGCACTTCTTGGGTCTTGGGATCGCGTAGCACCTCTTTGAATGCCTGGATGCCCAAGGCCACTTCTTGCTCCGGAGTCAGGGTCACAATCTGCTTACGGCCGAAAGGCCCATCCTGACAACCGCGGATCGCAAAAGCCGCCGCGGCGACGGCCCCAATGAAGAGGGCAAAAAGAAGACCGATGCCCTTGCGTTGCAACTGAGCCATGCCATGGGAAAGCGGATCCTGACTCATGGGGGAACACTCCGACCGACCGATTCCTGGTGCCCTCATCCTAGCAGACCAGGGATCGGCTGTCTTGTACGCAACAGCGGCCAATCAGACCGCACCTTGTGGGGTTTATTCCTTCTTCGGCCGTGATTTTTGGACTTCTTCCCAGGGGCGCACCTGGGCACGCTTGGCCCAGGCCTCGTAGCGCTGGATCATCGCCTGAGTACGTTCGGTTTCTTTGGCCGAGAGGTCGATCATTTCCTCGGGGTCGGTGGCGAGGTTGTAGAGTTCCCATGGCCCCTTGTGCAGGGCAACTAGCTTCCAATCGCCCATGCGGACAGCGAGGTTTCCCTCGTGCTCCCAAAATAGGGCCTCATGCTCCTTCCACGCTTTGCCTTCTAGCAGCGGACGCAGACTCTGTCCCTCTAGGGGGGTCGCCTTGTCAGCCCCCGGATAGTTCGCCCCGGCCAGATCGACACAGGTGGCCATGATGTCGATGACATGAGCCGGCGAATTCACCAGGCCAGGTTTACGAATACCGGCCGGCCAGTGGGCGATCAGCGGGGAGCGAATGCCGCCCTCGTGTACCCAATGCTTGTAGCGGCGGAAAGGAGTGTTGCTAGCGTTGGCCCAGCCGATGCCATAGCTGAGGAACGACTCTGGACCGCCCGCCGGTACCCCCTTGGTGCCGCGGTCGATGAGTTCGGCACAGCCGCCATTGTCCGACAAAAAGAGGATCAGGGTATTATCGAAGCATTTATTGGCTCGCAATTGTGCGATAATCTTGCCGATGCCTCGATCCATACACTCGATCTGAGCGGCATAGACAGCCATGCGATGGGCGGCATCGGCCTGGTTAGGCGCTCTGTCCCAGGCGGGTACCTTGGGATCACGCGGCGTGAGCTTGACCGAATCGGCCACCAGGCCCAGCTTCTTCATCTTGGCCAAGCGTTGCTGGCGCAGTTTGTCCCAGCCGATTAGGTAAGTGTCCTTGTACCGGGCGATGTCCTCTGGGTGAGCGTGCAACGGCCAGTGCGGAGCGGTGTAGGGGACATACAGCACGAACGGCTTGTCGGCGTGCTGCTTGGCGTGATCTTGAAGAAACTCTACCGCGTGATCGGTGAGCGCATCCGTGACATACCAGTTCTCCGGCGGCCTGATCGCCTCGCTATCGCGGGCCAGAATGCGGCCTTTGTCGAGCCGCCAATAGTTGGTGCCGCCAGAAATCAGCGAGTAGCAGCGATCAAAACCGCGATCGACCGGCCAACTGCCCTTCTGCTCACCGACATGCCATTTCCCCGAAAGATAGGTCCGATAGCCCGCTGGACGCAACACCTCGGCAAACGTCAGGCAGCGGTCGTTGAGTCGGCCACGATAGCCCGGTAAGCCGTTGTCATTGACCATATGGCCGACGCCGGCTTGATGGGCGTACAAGCCGGTGAGCAGGCTAGCGCGAGTGGGACAACAGCGCGCGGTGTTGTAAAACTGGGTGAACCGCACCCCCTTCTCCGCCAGGCTATCCAAGTGCGGCGTGCGGATCTCCGAGCCATAACAGCCGATGTCGCTAAAGCCCATGTCGTCGGCCAGGAGGATCACGATATTGGGACGCGAAGCTGCCTGGTCGGGAGCAGCGAAGAAGGCCAAGACAACAAGTGCAGTCCCGACCATCTTAACGATCCTCCTCGGATGGTGCTGTGGTCGGTCCGGCATCGCTTGGGTTCAACAACGGCCCGGAGGTCGGCAGCAACCCCACTAGTGTCACGGCCGCGAAAGTTAGCAACACGCCGTCTAACGGCAAGCGCGGCCCCGAGAGGGCCTCAGCGTGGCCCAAAACGTAGGGCAACGGCACCCAAAAAGCGGCCAGGAAGGCCGGGAACGACTCCCATCGCCAGGCATAGCTCCAGCGCCAGCCGATCAGGGCCAAGGCCAGCATGCCGATGAGCCAACTATTCAGAGCCATCGGCGCTTTTTCTTGCAAGCTGGCGATGAGCGTCGCTTTTTGCTCCCGCACCTCGGGGCTGTCGCTCTCGTCAGGGACATATGGCATCATTTCCACAACGCTGCCATCCCGGAACCACGAATCTCCTAGGTAAAACGCTAAAAACGCATGCACCCGACGCTTGATCGTCTGAATCGGCCGAGCCTTGATCTCCTCGACGACACGCGGACCCAGCCGAGCATAACGCACGTTTTGATTCTCGATGGCCGATAGCTCGTTTGCCGGAGCTTTGGCCCACATGTCGGGGGTGGCGGGGCCTCCGGTAGCCAGTTGATTGTTCCCGATCCACAGGTGCAGATAACCCGTGGTGACGATCGGGACCGGATCTTCGATCGCCTGGTAGTTCCGCACTGTCCAGGGGGCCAAACCAATCACGAACCCCAAAAACGCGATAAAGGCCGATACCCAACCACGTTCCAGCGATCGGCTACGGACCAAAAACCAGATAACGGCAGCAAAGCTCAGAGGCAAAAAAGCCGCCCGCACCAGAGCCATGCCCGCGCTGACCAAGCCGAACAACAACGACGAAAACGCTCCACCAGTTTCGCCGGCTAATCCGCCTAAATAGATCATGCCGGCCAGGGCAAAGCTAGCTAACACGCCATCATCGATATTAGCCACGGCAATGATGCTAAAGGGATTCAAGGCGACGAGCAGGCCAGCCACCAAGCCAACCAGCAGGCTTCGGAAGGCCCGCCGCGCGAACAGGAAAAACAACGCCGCAGTCAGGGTGCCCATGGCTACTTGTGCCCAACGCACGATGCTGAAGAGCTTGTCCGACTCGATGAAAGGGGCACGGGCCAACAGACCCACCAGATACGGATAACCCGGTGACACATGAGCAGTTTGCTCGTCCTCTTTACCGAAGGGTGCCTTGGCAAACAGCCCACCTTGCCGCACCGCCTCGATCAGTTGCCGCATCTCGTCTGCCGGCATGTCGGGGCGGTCGGCGGCTCGCTCTTGAACCCGCAAGTATCCTTCGCTGCGTGAACCATCAGCCGCAAACTGCAGGTAGGCAACTCGTGCCCCGCCTGCCACGGCTAAGACAACAAGCAACAGCAGGAAATCGAAGGGACCGAACCGGCGTTGTTCCGCCATAGGGAGTTCCTCAGAGAGTGACTGGACCTGGGAGCTGTTCTTGAAAGTTGATTATCTTGTTTGCGAAACCAAACGTCCAGAACAAGCGACTTGCGACACTCCCTAATCGTTCCTACCATCACTAGATCAACCCGCTTTTGGAGTGCGTTACGATGATCCGCATCAGTTTGGCTCTCTTAGCCATCTTTACCGGCGTTAACCTAGGCCGTGCCCAAGACGACGAGGAACCCAAACTGCTGGACATCAAACTTTCCGATTGGATCAAACGCATCGATGAAGGCAAAACCGTCAAGGACCGTCGCCGGGGCATCCTCGCCGTCGAGCAGATCGGCTACTCCCGCTCTCGCCAGGTGATTCCGGCTCTCATCAAGCCGCTACGTGTGGATAAGGAGGCCGAAGTTCGTGTGGCGGCCGCCCGAGCCTTGGGGCGAGCAATGGCTAAGGCCAATGCCGAGGCCCGCGAGGATAAGAAAGACGAGCTACCCAAGTTTGAAACGGCTCGCGAGGCGCTTATCACCGCCCTCCGTTTGGACAAAGACGCAGCTGTTCGCGAGGCCGCCGCTGCCGCACTGGGTGATGTGGGAGCCGATGCTCGCCAAGCCGCCAGTGCTTTGGGCGTGGCTCTGAAGGACAAAGAGGTGAGCGTCGTCCGCGCAGCTGCCAGTGCCTTGCGCCGGATGGGCAAAGATGCCAAAGAGGCCTCGCGCGATCTGCAATCCTTGCTGGCAGACAAAGCCGCCGATCTGGAAGCCCGCCTGGACGCCGTGGTCGCTCTAGGGGTCATCCGCGACGACCTGGCCGTTCTCGACATCTTCAAAGAGATCGTCGCCGATCCCAAGGCCGATCCTCGGTTGCGTCGCGCTACCGCCGAAGCGATTGGTAAGTTCGGCAAAGACGGAGCAGTCGCTGCCACGGTGTTCCGTGCAGTGCTGATAAGCAAGGATACTCCCAAGGAGGTCAAGGAAGCCATCCTGGCAGCCATTGACGCATTGGGCAACGAGGGCAAGCCGGCCATCGCGGGGTTGGTAGCGACGTTAAGTGACGAGGACCGTGGCCTGCGTTGTCTGGCGATGCAGGCGTTGGCCAAACTCAACCGCGAGTTGGGCGACAGTCGCAAGGAGGTGATCCAGGCGGTGACGAAGAATCTGGATGATTCCAACAGCGAAGTGATTGTAACAGCCCTGGATACCTTAGGAACGCTCGCAAGTGAAGGGCTAGTGGGTGAATCGGATGAGGTGGTTAAACGGATTGATGCGGTATACAATCGCGAGGGCAAAAAATTGATTCGTGAGGCCGCCCAGGCTGCCCGTGAGAAGATCCGACCCACGAAGAAACAGGAGAAGTGAACCTCGCCCTTCTCATCAACGGACAATACTTTTTTTGTCTAGGGGACATTTTTCTCGTTTTTGAGGATCGACACCGACCAAGCAGCCTGTTACAAAGTAGAAGTCCCCTCGAGAAGTTCCGAAACGCCACAGGACTTCGACTATGCCTTTGGATCGATCCGCCTCATTGTCTCCTTTGTCGATCTTGATTCAACATCAACTCGACGGTTGGGCCCGTGGACAACGTCCCGCGATCGAGAACCTTCTCCAAACCAGCCCCGTGGCTGTCGCTGCAGATCCCCTGGTATTGCTCAATCTTGTGTTCACGGAGATCTCGGTGCGCCTGGAGCAGGGGGAACAACCCCAAAAAAGCGAATATCTCCAACGGTTCCCGACGATCGCCGACCGCATCAAAGCGGAATGGGATCGCCTCGTGCAGGACATGCCTGGCCCCGCCATTCACGAAGCAGATCTTCCTACTCTCAGCCACGTCGAAGATCTGCGACTCTTCTCATCGCCGTTGAACGCTCCCCCCCCCCAGCTGGACGATTTTGTCTATCGCAACATTTTGGGCGTCGGTGGTATGGGCATCGTCTATCGCGCACAGCAACTCTCGCTGGTGCGCGAGGTCGCTATCAAATTTCTCCTGGCCCAAGGAGATGCCGCTTGCGTGTCACGCTTCCAACGCGAAGCCCACACCCTGGCGAGTCTGCAACATCCCCATATCGTTAGCGTCCATCAGACCGGCCTCGCTTCAAGCAAGCCGTTCATCGTAATGGAATACTTGGCCGGTGGCTCGCTGAGTTCTCTGCTCTCGAAAGGTCCGCTCCCCGCCGCCCGAGCGGTCGAGATTCTTCTACCCATCTGCTGGGCGGTCGACGAAGTCCATCAGCACGGATATGTTCACCGCGACATTAAGCCAAGCAACATCCTCTTCACGAACAAGGGTAAACCCAAGCTGGCCGACTTCGGTTTGGCCAAGTGGCTCAAAGGAGCCGGTCATACCCGCACAGGGGCCATCCTTGGTACCCCCTCGTTCATGGCTCCAGAGCAAGCCGGAGCGGAATGGCCCTTGGGGCCAGCAGCCGATATTTGGTCCTTGGGTGCGGTGTTGTATGCCTGCCTGACCGGTAAACCGCCTTTCGTCGGTCCGACCGAGTTGGCAACGGCCAAGCTGGTCTGCGACGCCCAGCCGCCCGCGCTGCCCCTAACGGTGCCTGAGCCGTTACGTGCTATCTGCATGCGTTGCTTACGAAAGAATCCTGCCGAGCGTTATGCTTCGGCCCAGGAATTAGCCCACGACCTGCAACGCTGGCAACAAGGCGAGCCGATCCAAACCAGTGCCCCCCTGCCGACGGTTCTCCTTTGCCCACCGCATTCGCCTTTGCTAAGCCGCCGGACTCTCTTGATCGCCGGGGCCACGACGGCGTCTCTGGGCGGGATCGCCTTTTGGCTAGGTTTGCCAGGTCGCGACCATCCAAGAGGTGATATCCTTGAGTCGTTCCGGCTCAACGGCAAGTTGATCCAACCCCGTTGGGCAACCGCGAATCGAGCTTACCAGAGGACTGAACAGGGCGAGTATCTTGTCGAGTCCTCACACTTGGCCTTGTTGGAGTTACTCTCCGATCCGGGAATGGATTGCTACCGATTTCGGGTCGATGTACGACATAAACGGTCTTGGGGTGTAGGCATCTATGTAGGCTTTCGGACCGAACAAAAGAATGCGCATTGCCTAGTACGTCTGGAGTTCAACGATATTGTTTGTCTTCAGGCACGCTGGAAGGAAGTTCTCCTGCTTGCTGCTCCTCCTCCCCCCACGATGGAAATCCCGCTCAACCCTATTGTGTTGGCTCAGTCCGCCATCTGCTCACAAAACTGGGACGATGATTCGCTAAGCCTGGAATCGGTCCGATCCGAACCACAGACGTTTAAAGCTTTTGGTAACGAGAATGGTCCGTTTCGCACCCTCGAAATCGTGGTCGATCGCTCTGAAGTTCGTGGACGCATGCTCAACGCCGATCTACCCGCCGAGGCCAAGTTAACCTTTGAACAACTCCGTGAGCAACTCGAAGAACGGGTTCGCAAGTTGCCTGACAATGATCCTCGACAGAAAATGGATGTCCGATTCGCCCCACGCGGTGGTCTGGGGGTGTTTGTAGTTCGGGGCGTTGCAGGCTTCCGTAACGCCAGCTTGGAAAAACTCTAACTTGCCCCAGTCTAACTTTCCCTCGATCAAATCGGAGTTGAACCCATGGCCATCTTTTGTGTTTATCCTGAGCAGACTCAACCGCTCACCGGTCATGACTGGATCGTTGCCCATGGATATTCTGATGAGGCGATTGTCCTCCAAGCGGTCAGCTTGATCCATAAGGGACCTGATCCCCATACCAATCAACCCGATCCAACTTTGAATGTCATCGGCACCCTAATCACGGTCGAACCGACCTTTTGGGCTGCCTACCTGCCTGGGCTGACCACGGCTCATTATGAGTTGAAACTTGAATTTCTCTACAGTGGTCTCCCAAAAACCGTGCTGTTCCCGACGACGATCTCGATACAAACCGCTGTACAAGTTGAGGTACTCTTTCCCCGAGATGAAGCTCACTTGGACCCTAAATATTTTGTCACCTTCGGGGATCGTACGGGAGGCCCCCTACCTTCAGTTACACTCGCTCAACAACTGGCTCACGGTCACTCGTTCAATCTCGATGTCTTTGCGATTGGTGCAACGACCCGTTGGCATGCTTCCAAGAAGCTTGTCCCTGTGCATGATGGGGCCAATTATCGGCTCATCGCTACCGTTCGTGGTGGGAACACTGTGATACGCAACCTTACATTCACCAAGGTGGCCCGGCAAAAACCGATTCCCAACTGATTTGTTGGATGATAGACCGGTTGTCTATCTCGTGACACCATGCCTCCAGGTCGCTCTCCAGCCAACTCTGGATTGATGAAGAATGACGGCTTATCATCAACCGGGTAGGTGATCCTCGTTGAACAGAAAAAGCTCGACTAACCTTAGTACTGCTCACCCCATCATCGCCCGGAATTGCTCGAACAAATAACTACTATCGTGCGGCCCAGCGGCTGCCTCGGGGTGATACTGTACGCTAAACGCTGGGACGTGGCGATGACGCATCCCCTCTAACGTGTGGTCGTTCAGATTGATATGCGTCGGCTCCAGTTCCGCTGGCAAATCCTCCAGGCGAATCGCAAAACCGTGGTTCTGCGTCGTAATCTCCACTCGATTCGTCAACTGATTCAACACCGGTTGATTAGCCCCGCGATGGCCAAACTTCAACTTGAACGCCTTGGCTCCACAGGCCAACCCCAACAACTGATGCCCTAAGCAGATGCCGAATATCGGCCGATAGCCCAGCAGCTCACGAATGGTGTCGATGGCATAGCCCAGCGGCTCCGGGTCGCCCGGCCCATTCGATAGGAAAATGCCATCGGGCTGGTGTGCCTTGACCTCGTCGGCCGTCGCGGTGCCCGGTAGCACGGTGACCTTGCAGCCGACTTGCACTAGGCAACGTAGAATGTTGTACTTCATGCCGTAATCCAACGCTACCACATGATGCCGGGGTGTCTGGAGCGGCAAATGGATACACAGTTCGCTACCCAACCCCTCGGTCCAGTGCATCGGCCCAGCGGGCACCACCTCGCGCACCAGATCGCGTCCCACCAGCCGCGGGCAAGTGCGGGCTTTGTGTACCAGCGAGGCGCTATCCAGGTCACGCGTCGATAGCACCGCCATCATCGCCCCGCGGACACGCAAACGCCGTACTAACGCCCGTGTGTCGATCCCCTCTACCCCCACAATGCCGTGCCGTTTCAGATACGCGCCGATCTCCTCCGTCGCGCGGTAATTGCTGGCCAATGGCGAGCGTTCACGCACTACAAATCCTTCGACCCGGGGCCGTTGGGACTCCCGATCGGCTTCATTGACCCCATAGTTGCCGATCTGCGGATAGGTCATGCAAACAATCTGCCCGGTGTACGATGGATCGGTGAGAATCTCTTGGTAGCCGGTCATCGAAGTGTTGAAGACAGCCTCGCCGAAGATCTCGCCCTCGGCTCCAAAGGACACCCCAGAATAGACAGTGCCATCTTCTAGCGCCAGTTTTGCAGGGGGGCCCATCGAAGCCTTGCTCCTTTTCAGTTGAGAAAATCCAAACCGGCGATCAGAACTCGGCCCAGCCCGGCACACGCGGGAAGGGGATCACGTCACGGATGTTAGCCATTCCCGTGACGAATTGGACTGTGCGTTCTAACCCCAGACCAAAGCCGGAATGCGGCACGGTACCGAAGCGGCGTAGATCGAGATACCACCAATACGCCTCGGGCGACAGGTGTTGCTCGGCCATGCGAGTCTGCAACACCTCCAGACGTTCTTCGCGTTGGCTGCCACCGATGATTTCGCCAACTCGGGGAACTAGCACATCCATCGCGCGGACGGTTTTGCCATCATCATTCAGGCGCATGTAGAACGCCTTGATGCTTCGCGGATAATCATACAGGATCACCGGAGCCTGAAAATGTTTCTCCGTTAGATAACGCTCGTGTTCGCTTTGCAGGTCGATGCCCCACTGCACCGGAAACTCAAAGCTCTGCCCCGACTTTTGTAATATCTCCACCGCCTCGCTGTAGGAACACCGAACAAACGCACTCCGCACGAGTCCTTCCAAGGTGCTGATCGCCGTCTTCTCGATGCGGTCGTTGAAAAAAGCCATATCCTCGGCACACTTGTTCAAAGCGTCGCTGAAGATACGCTTGAGA
>JBDNDE010000319.1:0-5154 GCA_046719305.1 Gemmataceae bacterium | reverse complement strand
TCGGCTCTATGCCGATCTGGTAGTCGATCAAGGGATCGCCGAACGTATCTTCGGCCGTATCCAAGCAGAATACAACCGCACGGAACAGTACGTCTGTCAGATTGCCAGGCAGTCGATGTTACTGGAGAAGATGCCGGTTTTGCAGCGTTCCATTCAGCAGCGCAACCCCTACGTTGATCCGTTGAGCCTGATTCAAACCGTGCTGCTACGCCGTCTACGCAGCGGCGATAGCGGCGACGAACTCCAGGCTGCCGTCTTGGAAAGCATCAACGGCGTGGCCGCTGGTTTGAAAAACACTGGGTGAACTCTGCCGGGCAACTTCCTCAACCCCGCCCTGCTATTGTGGACTATTATGGAATTAGAATTGCTGGCTTGAGGAGGTCAATCTACCGTGCCATTCGCTGCCGCTTTCTCGCAGTTGCCTTTGACCCGTTCGGCCGTGAGCGCGGCCTGTGAGCAAGCCCAGTTGCCCGAGGTCGATCTGGCCGTGGTCTTTTTCACACCAGAGTATGACTCGGAACTTCTCCACAGGGAGCTTCACACTCGACTACGCCCGCGGTATCTGTTGGGGTGTAGCGTACAGGGCGTCTTGGCTGGATACGGCGAATACGAGCAAGGCCCGGCGTTGGCCCTGTGGACAGCCCGCTTTCCTGCTGGGGTCAGGCTCACGCCGTTTCATCTGACCCTGGAACGCACAGCCGATGGCCCGTCGATCTTCGGTCGACCCGATGAACTGTTGGAACCATCCAACGAACCATTGGCAGCTTTTGTGTTGGGCGATCCGTTCTCCTTCCCGGCCGATTTCTTCCTAGAACGGCTCAACGACGATGCTCCGGGCGTTTCAGTGTTTGGCGGTATGGCCAGCGGCACACGCGGCCCGCAACAGGTGCGGTTAATTGGCCAAACTGTTTATCAGGAAGGAGCGGTCGGAGTATTGCTCCAGGGCGATACCGGACTTCGCTCGCTGGTGTCGCAGGGGTGCCGCCCCATCGGCACGCCGTTCGTGGTCACCCGAGCCGAGGAAAACGTGATTTTCGAGTTGGGCGGACAGTCGCCCCACCAGCGGTTAATCGAGTTGTATCAAAGTTTGTCTCCTGAGGAACAAACCTTGATGCAACGCGGCTTGCATGTGGGTCGGGTCATAGATGAATACCGGGACGATTTCAAGCAGGGCGATTTTCTGATTCGCAACGTCATGGGTCTGGACCGCTCCAGCGGGGCCTTGGTAGTCGGCGACCGTATCCGTGTCGGCCAAACCATCCAGTTCCAGGTTCGCGATGCCGGCAGTGCCGATGCCGAACTACGGCAGTTGTTACAGGGCTGCCGGCAGTCCAGCACGCGTTACGGCGGTGGGTTACTCTTCACCTGCAATGGTCGCGGCTCCAATTTGTTCGATGTCCCGGATCATGATGCCGCCACCGTGCAAGAGTTGGTCGGCCCGTTGGCCTTGGCCGGCTTCTTCGCGGCCGGGGAATTAGGACCGATCGGCGGCCGCAACTACATTCACGGGTTCACTGCCTCGTTGGCCTTATTCGAGGAGAAAACCAGCAATGGGTCTGGAGCGTGAAGTGGTATTTGACGGTCCAGTGCCGCCCTGGTCGGCGGTTGCGGCCCACCTGAGCAATGTGCAAATGCGAATGATCAACGGCAACTTGGCTGCGCCGGACGAACTGCCCGAGGAGCCGTGGCAGGAACTGCGTGTCGCCCGCGAGGGTGAGATGATTACCCTTCGCCGCTTGCCCGATCGTGTGGTATTAGTTGGTTGGGCCAATCCCACTCCGGCGAGGCAACAGCTAACCGAAGATCTGGTACGGGCCTTCACCGCGGCGAGCCAGTCCTAACGGTTTTTACTGGGTTGATTCCTGGTAGCGAATATGGCATGGCTTGTCGCTTTGACTACGCGACAAATTTCGCGCTGTGTTGATCAGTCCCAGATGCGAAAACGCCTGGGGAAAGTTCCCCAACTGCCGCTTCAACCGTGGCTCGTACTGCTCGGCTAGTAAGCCGACATCATTGCGAATCGCGAGCAGGCTATCGAAGATCTGGCGGGCCTCACGGTATCGACCCATCAAAGCATAATTATCTGCAAGCCAAAAGGTACACAGCAGAAACGAGCCCTCGCCCGGCGGCAGGCCATCGACTCCGGTCGCTGTGTGGTAGCGATCCACGAAACCGTCGCGCGTCAATTCCCGAGCAATGGCCTCCACGGTGCCAACAATCCGCGGATCCTCCGGCGGCAAAAAGCCCAATTCGGCCATCATCAACACCGCGGCATCGAGTTCTTCGCTGCCGTAGGCCTGCACGAAGGCATTGCGTTTCTTGCTGAAACCACGCTCGCAGATCTCGGCATGTAGTTCATCGCGGTAGCGCCGCCAGCGTTCGACAGCACCGGGCAACCCCAACCGTTCCGCATCTTTGATCGCGCGATCAAAGGCCACCCAGGCCATGAGTTTCGAGTGGGTAAAATGCTGCCGGGGGCCACGCACCTCCCAGATCCCCTCATCGGGTTCGCGCCAGAGCACCTCCAGCCGCGCTAACAACTCACGCTCGATACGCCACTCGTCTCGGTCGCCATCCAGGCCATATCGTCGGCCGACGTGCAAACAATCCATGACCTCGCCGAACACATCAAGTTGGAACTGATCATAGGCGGCATTTCCGATCCGCACTGGCCGGGATTGCTCATAACCAGGCAGCCACGGTAGCGTCATCTCCGGCAAACGCCGTTCGCCGGCCAAGCCGTACATGATGTGTAACTCATCGCCGCGACCGGCCACCGCGCGGAGAAGCCATTGCCGCCAATCGCGGGCTTCTTCGGTATAGCCGCACTGCAACAGTGCCGTCAGCGTGAACGTGGCATCGCGTAGCCAGCAAAAGCGATAGTCCCAATTCCGGCTGCCGCCCAGATGTTCAGGCAACGAGGTGGTTGCGGCCGCCACGATGCCGCCAGTGGGTTGATAGGTCAACGCCTTGAGAGTAATCAGCGACCGCATGACCGCTTCGCGCCACGGTCCTTCGTAGGTGCAGCGGGCTGCCCAGTCGTGCCACCAGGCCGTCGTTGCCTCGATAGCCTCATTGGCTTCGATGGTCTCGGTAGCCTCTAAATGCGATGGATGCCAATTGAATACAAACGGCATCTCCTGATCCGCCGAGAGCGTAAAGCGACTTTGAGTGGTCCAAGCATCGGTATAAAGCGGAGCCGGGGTGCGTAGATGAATCATGTCTGGCCCGCCAATCGCGGTCAGGCCATCGGGATCGCGTCGCAACCAGGGGGTAACACTGCCGTAATCAAAGCGGACGATGAATTCCATGCGCATCGGGACTTGCCCGCGTACCCCGCGTACTAGACGCACCAGATCCGGTTGCCCCGAGCGTAACGGCATGCAATCGGTGAGAGTGACCACGCCGGCCTGGGTGTAAAACGTCGTTTCCAACACCAGACTATCGCCCCGGTAACGCCGCTCCACCCGTTCAATAGGTACATCTGGAACAATCTGCCAACGACCATGCTCTGGGGTGCCCAACAGAGCCGCAAAGCAAGCCCCCGAATCAAAACGAGGGAAACAAAGCCAGTCAATCGAGCCGTCCTTGCCCACCAGTCCAGCCGTATGACAATCGCCTATCAGAGCATAATCTTCGATCGGAAGCGGCACCTTCAAGTCTCCCTCTCATCGCGTGATTTTTCGTACCCAAAAGCCTCCAGGTCATTCTGTTATCTTAGGCATCGTTCTCGCCTGGAGACGGGCCATTTTGGCTCCTTGGACTAAACTGAGGTCATCGGTTTCGTGTCCCCAGGAGTCACCGCATGCTATCCGAGCTGATCCTCTGCATATTGTGTGCCATCGACCCCGTTCGGCTGACAGCTATTGATCGCCTCGTGCAAGACGCCATCAAAGAAGGCCAAGCCCCTGGGGCGGTCGTCGTCGTGGTTCGAGACAGCAAAGTGGCTTATCGCAAGGCGTTTGGCATGCGAGCTAAGGACGAGCCCATGACCTTGGACACGCTGTTCGATCTTGCTTCACTCACTAAGCCGATCGCTACGGCCACAAGTGTCTTCAAATTGGTCGAACAAGGCAAACTGACCTTGGACGACCCGGTACGCAAGTGGGTTCCGGGCTTCCGCGAAGGCATCACGCTGCGGCATCTGTTGCTGCACACTTCCGGCTACCCTGCCGGCGGCCCGGCCAAAGAATTCCAGAACGGCAAAGAAGCCATGCTCAAATATCTCATCCGCGTGGCCGAAAAGATCGAACCGGACAAAAAGTTTGTTTACACGGATCTGGGGTTCATTCTTCTAGGCCACATCGTCGAGCAAGCCAGCGGCCAAAGCCTGGATGCGTTTGCTGCTCGCGAGATTTTTACCCCGCTGAAGATGCGCGACACAGGGTTTCGCCCTAACAAAGAGCTACAACCCCGCATCGCGCCGACTTTGCCCGAACTACGCGGCATCGTGCATGATTCCCGCGCCCGAGTGATGGGGGGGGTCGCCGGTCATGCGGGGTTATTTAGTACCGCCGATGATCTCGTTCTGTATGCCGAAGCGTTACTGGCGAACAAGCTCCTAAAGCCAGAGACGACCAAGCAGTTCACTACGCCGGTGAAGGTGCCGTTGGAGAAACCGCTGCCGGATATGGCCCAGGGCCTACGTACCCTGGGCTGGGACGCACGTACCGCTTTTTCCTCCAATCGCGGTGACTTCTTCGCGGGCTTTGGCCATACCGGCTTCACGGGGACGAGCATCTGGATCGACCCGGACAGCCGTACTACAATCATTCTGCTGACGAGCCGATTGCAAAACCCCAAAGGCAACGTGGTGGCCCTCCGGCGAGCCGTGGCCAATGCGGTCGCCCGAGCCATTCGCACCCCGCCTTACCCAGCTGGCCGTGACAAACCGATCGACGATTGAGTGAGAAGCACCTAGTTGCGGCCGATTCTCTCTAAGGGATTGGATGATACAGGGTGATGCGGGTGACGGTCTTGCCGCGGACTTCGAAGCCGATGCCCAGCGAGTCGTAGCGAAGAACGTCCACCTGCACGCCATCAACACGCTCTGTAGTTGTATAATGTTCTTCAGGATAACAATCAATCACATGATTGAGCGTCGAACCAACTCGGACCCCGCGACCAGTTCGCGCAGTGCCCAGAGCACTGAGC
>JBDNDE010000318.1:0-5162 GCA_046719305.1 Gemmataceae bacterium | reverse complement strand
ATGATTTCTCCTGAAGCCGATAGCCTAAAAATGTAGTGTACCCGAAGATGGCGCGCGCGGCTATGCGCCTCGCGCAACGATCGTCCTTTCTCTCGTCGGGCGGCCTTGATGGTCAAGTCCCCCTTGAGCACGAAGACTTCCCAGGAACGAGTCGGATCGTCACCGCGCTTGCGATTGGGATAAAATGGAATCCCTGCAGGCCAACGACCGTAGGTTTCCAACGCCACTTGGGTGCCGGGTTGCTGCAAATCCAGTTCGACAGCGTTTTCTTCGGTACGCAGCCAGACCTTGGCGGAACCTTTCTCGCGGACATTGGTCAGCACTATGCGGCCCCGCAGCAGGGTGAGGTCCAGATCGTAGGCTTTGGAGTCGTGAAAAATCACGGCACTTTCTAGCACAGGCGAATCGGAGAGTTCCGGCAGATTGCCCCAGAGTAGCAGGCCGACGTTTTTGGTAGCTGTTTCGATCTCCACCTTGAAGCCGGGCAACGCCACATGCACATCACGGCTGTACAAGGTTTCGCCTTTGCGAACGCGTTGATAGCGCTCCCCAACCCCAGGGCTTCGATAGAAGCCGACATCGGTTAGCACCTTGGCAACAGGCACACGCGGTTCGGTGCTGCTGGGAGAATCAACCGGGGCCGCCGAATGCAATCCCGCCACGGCGAGGCATCCGACAAGCAACATGCTCATCCACTTGTTCATCGTTGGCTACTCGTTATGTCCAGAAAGGAACCTTACGCGCCAGTGTATGGTTTGGCCGAGCGTTTTCTAGCCAAGCGAAAGGAAAATCGCAGCCAAGGCTAGGGGATGGTTTTGCAGGCGGCAGCGTCGTGGCGGTCAGCCCGATTGTTCGAGTACAGTTTGAAACCACAGGCACTCTTGCCGCTCTCCCGGTCTACGCTAGAACATTTTCACACCCCTTAGATTCTTAGCCACGGAGCGCCTCATGTCCCGCGAACGAAACCGTCGTGATGATTACGATGACGACTTTGACGACCGTGACCCTATCCTCGTTAAGATGCCGTATGGCAATCCCGGTTTGCGTTTTGCAGCTTTCCTCATCGACAACATCCTGCTGGCCATTGTCTCATTTCCGATCGGTTTGATGGTGGGCATCGCTATGGTTGCCGCGAATGGTGGTCGGCCTCCAGAGCCAGAAGCACAAATCGTAATGCAAATTGGCCTGAATCTGTTTTCGATTTTTATCACCTGGCTGTATTTCGCGGGCATGGAATCCAGTTCCCTCCAAGCGACCCTGGGTAAGATGGCTGTGGGCCTACGGGTGACTGACCTGGAGGGGCGACCCATCGGCTTTTTGCAGGCCACAGGACGCTTTTTCGGCAAGCTGCTCTCGTCGCTAATCTGCTGCATCGGCTACATTATGATTCTGACCAACGACCAACGTCAGGGGTTGCACGATCAGTTGGCCAAAACGTATGTGTTGGAAGGAAAGCCTGTTGCCTCGGTACGAGCGAGACGAACGCGGCGTTATGAGGACGAGGACGAGGACGACTACAACGACTACCGCAACCCGCGACGTGGAAGCGAAGGCATCCGCAAAGACCGCGACGACTAAATTTCCTTTTGGGAGTGCATCGGCACAATGGCCAAGAAGAAACCGGCCCCGAAACGCAAACCGGGCAAGATCCTCCTCCGTACGGGCGAAGCGCTGGTAGAAGCTGAGTTTCCCTGGGCCGCCGCCGAACCGGAGGTGGTATTAGGCGAACTCGATGGCCCGGTCGGCTATGCCATCGCCAAGCTGATCGGCGATCAAGTGGCCGGGCACAGCCGCGTGTTCGCCTTGATGGATTGCGGCTTGCAGGTCAAGCCGGTGACGGTCATGGTGAGCAAGGTGACGGTCACAAAGACCAAGTATACCAATATCCTCATGGGAACCGTGCAGGCGGCCATCGCCAACGGGGTACTGGATGCGGTACGGTCGGGGGCGATCCCCAAAGCCAAGGCCGACGACCTAGGAATCATCGTCAGCGTGTGGTTAGACCCAGCGGTGTTGACCGAGCAGGTGGACCATCGCGTGCTGATGCAAACCCATCGCCAAGCGACCCGTCAAGCGATCGAAAAAGCGATGAGGGGTGAACCGACGATTGAGCATCTCTTGAAAAATCAAGATAAAATCACTCACTGCTTCTATGATCTGTCACTCAAAGGTGAACTATAAAGCTGCTTTGGCTCCGCAACATGGGCCAACCCCTCAAAACTGCAATTCGGCCCGGAAAAACACGCCGTCGAAGCCCAAGTCGCCCAGGCGTCGTCCGGGTCTTGCGGGATAACTATCTTCGCTAAACTCCAACCCTTCCATCACGCCGAACCAGTTGGTGAACTCGTAGCCCACCGACAGACGCATTCCGCCGCGCTGATACGTCACACCAAAACCTAAGTCAGCCATCGGCACTGCGCGATTCATTCGATCCGTCAGATTTAACAGGTTGAAGCCGTTGACCGACTCTTCCAGTGAGGAGCGAAACCGACCAGCAACAACGCCGGCGGAGCCGCGGACAAACATGCCTAGATTGTCTAGCAGGGCGACATCAGCGTCGCCTCCCAAACGCAATCCGCCGCCATCAAACTTGACCCGGCGACGCACGACATCCACGGCCACATCGCCGCCCTCGTGAATCGCAGTGAGCTTTTGATCGAGTTGTGCCCAACGCGGGCCAAAGAAAACTCGCGTTTGGATGCCTTCGCCTAGCCCATATCGCCGGGCCAACTCCAGGTCGAGGACATTGAGGTTCAGGTTGCTCGCCGCTCGTACCGAATCGGCCTCGATGATCAATGCCGGGTGTGTCAAAGTCGGAAACAGGCGTTCGTCGCCGCGGGCCTGTTCGGCGGCATGGGCACCGTGATTCCAACGGGTATATGCAACGCGTAGGTCGCGATCGGTCTCGAAGCTGTAGCCGACAGCAATGCGGAAGCCCGGATCGTAACCGCCTTCGAGAGAACGGACCGAGCCGACGACGCCAGCCGGGGTATTTGCAGCCCTAAAAGCAAAATCCCGAGAGCCGCCGCGTAACGCCCAGGTGAAAAGGCTGGCATCGACGAGCACGCCGGTCTCCGAGAATTCAGATCTATTTTCGGGAGGTAATGCCGATCCTCCCAGGAAGGCAAGGGGTGGCGGTACTTGAGCGCAAAGCAACGAGACAGTAAGCCCCCACGCCAACAACGCAAGAGGAAGTCGTCGGTCCATGACCGGACCCTCCAAGGAAGAGCGATACCATTAGGGGGAGCAGTGATAGCAGCGCGGCAATGCCGATGCAAGGCCAAAACGCGTTGAACGACTCTTTTGGTCGCCGCGAGAATAAACGATAATCAAGCGGTTGAGTGTCTGCGGTTGGCTCCGCGAAATGCGCGACAAGGGCGTGCTGTTCGGGAACCTTATTAGCAGGCAGAACCACCCCGCTGTGGTCGAAACTGGACTCGAATCTCTGACAACCCAACGCTATGGAACCAGCTTGGGAGGTTGACGATGGAACCGTACTTGAAACAGTTGCGTGAGATTCTCACGCGCGGCGTCTGGAAAGAACAACGGGCTGTTTTAGCCTCCGGCGTGCGTCCTCGGGTTCTCTCCCTTTTTGGGATGCAGGCCCGTTATGATCTGCGGGCCGGCTTTCCGATCGTCACGACCAAACGGGTGCCGTTTCGCCTCGTGGCCGAAGAACTCCTTTGGTTTTTATCCGGCTCGACCAATAATAACGATCTACGCCGCCGGGGCTGTACCATCTGGGACGAATGGGCCGACCCCCAAACCGGCGAACTGGGGCCGATCTACGGCCAACAGTGGCGACGCTGGCGCTACACCACCCCCGAAGGAGAACCGGCCCAGTGGGACCAAATGCGTACCCTGGTCAACCAACTGCGGCAACGGATCGCCGACCCCACCGCCGCTTGCGGCCGACGACTCCTCCTGACCGCGTGGAATCCGCCCGAAATGCCGCTGACACGCGGACCGTCGGCCTGTCACACGCTCGCCCAATGGGATGTGACCGAGGACCGACTCAGTTGCCAATTCTATCAGCGTTCGGCCGACATGTTTCTCGGGGTGCCGTTCAATCTAGCGAGTTATGCCTTGCTGACGCATGTGCTGGCGCAGACGGTCGGACTGCGTGTGGGAGAACTCATCCACACGATGGGCGACGCCCATATTTATGAAAATCATTTGCCTCAAGTGGAGGAACAGCTGACTCGCACGCCTCGTGCGTTGCCTACGTTGTGGATCGACCCTGCTATAAAAGACATCGACACGTTTTGTTCCTCTCGTCAGGTCCAATTGCTCGGCTACGACCCCTGGCCGACCCTCAAGGGGGAGGTGGCCATATGAACCACTCGGCCCCTCTTCACGTTTCCCTGGTTGTGGCGATGTCACGAGAAGGGATGATTGGGAATGAGCAAGGCATGCCTTGGCATTTGCCTGCCGATCTGAAGCAATTCAAAGAAGTGACAATGGGTAAGCCCATGATCATGGGACGCAAAACGCACGAGATCATCGGCAGGGTTCTACCGGGACGGGCCAACATCGTGCTAACCCGGCAACCGGGGTATCAACGACCCGGCATTCGGGTGGCTCGTTCCCCGGAAGAAGCCTTGATACAAGCGGCAGCTTTGGCGAAGGAAGTCATGATTATCGGCGGCAGTGAAATTTATCGTTTGTTTGTGTCTCAGGCTACCCATCTGCATCTAACAATTGTTGAAGGGAGCTTCACGGGTACGGCTCGCTTTCCCGTGGAAGATCTGAACACCAGCCGTTGGACGGTTCGCCGGCAAGTCGCTCATCCGGCCGATGCGCGCAACGCGTATCCGCATACGTACTATCTGCTGCAACGCGACGCAGCCGGAAGCGAATGGACGGCACTGCTGGCGGGATGCGTTTCCTGAACCGACAGGACACTGGGTGCGATGGTTGGCCAAGCCTCCAAGAGGAACAGCGACCACGACTCGAAATCGCCGGCATGGGAGCGAGCAAAAGCGTCAACTCTTTTTTTTGGATTTTTTCTTTTTTTTGGTACTCTTTTCTCTCTGCTTCTGAGAAATAGTTAAGATTATTGTCCAATAAAACTAGCTAATGATATGGCGGAAAAGGGACGACAGAGGGAGGCTCTGTCGTCCCTGAGTGAACTCAGGCCTGGGCGGGCGGCTCGCCTCGAG
>JBDNDE010000317.1:0-5185 GCA_046719305.1 Gemmataceae bacterium | reverse complement strand
GATCTCGAAGCTGAATATAAGACCGCGATTCCACCGTACTACTTCTCCTTGATCGACACCTCCAACCCACTGGATCCAATCCGTCTGCAGTCCGTACCGTCTCCTCTGGAGCAAGAAAATCCGTCGGGCTACGAGTTGGAAGACCCTCTAGAAGAGGACAAAGATAGCCCTGTGCCAGGCCTGACCCATCGGTATCCCGATCGGGTTCTGCTGGTCACTACCCACGTCTGCACCATGTATTGCCGCTTTTGCACACGCAAACGCGCTACCATGGTACGCGGTGGCTGGGACGCCATCAGCCGCAACGATGAACGGATGATCGAGTATGTGCGGGATCATCCGGAGATTCATGATGTCATTCTCTCCGGGGGCGATCCGCTGACACTCAACCAAACGAAGCTTCGATTTTTTATCGAAAAATTGACAAGTATCCGACATGTGGATGTGATCCGAATCGGCACCCGCGTCCCCGTCACCCTGCCGCAACGGCTGTTTGATCCCTCTTTGGTGGAACTATTGGCCTCGTCGGGCAAGATCTGGATTCAAACGCATTTCAACCACCCCCGTGAGATTACCCCCGAGGCCGAGCGAGCCTGCAAGGTGTTGATTCAGCACGGTATGCCGATCAACAACCACTCGGTGCTGCTCAAGGGGGTCAACGACTCCCTGGAGGTGATGCGCGATCTGGTGCGGGGTCTGCTGCGAATCAAAGTTCGACCCTATTATATCTTCCATTGCGACCCGGTGATCGGCGCGGGCCATCTGCGTACCAGTGTCTGGAAGGGCCTAGAGATCATCGAGGGGTTGCGGGGCCATGTCAGCGGTCTGGGCGTCCCGACCTATGTGGTCGATAGCCCGCACGGCGGCGGCAAGATTCCCGTGATGCCTAACTACCTTCTTAGCGCCTCGGATGACGCCGTCATCCTACGTAACTATGAAGGGATGATTGTTCGTTATCAAGCCGAGGACAAGCCCAACACCATTAAGCCGACCCAGACCCGCGGCGTGAGTGCTTTGACTCAAGGCACTCGCAGCGTCTTGTTGCCGGAAAACACCGAACGCATCGCGCGGCGTCAGGCCTTAGCCCTTGCTCAAGCCAGCCAGCAGGCTCACAACGAAGCAGGCTGTAGCACCCCTCTGGATCAGGACGAGGCCAAGACCGGCCCGACTCTGTTGTCGTTGAATCTGCTCAAAAAAAGCGGCACTTAAACGGGGCTAGCTTCCCCAAGGCAGCTGCTATGCGCGTCGGCCTGTGTTTCGATCTGAAGTCCGAGTCCTTGCTATCGGCATCGACCGACGAGGACGCTCAGGAGGAGTTTGACAGCCCGCAGACCATCCAGGCGATCGCTCAGGCCATCGCTGCACTGGGTCATGAGCCGCTGCTATTGGGTGATGGTCGCGAACTGCTCGAAAAGCTCCTAGCCGATCCTCCGGATTTCGTCTTCAACCTCGCAGAGGGGCATGGCATTAGCCGTAACCGCGAAGCCCGCGTCCCCGCAGTGTTAGAAATGCTGGGCATCCCGTACACTGGCTCCGATCCGTTGACCTTGGCCGCCACCTTGGACAAAGACGTAGCCCGTCGCTTGGTCGCATCGCACGGTGTCACGGTGCCGACGGGATTTGTCGTAAAGCCTCAGGACGACTTAGACGCTCTGCCTAGACTCGACCAGCCACACATCGTCAAGCCAGCCTGGGAAGGCAGCAGCAAAGGGATTCGCGGTAAGTGTGTCGTAGACACTTCCGAGGAACTTCGGGTCGCCCTACTCGAACGCCGAATTCATCGCCAACCGCTATTGGTGGAGCAATTCATCGCCGGCGAAGAGATCACGGTCGGGTTGCTGGGCAATACGCCGCCGCGAGTGCTGGGGGTGCTACGCGTAGTCCCCCTGCAACCAGAGGAGCGTTTCGTCTACAGTTTGGAGGTCAAACGCGACTTCTCCGCCCGTGTGCGCTACGATTCGCCTCCTTTGGGCAGCCTGCCGGCCGTAGAGGAAGCGGCCCTACGAGCCTATCGGGCCTTGGGCTGTCGCGATGTCGCCCGCATCGACTTTCGCCTCCGCGACGGCGTGCCCTATTTTCTGGAAGCCAACCCGCTGCCGGGCCTTAATCCCGAGACAAGCGATTTAGTGATCTTAGCACGGCTTAACGGTTACTCGCACGCTGAGTTGATCCAGGCCATTTTCCAGGTGGCCCAGCAACGCTGGAGCGCCTTCTAAGCGACTGACGTTTTCCCGGAGGAGATTCTCTCCTACACTATGTTTCGTACGGCCCACGAAACAGGTACGAAGGCAGTTGCTCATGCGGCGACCGACACACGTTTCCACGACGGGAATCCTCGAAGAGATCATGGACCGGCGCATCCTCGTTCTGGATGGCGCGATGGGTTCGATGATCTATGCCAAAGATCCCAAAGAGGAGGACTATCGCGGCGTCCGCTTCAAACATCACCCCAAACTGCTGAAAAACTGCACCGAGATCATGGTGCTGACACAGCCCAAACTGATCGAGGATATCCACCGCGCCTATCTGGATGCTGGGGCCGACATCATCGAAACCGACACCTTCAACGCCAATGCAGTCAGCCTGGCCGAGTTTGACCTGGTTGAGCATGTCGAGGAACTCAATCGTGCCGCGGTGGAAATTGCTCGCCGCGCTGCCGAGGATTACACCCGCCGCGACCCAGATCGGCCCCGTTTTGTGGCCGGCAGCATCGGCCCGACGAATCAGACGCTCTCGCTAGGAGTCGATGAGAACGATCCGGCCCTGCGGCGTGTCACCTTCGATCAGATGGTCGAGGCCTACTATCAACAAGTGAAGGTTCTCGTCGAATCCGGGGTTGATCTGCTTTTGCCGGAAACCTCCTTCGATACCCTGGTGATGAAGGCTTGTTTGTTTGCTATCGAAAAATACTTCGCCGACTCCAATCGCCGGGTTCCCGTCGTCATCAGCGGCACCATTTTTGAAAACGGCCGTACCCTCTCAGCGCAACCGCCCGAGGCGTTTTACATCAGCGTCTCGCATTTCGACGCCCTGGCGATCGGCCTGAACTGTGCCGTCGGGGTCGATCAGATGCGCCCGGCCATCGAGGCGCTACACGGCCTGAGCCGCAAACGCATCTCGGTGTACCCTAATGCTGGCTTGCCCGATGGCTTCGGAGGGTTCAAGGGCGACCGCGACTACACTGCTGCCTGCATGGGCGAATGGGCACGAAATGGCTGGGTCAATCTCGTGGGGGGCTGCTGCGGCACCATGCCCGACTGGATCGCCGCCATTCGCGACGCCGTCAAGGATCATCAGCCGCGGCGCATCCCCGACTTGCCGCACTACAGTACCTACAGCGGCACTGAACCGTATACCCTGCGGCCCGATAGCGGCTTTCAGATGGTAGGCGAGCGGTGCAACGTGACGGGGTCGCGGAAGTTTGCCCGGCTGATCCGCGAGGGCCAATTTGACGAAGCCCTACGAATCGCCCGTGAACAAGTCGAAGGCGGGGCCAACATTCTCGATGTCAACATGGATGCCGACCTGCTAGACAGCGAGCAGGCCATGACGCACTTCCTCAACCTCATCTCGGCAGAACCTTCCATCTCGAAGGTGCCAATCATGATCGACAGTTCCAAATGGAGCGTGATCGAGGCCGGGCTGAAGTGCATCCAGGGCAAAGGCATCGTCAACAGCATCTCGCTCAAAGAGGGTGAAGAAGCCTTCCTACATCAGGCCCGCCTGATTCGTCGGTATGGTGCCGCTGTCATCGTCATGGCCTTCGATGAGCTTGGCCAGGCCGTCGAGTGTGAGCACAAGGTCGCCATCTGCAAACGCGCCTACAAGTTGCTCACTGAAGAAGTCGGCTTCCCGCCGGAAGACATCATTTTTGATGTCAATATCCTTACCGTGGGCACTGGCATGAGTGAACATGCCAATTATGCCGTGGAGTTTATCGAAGCGGTGCGGCGTATCAAGCAAGAGTTGCCTTATGCCAAGACTTCCGGCGGGGTGAGCAACGTCTCGTTTAGTTTTCGGGGCAACGAGGTGGTCCGTGAGGCGGTCAACTCGGTGTTTCTCTACCACGCCATCGCAGCCGGCCTGGATATGGGCATCGTCAACCCAACGCAGTTGATGGTCTACCAAGACATCCCCAAAGAATTGCTCGAATACGTCGAGGATGTCGTTCTGAACCGCCGACCCGATGCTACGGAACGCCTCATCGACTACTCCGCTCGCGTCGGCAAGAAAGACAAAGCCGAAACCAAGGAAGATGCCTGGCGTAGTCTGCCAGTACGGGAACGCCTGCAACATGCCCTCATTCATGGCATCGCCGACTTCATTGATGTCGACACCGAAGAAGCCCGTCAAGTAATCGGCAGCCCGCTGAGCGTGATCGAAGGACCGCTCATGGAAGGCATGAACATCGTTGGCGACCTGTTTGGCGCGGGCAAAATGTTTCTGCCCCAGGTCGTCAAAAGTGCCCGTGTCATGAAAAAGGCCGTGGCCTATCTGCAACCGTTTCTGGAAGCAGAGAAAAATGCCTCTGCTACGCCTCGACCGGCCCGTGGCAAGCTCCTGCTAGCTACCGTCAAAGGCGACGTTCACGATATCGGCAAGAACATCGTCAGCGTGGTGCTGGCTTGCAACGATTACGAAGTCATCGACCTGGGCGTGATGGTCCCGTGTGAAAAGATTCTGGAAACAGCCATCCGTGAAAAGGTGGATATGATTGGCCTGTCTGGCCTGATTACTCCTTCGCTTGATGAAATGGTCCATGTGGCCCGGGAGATGCAACGCGCCGGCTTCACTATGCCTTTGTTGATCGGCGGGGCCACCACAAGTGCTAAACACACGGCGGTGAAGATTGCACCGGCATACCAAGGACCGGTGGTTCACGTCAAGGATGCCTCACGTAGCGCACCGATCGTCGAGAAGCTGCTACGCGACGATCCGGAGGGTAGCTTCCTCAACGAGATCCGCGCTCAGCAGGAACGCGAACGCGAAGCCTATAGCCGCCGCCGCCAACGCAAATTGGTGCCCTACGCCGAAGCGGTCAAACGGGCATTCCGCATCGACTGGGATAACCCGCCCCCTCCCGCTTTCACTGGCGTCCGCGTGTTACGTGACTACCCCCTGGCCCAACTGGTGCCTTATATCGACTGGTCGCCATTCTTCATGGCTTGGGAACTAGTTTTGTCGC
>JBDNDE010000316.1:0-5234 GCA_046719305.1 Gemmataceae bacterium | reverse complement strand
AACGGCGTTCGGTGGGCTGGCTTTAGCCGAACGTGGCTTTCCCATCCTCCGCGAGCAACCCGCACTGGCTAGCTAACTCTGGAGCAATTACGATGCGCATTGTATCTCTACTGCCTAGCGCGACGGAAATCGTCTGCGAACTCGGCTTGGGCGCTCAGCTTGTCGGCGTCACTCACGAGTGCGACTATCCACCGTGCGTTGTCGACCTACCCAAGGTGACGCGCACGCTCATCCCACATGATGCCACGAGCCGCGAGATCGACACGCTCGTCCGTGAACGCCTCAAGACGCAGCGGGCCTTGTACACGCTCGACTTGCCGACCTTGGAGCGGCTGAAGCCGGAGTTAATCGTCACCCAGGCGTTGTGCGACGTGTGCGCCGTGGCCGAAGCGGAAGTGACCGCGGCGGCATGTGCGCTGCCCGGCCAGCCGAAGGTGGTGAATCTCGAACCAATGCGGTTAGAGGAAGTCTTCGACTGCCTGCGGCTGGTCGGCGAGGCGGCCGGCGTGCCGCAGCGTGCCCGAGAAGTGATCGGCCGTTTGCGGTCACGGGTGCATCGGGTGGTGGAGCGATCCGAACGAATCGCCAGTCGGCCGAGCGTTGTGCTGCTAGAGTGGATCGACCCGCCGTTCTGCTCCGGGCATTGGTCGCCGGAGTTGGTTCGACTGGCTGGCGGCAGGGAGGTCGTCGGCCGAGAAGGGCAACCCTCCCGAACGACGGCCTGGGACGAGATTCGCTCGGCCGATCCGGAGGTGCTTGTTATCGCCTGCTGCGGGTTCTCCACCGAGCGGACGCGGTGCGACCTGTCGATCTTGTCGGCCTATCCCGGCTTCGTGGATTTGTCGTGTGTCCGCAGCGGGTGTGTCTACCTTGTGGACGGCAGCGCCTACTTCAGCCGCCCGGGTCCGCGCCTCGTGGACAGCCTGGAGATTCTCGCCCACGCCCTGCACCCGGACGTACACCCGCTTCCCCGCGGCTTGCCCGCCGCCCACCGGCTCACGCGGACTGAACTGGGGATCGGCGAGCCGGTAGCGGTATGAGGCCCAACGTTCTGTTTCGGCAAGTTGGTAGCGGTGCAGTATGAGGCCGAACGTTCTGCTGTCGTGGAGTTCGGGCAAGGATTCGGCCTGGGCGTTGCACGTGTTACGGCAACGCGGCGAGGTCGAAGTAGTCGGATTGGTCACGACCTTCAACGAGGCGTTCGGCCGAGTAGCGATGCACGGGGTGCGGCTGGAATTGGTGCAAGCTCAGGCCGAAGCTGCTGGCTTGCCGTTGTGGTCGGTGCCGTTGCCGTGGCCCTGCTCAAACGACGAGTACGAAACCCGCATGCGGCAGCTGATCGAACGAGCACAGTCGGCGGGCGTAACCGCCTTCGCCTTCGGTGACCTGTTTTTAGAAGACATCCGCGCGTATCGAGAACGACAACTGGCTGGCACCGGTATCGAGCCACTCTTCCCGCTCTGGGGCACGGCAGACGAGACTCCGACGCTCGCCCGCGCCATGATTGCCGGTGGCTTGCGGGCGACCCTGGCATGCGTTGATCCCCGGCATCTGACGTCGAGCTTTGCAGGGCGAGCGTTCGACACCGAGTTGCTGGCGGACTTGCCGTACGGCGTCGATCCGTGCGGCGAGCGGGGCGAGTTTCACACCTTCTGCCACGCCGGCCCGATGTTCCAACGGTCGATCCCGGTGCGTGTCGGTGAGGTGGTCGAGCGAGACGGTTTTGTATTTGCCGATCTTCTACCGACTGGAGGGAAAAACCCATGAATCATGCCAGCCCATCCCTGGTCGAAGGCGTCGATTACTACATCGAGGCGGGTCGCTGGGTCTTCACGGCCGCGTACCATCTCAAGCGGGGCTACTGCTGCGAAAACGGTTGCCGACACTGCCCCTACGGCAACGCGCCCGCCGAGTGCGAGCAGACAGTACGTGTCAACCGATCCGCACCAGAAGAAGCGTCTCCATGACCCCAGACCTTGTTCGCACTCAACTGGATGCTCTCGCCAAGCCGCCCGGTAGTCTCGGTCGGCTCGAAGAGCTTGCCAGCGGTTTGTGCCTGAGTCAACAGACGCTGAACCCACGCACCACACCGCGACGGTTGGTACTCTTCGCCGCGGATCATGGGGTGGTAAGGGAAGGGGTCAGCCAATGGCCTTCCACGGTCACGGGCCGGATCCTGCGAGCGTGTGTGGAGGGGCGTTCCGCGAGTGCCGTTTTGGCCCAACGGACTCATACGCAACTGCGTGTGGTCGATGTCGGTTCGCTCGCCGAACCTCTGGCCCCCCGATGGAACTACCGCTGTGCCAAGGTCCGAGCCGGCACACGCAATCTGGCCATCGAGCCGGCCCTCACCGCAGAGGAGTTCCAGGCCGCCTTCGTGATCGGTCAGCAAGAAGCTGACGCCGCCCTGAAGGACGGGTGTTCGATCTTGATCGCCGGAGAAATGGGCATCGGCAACACCACGCCTGCGAGTTGTCTGACAGCCCTATTCACCGGTGCGCATCCCGAAGCGGTGGTCGGACGCGGGGCCGGAGCGGATGACGCGACCTTCCATCGCAAGCGTGCCGTTGTGGCTGCGGCCCTGGAGCGTTACCGCTCGCTGGATCTGTTGGACGCCGCCGCCGCGTTGGGCGGGCTAGAGATCGCTGCCATGGCTGGGTTTATGGAAGCCGCCGCCCAACATGGGCAGACGCTGCTCCTCGACGGCTTCGTCGCCACGGCAGCCGCGCTGGTCGTGGCAGCACTCGTACCCCATGCGGCAAGGCAGATGCTCGCCGCTCACCGCTCTGCCGAGCCGGGGCACGCGCTAGCCTTGAGACATCTCGGACTGGAGCCGATTCTCGATGGCTGGCAAATGCGATTGGGCGAAGGCACGGGAGCCTTGACAGCCCTGCCGCTTCTTGATGCCGCTGCCGCGATCCTTAGCATGGGCACACTTGCGGAGGTACTCGGCTCATGATGCGTCGTCAGTTGCATGCCGCGATTAGCGCTGTACAGTTCCTCACCCGTATACCGCTGCCCGGTGGAATGAACCGCCCTGATCCGGACCGTTCCCTGCTACGGGCTGCTGTGGTCTACTTCCCACTTGTCGGCGGGCTGATTGGCACTTTCACCGGGCTGGTGATCTGGTCTGCCCTGAGCCTTTGGCCGCCGTTGGTTGCAGTACTCATCGGCTTGATCGCCGAAGCTCTCCTCACCGGAGCGTTTCATGAAGATGCCGTCGCCGACTGTTGCGATGCCTTTGGCGGCGGCTGGAGTCGCGACGAAGTCCTCCGCATCCTCAAGGATAGCCGAGTTGGTAGCTTTGGTGCGTTGGGGCTGACGCTGGCGGTGCTGCTACGGGGAGGGTGCCTGCTCGCTCTGCCTAACCCGGACCTGATCGTGTCCGTGGCGGCTTCAGCGGCTGTTGGCCGCTGGGCGATCCTGCTGCAAATGCTGGTCGTGCCGCCGGTGCCGAACCGCGACGGACTGGCCAAGGATGTCGGCGAAGCGATTGACTGGCGAGAATTGTTGGTCGGCTCGTTGTTGACTCTGGTTCCCCTGGGGGCCTTGGGGTGGACAGCCCCTCTTCGCGCTTGCCTTGGTATCTTGGCTGTGATCGTCGTGACTCTTGCTTGGGCCGGTTATGTTCGTCGCCGACTGGGTGGCATCACCGGAGATGGCCTCGGGGGCGGATGTTATCTCGCCCAGTGTGTCTTGTTGTTAGTGTGGGTTGCGGAGATGAGGCGATGAGCCGAACCGTCTGGCTCGTGCGACATCCTGCGGTGTTCGATACGTACCGAGGAGTGTGCTACGGCAGTAGCGAGGTGCCCTTGTCCCCAGAGAGCGTCTCTCAGCTTCAATCACTCGCGCGGAACATCCAGAGACTCGGTCCGATCACCCACCTCTACCATAGCGGGCTGATCCGGTGCGCGGTCTTGGCCGAAACTCTCGCTGCTTTGACCGGGCTGCCGGCGACGACCGACGCTCGATTGCGTGAACGGCACTTCGGTCAGTGGGAAGGGCGAACCTGGGACGAGATCCACGCCGAGACGGGGGACGCCATGCTGGGCATGGTAACCGCACCCGACACCTGGCGACCGCCCGGCGGCGAGACGACGTTCGAACTGCGCGACCGTGTCCTCGCCTGGTACGCCCAGTTACCAACACACGCAACCATCGTCGCCATCACTCACGGCGGCCCTATCGCGGCCCTGCTTGGAACGTTGCAGCAACGCCCTGTGGCCCAGTGGCCCCAACTGATTCCGCCTTACGGCGCGTGCTGTCGGATCGAATCTGGACAAACGACGTAGCTCGAAGAGGGTTTCTCCTGATCCCTGCCAACAAATCAGATCCGAAATCGCGATCCCTTTGTGCGGCAACAGGTTGTGGACTTATTCTCGGAAAGTGTTGTGACGAACAGGCACTCGATGCTATGCAGATACGAGACACCAAAGTCCCATGATCGCCGTTTGGTGAGGTACATTATTTATCAAGTAAGCACCTATTTCGATGGCAAGCATAACTTTGTGTATTCAAAATCGTTCTCACCAACCTGCTCGGCAAGCCACGCTCTTGCCTTTTGAAGCGATTCCCAACGAACGTCGTATTGCTGAGTCAGCTTCGTTGTTTCTGTGTCATTGTGACGCCAAATAGGGATTACGATAAACCGGGAGGGACAGTCTATGCCAACGCCTTAAGGTGTGAATTCAAGGTGTTTTGCTTCCTCACTATCCGGAGGAGGAAAAATTCTACTGTGCGGGGCTACCTGGCACCATCGCGTTACCGAATCCGGAATTTTCTGCCTGTTCAAGGGTGATCTATGTCACCATCGAGTAAATCGGAATTACAGGAAGGATTGCAGACAGGTAGAGAACGTCAAATTACTAAATAATGATTTACATGATTTACAGTAGCGGGTGGTCGATGTCCGGGTACTCGTGCAGGCTGCGAAACTTGCCCCGCCGCTTGCGGCCCGCCGCCAGCCGCCCGGCGTAGGTCGGGTTGGTAACCGCTCGCCGCACCGCCGTGGCGTTGAACCGCTTGCCGAACAGGGTGGTGTGGCCGCGGCGGTTGAGTTCGCGGGCGACGGTGCCGAGGGCGACCCCGTCGGCCACCGCCTCGAACATGTACCGCACCGCCTCGACGGCTGCAGGGTCGGCGGTGGGCACCAGCCGGGACGACCAGGCGATCGGCTTCTGGAACGCCTCGGTGCCGCACACCCGCCGGACCACCCGCCCGCCCTGTTGCGCGCC
>JBDNDE010000315.1:0-5258 GCA_046719305.1 Gemmataceae bacterium | reverse complement strand
GGACATGGCCTCGGCCGCATCGGCGAGACGTTCGGCGAAGGGGTGAGTCTCATCGACCACGAACCAGCGGAGGAATTTGGAGCGGCCCAAGACCATCAAGCCCTGACGAAGTTCCGGCTGAAAGATAATTGCCAAGCCCAGCAGGACCGTGGTGAGAAGATAATCCAGAACCCGGCCGAGCACTTTTAGCTCAAATCCAGCAATGAACACCTGGGCAACAAGAAACACCCCCACAACAATTAAGCCTAGGCCGCGGACAATCCCGGCCCCGCGTGTGCGGCCCAGAAAACGCAACACCAGGAAGATCGCCACCGCGAGGATGATGATCTCCACCAGATCGCGCGTGCCGGCCGTGTCATAAAGCTGGGTCAGGCGCTCCAGCAAGTTCCGTCCCCCCCTGTTGGATGGCAGCCAAGACATCGAGTGCGTAGCGGGTCGCCTCAACGTCGTGAACGCGAATTATACGGGCCGTTTGTCGACTGACTGCATCGCATGCACAAGCCAACGAAGCCGGCAAGCGTTGCTCCTCGGATCGATTGCCGATCTTGCCCAGAAACCCTTTGCGCGAGACCCCCAGCAAGACCGGACGACCCAATTGGGCCAACTCACCCAGCCGAGCCAACAGCGTCCAGTTGTGCCAGGATCGCTTCGCGAAGCCGATCCCCGGATCGACCACCACGCGTGCTTCGTCTATACCCTGTTTGCTCGCCCAGAGCAACCGCGATTGCAAATGGTCGCGAACCTCGGTCACCACATCGACATAATCGGTCAGCTGGGCCATAGTTTGCGGGGTGCCACGCATGTGCATCAGTACCAAACCGGCTTGAAAGCGTCGCACCACCTCGGGCATCGCCGGATCGCCCAACGCCGTGACATCGTTGACAATCTGCGCGCCGGCTTGTAGAGCCGCTTCTGCTACGGCAGCTTTCATGGTGTCGATGCTCAGCGGAACGGAGCCGGCCAGGGCTTTGATGACCGGTACAACGCGGCGGATTTCTTCGTCCACGGCAACCGGGGTGGCCCCGGGGCGAGTCGATTCGCCACCAATGTCGAGCAAGTCGGCCCCTTCGCGGATCAGTTGCCGGGCATGTTCGATGGCGCGGTGGGGATCGAAATAGCGGCCGCCATCGGAGAAGCTATCCGGAGTGACATTGACAATGCCCATGACTAGGGCGCGTGGGCGCAGATCCAGTACCCGGTCGCGGATGGTCCACGACCAAGCCGTCGGAGCCACGGAAACAACAGGAAGCATGACGGTTGCATCTCTTCGGTTCATCTCTTAGAGAACAGAACATCACAAGCAGTGGTGTCACCAGCCCGATTCCATCGCGTTGGTGATCTGCCGGGCAATTTGCTTGATCGCCTTTTGTAACCCCGTTGTGGTCGATTCACCCAGTTCTTGTCGGAATTGGGCAGCCGTGCGTAGCTGCACCGGCGTGACAACCACATTGGCTAATGGATCAGGCGGAGCTTCTTCGTCGGGGGCGACCGCTTGCGGGCCAGTTCCCTGACGTTCGGGCACCTCGCCGATCCGGGGTACTCCTGGAAGTAGCCCATCTGCCAGTAGCGGTTGTCGCGTCTCGGGGCGTTGCTCCCGGTCGCCCGGCCGACGGGCCACACGAGATAACACCTGCCCGGTACGCAAATCGCGCCACAAGACATCGACCACGACGATTAGCTCGCTTTCCCGGGTAGTGTTGAACGGAGTAAAGTTGAGCAACTGCTTACGCACGTCGCGAATCACTACTGTCAATTCGGTGTCGGCCTCGCCCTGGGTGACACGATACGGCGTGTTGGTTTCGATCTCGTTGATCAGTGCCCGATGCAAGTCTTGCTCTAGGCCGACCACCGGTGTGACCGTGTAGCCGGAGCGGTTCTTGACCATCGGGACGCGTATCGTGCGGATGTTGTCGGCATAGTTGGGCTTGCTCGAATAACCGCCCACGGTGAAATGGCCATCCGTGGAGCAAGCAGGCAAGAGCAGCACCAAGGCGGCCAGAAGCACACAACCCAGACGCATGCAGATACCCTCCGGTGTTACTGGCCCGCGTTCGTTGGGGACTCGATCGGCACCTCGTGACCGTTCTTTTCAAGCCACTCTTTAAGGCTAGCCCAACGCTCCTGGGCTTCCTGGGCATAGCGGGTCTGCGGATAACGTCGCCGCACCAACTCATAGTACCAGTAGGCCGAGGCATACTGCCCGATGCGCCGATAGAACTCGGCCATTTTGAACTCTTTTTCGGCCTGTTGCAGGTCGATGGCTTGGCGTTGCTTTTCCATGTACTCGCGTTTGACCGGATCGTGGGCAATCTGCGGGTAGCTGCGCAGAGCGGCCTGGATCAACTCACGGGCCTCAACTGCTTTGCGTCCATCATAGGACGAGCCACCGGTGCTCATTTGTTTACAAAAGACTGCTAGTTCGATTGCTTTGGGGGCCAGTTTGCTCTCGGGATGACGAGCGTGAATCTGGCTAAAGTACATCTCCGCTTCGCTGTAGTTTTCGTGATACATTTTCACAACACCACAACGATACAGAGCTTGATCGGCCAAAGGGCCATTCAGATCGTAAAGGCGGACCTTCTCTAAGGCTTCGATGGCCCGCCCCTCGCGGTCGAGGATCGGCTTGCTGGGGTCCAGTGACACCCAACGCGGCCACACCATCCGCCGTTTGCCCTCTTGCACCTCTTTGTTTTCGCGCATCTCCTGCCAGGTATCCTCAAGCCAGTAACAGGCAATATCAAACATCCGTTCGACGCACTGCTCCCGATAACTGCTCTGGGGAAACTTGCTGACCAGAGCCGAATAGGTGTCACAGGCTCGAGGATAGTATCCGGTTAGCCGTAAACATTCGGCCCGGTAATACATCGCCTCTTGGACGGCCTGGGGCGGTAGCTTATCGCGGTCGGCAATAGCACCGAACAGTCGTTCGGCCTTGCTATATTCTTCTCGCCGGTAGGCTTCGCGGGCGCGCTCCAACTCAGCACGCAATTCGGGACTGTAAACATCTTCCACCACAGGGCGAAGATTCCCTTCGCGAGTGAGGGTAAATGTCTCGGTGATCTCAGGACCAGCCGGGGATGTGCCAAACGGGTTGAGCATCACGTTGGTGGTGACACACCCGCTACCGCTCAGCGCTGTCAGGGCCAGCAAGCCCGCGAAACGACGAGTTAGCCGTGAGATGTACACCTTCATCCCCCCAAATAGGGCAGCATTTTGGGCGGCTTGCCCCGCAAGAACGTGATGGTGCCCCCCATCAACGCCCGCAATTCGGATCGTACCCGTCCATCCAGCGGCTCACGCCAGGCGGCCCCAGCCAGATGTCGAAGCCCTGCCAAACCCTCGAAGGACAACCGTAGCCGTTGGCCGGCTCCGGTTTGACACCGCGGACACAACACCCCGCCCGCCTCGGCACTGAAAGCCAGCGGGGGCTGAGAAAGCTCGGCCTGGCACGCGACGCACTGATTTACTTCGAGGCTGTAGCCCAACTCGCGTAACAGCACCGTCTCCCAACGCAAAACCCGTTGCCCGATCGGCCCTTGGCCCAGTTCGTCCAGGGTTGCGATGGCCTCGTCGAACAACGCCGGATGGGGGTCCGCTTCCTCGGTCCAGTCGGCCAGCAACTCTGCGACGTAATAGCCGGCATACAAAGCCGATAGGTCGCGATGGAGATGAGCGAACCGGCGCACGACCAGAGCCTCGGTCAACAGATCCAGCCCCCCCGATGCTTTGCGGAGGAGGACCATATCGCACAGCGTGAGTAAATCAAGGCCATTATCGAAGCTGCTTTTGAGGCGACGCCCACCTCGGGCCAATCCACGCAATTTGCCCTGTTCCCGGCTAAAGAGAGTCACGATGCGGCTGGTTTCGCTCCAGTCGGTAGTACGCAGCACCACAGCCCGCACTTTGTCCAGTGGCATCGCTTAGGCGTCTCCCTCGTCGTCGCGTGGGGCAATGTCCGGCAGATTCAATAACTTCAAATAATGCCTCTCCCGCTGACGCATCAGTGCGGCTGAACGCTCGTCGAGGTCATCGTACCCGCACAGGTGCAACAAGCCGTGAATAACATACAGGGCCAATTCGGCTTGGACGCTGTGACCGCGTTGGGTGGCCTGACGGTGGGCGACCTCGGCTCCGATGACCAGCTCACCCTGGAGGATTTTGGCCGATGGATCACTTAGAGGAAAGCTAAGAACATCTGTTGGCTCATCATGATCAAGAAACTGCTTGTTGAGTCGATGGATCGTAGCGTCATCCACAAAGGCCAAACTAATCTCATACTGGGTGATCTTTTCACCTTCCAGAACGGTGCGGCCGACCTCACGCAGCAGGCCGCGATCGAGTTCAACGATTTCTTGGGGCGAGGCAATGCGAATCTTACTCATGCAGGAATCTCGATGACACAGAATCTTTAGGATGTTTTAGGTTCGGCCGAGCCCTCCATCGGCACAGATTCGATCCCGGGGCTGGAAAAATTTTCCGGCTTGAAGGGCCGCAGTCACGAAGAAAATCTCGGGCCAGCGAAGAATCCAGGGTAATCTTGCTCAGGCTCAACTTGTCCAAGGTGGGTCACTTGCTTTAAAGTAATAGGTAGGAACTGACTGGGCCTCTCCCTCCCAGCAACGCCCTGGTGTGAGAACAGGGCAGGAGCCACCCCGGAACGCTGACCCATGAGCCAATCCACCGTGTCCGTGCTTGCCAACGCTGAACTATTCGACGAATTGTACCAACGCTGGAGTCTCGATCCTGCCTCGGTCGATCCCAGCGTCGCTTGTTTCTTCGAAGGGTTCCGCTTCGGCCTAGGTCGCCTGTCTCGCTCCGGCGATGCCTCACGGCAAATCGGGATCGTGCGATTAATTTTTGCTTATCGCGACATCGGTCACGCTAAAGCGAATCTGGACCCCCTCGGTTTGGCCCCTAGGCAAGAAAACTTGCTTAAACTACTCGAATTAGACGAATTCAATCTCACAGAGAAAGACCTCGACGCCGTTATCGACACCGCCCCGTTCTTCGGCCTTGGCCATGCCACCCTTCGCGAACTCATCCAGGCTCTGCAAGACACCTACTGCCGCTCCATCGGTGTCGAATATATGCATATCCAAGACATCGAAGTACGCCGTTGGCTCCAGCAACGCATGGAGCCGATTCGCAACGCTCCCCACTTTAGCGACGACCAAAAACGCCGTATCCTCGAGAGCCTTTGCATCGCCGCTCAGTTCGAGGACTTCCTTCAGAAAAATTACAACGGCCAAAAAACGCTT
>JBDNDE010000314.1:0-5306 GCA_046719305.1 Gemmataceae bacterium | reverse complement strand
GACCCTGCCCACCCGACAAGGTCCGGGCGGCTTCATACACTTCCTCTGCTCGCCTCAAGTCGAGATAGTCAATCAGGATACCGGCGAGTTGATCTTGGCACACTTGGTTGATGGTGATTTGGTATCTCATTCGACTTCCGACTTCAGCCCGCTTTCTCCGCGGGGGGACCGTTTTTCCGAAGCGGCAACAACGAATGTTTGCGGGCTAGCTCGTCGAGGAATTCCTCAAAGTCGCGGCCCACTTCTTCCCCGCGTTCGATCCGGTCCAAATCAGCAAGCATGGCCGCCATAGCTGCAGGGCTACGTTCCGCCTGGGCAAACTGAGTTTGAGCAATCCGTTGGTCGAGTTCTTCGAGCCAGCTGGCGACCAGGTGCCGCAGCTCATCCTTTTCAAGGGTTTCCAGGGCTGCCAGGGTCAGACGAATTCCTTGGCTCAATCCGCGATAAAACGCTAGATTGCCGATCGGCAGTTGCCGGCCGGTTGCGGTTGGGGGGGGAGTGGGAAGTTCGCTCATGACTCAGCCCTTCTCAGCGGGGTCGCGGGGAATCATCTCGATCAGCTTGGCAATGATGTCGTCGGGACGAATGCCTTCAGCCTCGGCGTTGAAATTCGTGACAATCCGGTGTCGCATCACGGCCGGTGCCACGCTCCGCACATCCTCACACGAAACGTAATAACGGCCGTGCAAGACCGCGCGTGCCTTGGCCGCTAAAATGAGAAACTGTGTGGCACGCGGACCGGCTCCCCAAGTGATGTAATCCCGGATAAAGCTCGGCACCTCTTCGTTGGGCTTCCCACCTGTGCGGCCGATCCGGCTGCTGACACGGGTCAAGCGGGTGAACTTCATCGCATAGCGGATTACATACGGTGCCACCGGCACTTTACGCACGATGTCTTGCATTTCGAGGATGTCGTTGGCCGAGAGGACTTTTTCCAGCAAGGGGACGTTAGTGCTGGTAGTCATTTCGACGATGCGGAACTCTTCCTCTTCCTCGGGGTAATCGAGGTTGATCATGAACATGAAGCGGTCGAGTTGCGCCTCAGGCAGCGGGTAGGTGCCTTCTTGTTCGATGGGGTTTTGCGTCGCCAGCACAAAGAACGGATCGGGCAGCTTGTGCCGCGTCCCTCCCACGGTGACTTGGCGTTCTTGCATTGCCTCCAACAAGGCCGCCTGGGTCTTAGGGGGCGTGCGGTTGATTTCGTCGGCTAGCACTACATTTGCGAAAATTGGTCCATGCAAAAATTTGAACACCCGTTGCCCGGTGGCCCTGTCCTCTTGCAGCACCTCGAAACCACTGATGTCCGAGGGCATCAGGTCCGGGGTGAACTGAATCCGGCTGAAGCTTAGGCTTAACGAATCGGCCAGCGTGCGAATCATCAGCGTCTTGGCCAGCCCTGGCACGCCCACCAGGAGGCAGTGGCCGCGTGCAAAGATAGCGATGAGCAACTCTTCCAGTGCCTGTTCCTGGCCCACGATGGCCTTGGCTATCTCGCGGCGGATGCGGCGGTAGCCGTCGTTGAGCCGTTCGATGGCCGAGAGATCCCCCTCCAGGCGGGGACCGGTTTCAGCAGCCTCGACAATCACTGGCTGGGCCACGGGAACTGCCGGTGCTGGGGGGGCCGTCGGAACCTCTACTCGCGGAGCGGACACGCTGGCCGCCGCTGGGGCCAGTTCATCGGCCGAGAGCCAGGTCCCGCAGCCACACAGACGACGACCGCCAACGGGCACCTGAACGAGCAGCCCACAGCTTTTACAACGGATAGTCGGCATGAGAATGCATCACTTCGTGGGTTGAAGACAGGCGACCTGATCGCCCAGCGCGACCAGGATGGTACCAGTCCCCGGCTGTTGGTCCGGGACGGGTTGCAGGATGGGGCCGGGGACAACGATATCGCGGCCAATCCACACCAGAGGAATCACACCACCACGCTCGGCTGCTTCTCGCAGACGCGGCAACCGATGCGGTCGCAAACACCATTGGCCGCGTGGCTGGCCATCGAGGCTCCACAGACCGATTTGATCGGCAAGGCCCGGCCAAGGACCTACTCGCCATTGTACCGCAATTCCCAGCCAGCGGACAACCGCCCGTATCCCTGGTCCTTCACGCGCGCTCAACCAGATTCCCGCACGATTCACTAAAATACGGCAGCGATGGGCCATCGGTGTCACCCGGCTCCAGAGTTCACGACCACTAGGCAACGCGCGGACGATTAGTCTCTCTCCGTCGCTATGGATCAGCCGGTCCCCCACGACCTGCCAGGCCTCGCGGGCCGCATCGGCCGATAACAGCAACGGGTCTTGGCCGTTGCTAGGCAGAGGGCGGCCAGTGCGAGCATCAAGATAGCGCAGGCGCACGCCAAGGTTCTCCGGGATGGCGACGACGAGCTTGTTGTCGGCCCAAGGCAAGACGAGAGGCGGCTGGCCGGTGCGGGTCGTCTTGCCGGGCAGGCGATAGCGCCAACTCACGGCTCCCTGAAGATCCAACCGCCGTAGCTGTTGTTTCTCAGCGATCAGCACCCCGTCGGGCAAGGCCAACGGCGGACACGGCCAAGGACCGTTCGACTCTGGATAGCGGCCTCGCACCTGGCCGGTTTCTAGGTCAAACAGATAGCGGTGGTAAGACACTTGGGCCAGGACAGCCCCCCCCAGTGGGGCTAGATGATGGATGCGTCCCCGGCCGCGCGACAAGTTCAAGCCGGCCCCGGGTGCGTCCCAGGCCCATAAGCAACGGCCCGTGGTTATGGACAACGCAAAGAGTCGCCCCCCCTGAGCTACGAGCAACTGCTCACCGATCGGGCAAAACAGATGCAACGCTTCGGCCGCTTGGGCCTCGACAGGAAGGGATGGACCCGGTGCGGCATCGGTCGGCCAACGCGGCAAACGGGGAGCCGGCCAGTGCCACCGCAAATCGCCCTGAGACGAGACAGCCGCAACTCCTTCGGCCCCAGCGACGAGCAGCTGGGTCGGCAGACGAAAGGCAACCGTGGGCGTCAAGCCGAGCTTAACGCGCCAGCGGATTCCACGGGAGTCGCGATGCAATAGTTCGCCCGGACGGGTGCTGAGGATCAGGCCACCGCCTTGTACGGGCAAAAAGGTTTCGTCGCGTCCTAGGCGAAACTCCGTGGCTTGCCCTGGCTCAGGCGGCCAAGCCGGCAACGCGGGCAGGGATCGATTTAACAACACCGCCGCTGCCTGGGGCAAGCCGCGTTCATCGCGGATGTCAAGGCGTTGTAAGCGTGGTTCGCGGGCCAATGCTGCCCAATCGCGTTCGCGGAGGATACGGCCCAGGCGGGAGTCGTCACTCTCGGGGGGCTTCTCCTGTTCGGGTGGGTCTACGGTGGGTACATAGGCATACATCGCTTGCCGATCTGTCACGAGGAAGATGCCGTTGGCGTACAGTAGATTTCCCGAGCGAATCCGATGCAGCAGCGTCGGGTTGTCCGGTTGTCGGCCGTCCTCTTGCCGCACGGCTACGACGCCGAACGGCTGGCGAAACGTCGGCCAGAGGACCAAATCGCCCACAAGCAAGCCGCGGCCAAACGGGATGAGTCCCGCGCCGTCGTCGGGTAACATCCAGCCGCTGGCATCGCTGCCGCTGTAGGCATCCACAGCCCGCAAACCGCCGGCCTCGACGCGGCCATGGCTCAGGTTGCGCCAGGTGGAGAAGATCAGCCGCCCACGACCAACCCCCAGCAGATGCACCACATCCAGTCGATCGCGATACCACAGCGTCTCGCCAGTTACCGGGTCCAGACACAGCAAGCGGTCCGAATCGGCCGGTGCAACATACAGCCGGCCTTGGGCACACACAGGCGGGCACAGATCACGCAGGAGCGGCTCGTCGCTGGGTTCGACCAGTTCGCGACGCGGATAGCGCACCGCCCAGTTTCTCGTGCCGCGTAGGCCATCCAGCGAGACGATGAGGCCCGAGTGGGAGCAATACACCACGCTGTCGCCGGCCTGCGTCAACAGATGGTGCCGCGTCCGCACCTTTTGCCCCTCACTTTCGCCCCCTGGTTGCGCATCGGCCGTCAACAATTCGCGGGTCTCGCACACATCCACCTTCCACAATGGCGCGGGCCGCTCCTCCTCGCTGAAGGCCGCGTAGCAATGGATGGCCGTCACCACGCGATCACCGACGAAGCGACTGACGGCGACATAGCAGCGTTCGCCAACCACAAGCGGGCTGCCCTCGAAGACAGCAAACTCCTTGCGAGCCGGATCAGAAGCGTGGGCCATCCAGCGGAGTTTGCCCTCACGCAAGCAGACGATGGCGCTCTGGGTGTCCTCTGCGACTTTGCCCTCGATGGGCCGAACATCACGCACCCCTGAGGCCCCAACTCGGGCGAAAACGTGCCCCTCGGCAACGCTTAGGGTGTAGCGACTATCAGGACGCGGCAGCGGTTGGATCACCCGCGGCACGCCGCGTAGATAGTCGGCCGCATCAAACCACACGTCGGTCTTGCCGGTGCGAAGGTCATAGGCAGTGATGTAACGACCATCGTTAACTAATGCAGTGGAGCCGATCAGGGCGGGGTAGTAGGCCAGACGACGGGCCGCCTCGACAGCCTGATCGCGGCGGACGCTGGCTACACCGCCCGCCAGAACGACGCGGCGGGAGAGATCGAAGACGAAAGTTGGCCCCTTGCGTCCCAGACGCGACAGGGCATCCAACACCCGTGAAGGGCCACTGGCCACCCCTGCGCGTTGGCCATTACCGGCAAAGGTGGGCCAATCGCGTGTGTCGGCTGGTTCCACCTGTAGCTGGCTAAGCAGTTCGGCGTAGTTGCCGCGCTGACCGGCTAAAGGGCCTTCAGCACAGGGGAAGCGCTTGCGGAAGGCGGCCAGGGCGGCCTCGAAGTCGGAGCGGCCGGCAAAGCGGCGAGCGAGCAACTGTTTAGCTTGGGCGCGTGCCTGTTGCGCTTCGGTGGGGTCGGGATGCACCAACGCCCCGGCCGACGGCTCCAGCGGTGCGATGGCGCTCCAGTAGCGTGCAGCGGCGTCCCAGTCGCCGATCAGAAACGCCTGATCACCGAGCCGATCCAACGCCACTAGAGCGGCCTTGCTGACAAAAGCTTCTTGAATCACCCGGCGCAAATCGCCGGCTTTTAGCCAACCAGCGGCCAGCGGTTCGAGACGTTGGCGATACTCCGCCAAGGCTTTGGCAGGCAAACGAGCCAAAGTAGCATGTACGGCCAGACGTGTTGGAATCAGTCGGCCATTTTCTTGAGGGATTAGGTCATCTGCTCCGGCGGCGAGCAGACCACTAAGTTGAGCGACGGCCTCGGGATATTTTTGTGGAGG
>JBDNDE010000313.1:0-5309 GCA_046719305.1 Gemmataceae bacterium | reverse complement strand
CATTGTCGCCGTCAGTGGCGTAAAAGAGATCGAACCGGGAGTGCTGGCACCTGAGCCGCCAGGCGGTTTCAAGTCACCCATTCCCACCAAATATGCCAACTTTGCAACCACCGACATCACGCAACAGGTCAAGGCGGAAGGCAAAAACGAGTTGCTGATCGAACTCAAATAAGATCGAGGAGGCCCAAGCAAGCTGTCGCACGTTCGATCGGGGCGGAGGCTTGGTCGTAGTCTTCACTAGTCAGGGGGGCAAGACCCACTCGTACCAGTGGGCGTTCCTGCAGTAGTACCAATGGTCCCGTGCCGGGGGTAATGGCCGGGTGTCGGTAGCCAAGCGGCGTCCGAGGCTCTACAACCGGGCTACCGTAGCGGTTGCTATCCACCGCGAAGAAAAGAAGCTTGTATCCCAAAAATGATAAACACGAGTCCAGGCGAAGGATCGAATCGCCTTCGCCCCAATCGCTGGCCTCGCTACCAATCGTTTCCGGGCAACTCACTGCCCGGCGGGAGTGACGGCCCCCCAGAATCCATCTTCTGTACTATGTTTCGCCTCTTCCGTGTCGCAAGATCTCGGCCTACTCGTGCCTCCTCTGCCTGGCATCCTGACCATACAACGAACTTCGCGTTTCGCCCCAGTGCTTTCTCTCACTCGGAGTTGCCTCACATGCTTCTGGTTCCTCTCCTGTTGCTGGCTTCGGCCGATCTCACGTTCACTGCCGAGATTGCGGCCGGCAAGGTCGACCGCACCAATGATCCCGTGCGCATTCCCCTGAGGTTGCCTGCGGGCAAGACGTTCACCGCCACGGCGACGCTCGATGGCAAGGAGGTGCCCGTCGCCGTGCTCGCGCCGCAACTGGGGGCCACCGGCAAGGAGACGGCCGAGGCGTGGCTGGTGGTGCCGAAACTGGAGGCGGGCAAGACGGCGACGGCGAAACTGACGCTAAGCGAGGGCAAACCAAGCGGGCCGCTGGTGTGGAAGAAGGAGCCCGAGCGAGCGACGCTGTCCAACGGCAACGCGCCGGTGCTCCAGTACGAGCATCCGAAGCTGGACGAATCGAAGCGTGAGGCGACGTTCAAGGTCTACCATCACGCCTACTCGCCCGAGGGCGTGCTGCTCACCAAGGGCGTCGGCGGCGAGTTCACCCACCATCGCGGCCTGTTCTACGGTTTCATGAAGGTGAGCTATGACAAGACGGTGGTGGATATCTGGCACTGCCGCAAGCAGACGCACCAGGCGCACAAGGAGTTCCTCGACGAGTCGCCCCCCAACGCCGTCGTTGGTCGGCATCGGGTGCGTATCGACTGGAATGGCGACGGCAACAAGACGTTTGCCATCGAGGAGCGCGAGTTGGCTGCCTTTCCGCTGCCGGGCGGTACACTGATCGAGTTTGCCTCGCGGCTGACGCCCGTGGTCGAGGAGCTCAAACTGGACGGCGACCCACAACACGCGGGCTTCCATTTCCGCGCCAGTAACGAGGTGGCCGGCAAGGAGCAGCGCAAAACGACTTATTTCATTCGGCCTGATGGGGTTGGCAAGCCGGGCACCGAGGTCAACTGGCCGGGTAACAAGAAGCACGTCAATCTACCCTGGCTGGCGATGAACTTCGGCCTGGGCAAGGAGCGTTATACCGCGGTGTACCTCGATCTGCCGACCAACCCCAAGGAAGCCCGCTTCAGCGAACGCACCTATGGGCGTTTCGGTTCGTACTTCGTGACGACAGTGACGAAAGACAAGCCGTTGCTGGTGCGTTACCGGGTCTGGGTGCAAAAGGGAACGATCCGTCCGGAGACGATCCAGTCGATGAGCGATGCTTTCGTGAATCCCATGAGCGTTTCAGTAAAATAAGCAATTTTCGCCACAAAACACTCTTGCTACCTTATGGCAGTTTTTCGGCGTAGTCGTACCAACCGATCATCATCTCTTCCCAGGTTTGGTCGCCCCACAGGACTCTCTTGCTGGGGTCGGGGTTGTTTGGATTGTTTGCCGAGTTATCGAAGCTTGCCACACAGTGAATCGTGGCTCCGGCTGGAACCTGCAGTGGCTTTTTGGAGCGATAGACGCTCTGCCAATTGAAGTTGTACTGCGGCACGTTGAGGAGAATTTCCTTCTTGCCGTTGTGGTGCAGTTCGTAGCGGAATGATTTGCCCCGCAAGTGCATGTGAGGCATGAAGGCGAGGATTTCGGCGTCGCGGCGAAGGGTGCGTGAGGCGGTCATCTCAAAATTCTCGGCTCCAGCAGGGATGCCCATGAAGCGCAAACGGAACAGATCATTATGTACCGGAAATGTGAACACGCGATGCGTCGGTTGCTTCTTGGCAAAAACCAGACCGATCGACGACAGATCCTTATGTTCTTTGCCGTTGGGTGTGTAGTGCATTTGGAAGATGAGTTTAGAGCCGGCCGGCACCTTCTTGGCGTACCCCTCGGGCAGCATCAACGGCATATCGCCCGGAGCCATGCCGCACAGTACAGCATCGGGGGCACCCGGATCGAGGATTTTCTTGTTGGGTGGCAGGATGAACACAAGGATATGATGCACTACTGCCGCTGCCCCAGGACGGGCTTCGGCCGCTTGAATCCACTTGTCTTCCTTAAAGCCCGGATCCACGGTGAAATACTTATAGGGTACGCCACCGGGCGGCGTTTCGGCCGGGACGGTGAACGCCTCGGGCATGGGGATAATTTGGTCGGGCTTGCCGATCATCCAGCCTTCGGGAAAGACACGCGGCGCTGGCGTGTCGGCATCGTCGCCTTTGGGCATCCCCTCTTGCAGCCAGGTGAGCAACGTCTTTTTCTCGCTGTCGCTCAACCGCTTGTCGTTGGCCCATTCGCCATATTTGGGGTCGGCATACCAGGGTGGCATGCGGCCTTCGCTGACCACCTCACGGATGGTTTCAGCCCACGAGATGACCTCATCGTACTCGTTGAGGCTCATCGGTCCAATCTGTCCCGGACGATGGCATTCTTGACAATTTCGCTGCAAAACGGGCAACACGTCGCGCGTGAACGTCACTTTGCCTTCGGCCTTCACCTTCGTGGGTCGGCCGATGTAACACCCGGCCACCTCAGTGCTGGCGACACGAATGGGTCTGCCTGCTAACACATCGTCGAGAGCCTCGGCCAGATCCCGGCGCGTCGGTTTGCCTGGACGCCGATAGCCGATGCCAAACTGGTCGTCGATGCGGCCGCGATAGACAATTTCATATTTGGAGTTAAGGAGGATGGCTTCGGGGGTGCGTTTAGCGTTAAAGCGGTCGGCGATGCGGGCACCGGGATCCTTCAGCACGGCAAACGGCACCGCGGCGTGTTTGGCATGAGCAGCCACCTCGGCGGGGGAGTCCTGGCGGTTGGAGTTGATGCCCAAGAAACGCACCCCTTTGGGAGCGTATTCTTTGTGCAACCGGGCCAACTCGGGCAGATAATCGTTGTTGATGGGGCATTGTGTGCCCAGAAATACCACCACCGTGGCCTTCTGCTCGCCGGCTAAGGTGTGTTCGGAGTTATCGCGGGGATCGCGTAGCGAGAACGAGTCCACCCGGGTGGGCGTCGGCGTCTTGGTGCGATCGGCCAGAGCCATAAAGCCAGTCATGGCCAAGCAAGCCAATACGATTCGAGATACCAAACGACTGGTCATATCTCTCGTCCTCCTGGGGATGCAAAGAGTCCGCGGCGTTATTATACGATCTGGATCCAGGGAGAAAAGCAGCCCGAAGCGTTTTCGCCCCCAGCGGCAACGAGATCCTGCGGAGGGGGGGCGATCCGATTTGCTGGAGCCTTGGCCGGTCCTGAAACTAAAACTGAATAGTTTGCTGGTTGGAGGCGTCCTTTAAGTACAAGGAGAGGCCTCACCTCACTAGAGAGTTCGGGGCTTGGACCCCACGCCACTTAACTTAGTGGCGTGGGGTTTTTTCTTTATCCGATCAGAGGCCGTGCCGGACCTAGACCTCGGGAAAAAAGAAAAAACGAGGGGTCTTGTCACTTTGTGTTGTTCCCAAACAGCAGATTCCGTAAGATAACTATCATCGTTCCCTCATCTTTGTCGGGGATGCGATAATGGCTGTGAATCAGGTCTGCCCCCAAGGCCATTGCTGGACTTCCGGCACCTCTGGCCAATCCGAAGTGGCCGACACACCGCAGCACTGCCCGAAGTGTGGAGCGGCCCCGTCAAGCTCTTGTCCGCTGGACACCCCTTCTGATCTGGAAATCACGCCCAGCTATCCATGGAATGTAACAGTGCCGCCGCCCTCCAGTGCTTCTGACTCGTTGCCGCAAATCCCCGGCTATGAATTGCTGGAAGAAATCGGTCGCGGGGGGGCCGGTGTCATCTATCGCGCTCGCCATCGAGCCAGCGGACGCATCGTTGCCTTGAAAATGCTGTCAGCCGGCGGACATGCAGCCCCGACGGATTTGCTGCGTTTTCGAGCCGAAGCCCAGGCGGTCTGTCGGGTGCAGCATCCGCATATCGTCCGCATCGACGAAGTCGGCGAGCATCAAGGCTTGCCGTTCTTCGCGTTGGAATACATGGATCGCGGCTCTCTAGCCCAGGCGTTGGGGAACGCTCCTTTGCCGCCACGCTATGCCGCCGAACTGGTCGAGATGCTCGCGCGGGCAGTCCAGGTCGCCCACGACGCCGGCATTCTGCATCGGGACATCAAACCGGCTAATGTGTTGCTTAGTAGCAAGGTCGAGCCGCGACTAGCTGCTTCTGCTGTGGTGCGGCTGCTGGGCATACCCAAACTGACCGACTTCGGTATCGCCAAACGGCTCAATGGACAGGCTGGTGTCACTCACACCGGGGCGATCCTGGGTACGCCCGCCTACATGGCCCCGGAAATGGCCGAGGGCCACGCCGCGCAGGCGACCACAGCGGTGGATGTCTATGCCCTGGGGGCGGTCTTGTACGAATGCCTGACAGGTAACGCGCCGTATCAGGGCAACACGCCCTTAGAGACGCTCGACCGGGTTCGTCGTAGTGATCCGCTGCCCCCCGAACGGCTCCAAGCCAACTTGCCACCGCAACTGGTCACCATCTGCCTCAAGGCGATGGCCCGCGAGCCAGCCGACCGTTACCCCAGTGCCGCTGCCTTAGCTGACGATTTGCAACGTTATTTGTTGGATCAACCGGTGAACGCCCGGCGGGAACCAGGCTGGCGACGACTCAACCGTTGGATCCGCCGTCAACCGGTGGTTGCCTCGCTCAGTCTAGGGATGGCATTGCTGGCCATGCTGTGTATTGTGCTGGCTGTGGCCACGCTGCGAATGGCGGGGGGACGTGCAGCGACCGTCGAGGATGGCCCGCAGGTCGAAT
>JBDNDE010000312.1:0-5318 GCA_046719305.1 Gemmataceae bacterium | reverse complement strand
GATCTTGTGAAGAATTAATGAAGTCAGGCTTTTTCCCCCCCTTTTCCTACAATATCACTTCAATGTCTCTCCCGGCTAACCTCAGAATATCGGAGTGGTTTCTATGGAACGGACCTTAATTTTACTTAAACCCGACGCCGTTCAACGTCGGCTTGTCGGTGATCTTCTGGCCAAGTTTGAACGCAAGGGGCTACGCTTGGCTGGCCTTAAACTCGTTCAATGTTCCCAGAGCCTGGCCGAAAAACACTATGAGGTTCACAAAGAACGCCCCTTCTACGGCTCGCTCATCTCCTTCTTGACCTCCGGCCCCACAGTCGCCTTGGTTCTCGAAGGCCGCGAGGCGATCACGGTGGCTCGCAACCTTATTGGGGCTACCGATGGCGTCAAGGCCGCTCCGGGCACCATTCGCGGCGACTATGCCCTCAGCGTGCAGAACAACTTGGTCCACGGTAGCGACTCGCCGGAAAACGCCGCTAAGGAAATCGGGCTGTGGTTCACGGCGGAAGAACTGGTAAGCTTCACGCCGGTGGACCACGCCTGGGTGGAAGGCTGAGTCAGAAAGCGTTCGAGACTCCAGAGCGGGGCGTAGCAGAGTGGAGCATAAAGACGCTACTTCGCCCTCGTGGCTTGCTTCGCCCTCGTGGCTTGCTTCGCCCTCGTGGCTTGCTTCGCCCTCGTGGCTTGCTTCGCCCTCGTGGCTTGCTCTGCTGACTTGCCCGGCCCCTAATCTTTCACCCTTTTGTTGGACGACCCAACCACTTTTTGAGACAATATTCTACGCTTCTTCCGTTGACACTCGCCTGACTTCTTCGGTGATCGCTCATCTGCTCTCTCCTGCCGGAGGCTGCTCATGTTCCCCGCGATGCGTTTCTCGCTGTTGTTAGTTGGAGTTGGACCGCTACTAACGGTGCAGGCTCAGCTGCCTACAGACCAGGCTGCTCGGATGACCCTGGAAAGCGCCCAACGTGCCTTCAACGAGAAAAACTTCCCCTTTGCCATCGCCCGCTACCGCGAGTTCCTCTCTAAGTTCGGTGGCCATCGCGACGCCCCACTGGCCCGCTACGGTCTAGGGCTGGCTCTGCTGGAAAGCAACGAACGCGACTACGCCAAAGCCGCCGACGAATTCGCCCAAGTCGCTGGCGACCGTAACTTTGCCGAGCAGCCTCGGGCGATGTACTATCTGGCCATGGCGCGACGCGGTCAAGGGATGCAGGCGTTGCGGCAGGCCCAAGCGAAACCCGCCGAGGCCAACGCCCTGCGCGATCAAGCCCGTCAGCGTTTCGAGGAGGCCGCCCGTCATTTCGCCTTGGCCGCCGAAGCCTTCGCCGAACGAGCCAAAGCCGCTCAGGACGACAAAACCCTAGCCGACTGGCAGCTTCGCTCCCGCTGCGATCAGGCCGAAATGCTGCTGCGGCTGAAGCGACCCAAGGAGGCACGCGCGGCTCTGGCTTTGCTCGATGGCGACGCCGGCAAAGCCTGGCAAGCCAACGCTTTTGGCCCCCAGGCGATGTATCTGGCCGGCTTCGCCGAGTTTCTCTTAGGCAACGACTCGGCCGCTGGTCGGCTGCTGTCCCGCGAAGTGGTGTGGAAGGACGAAACTTTCGGCACCCATGCCACCTATTTGCTGGCGCGAATCCATCATCGCAACACCTCGATCAACGAACGCGATGACGCCCGCTTGCGCTATCAGGCAGTCCTGGCCGGCTACGAAGCAGCGAAGAAAAAGGCCACCGAGTCGCTACGTCAACCGCTGCCGCCGGAAACCAAGGCACGACTGGAACGCTTGGTCAAGAGCCCGCCCGATCACGTCCTGCGAGCTAGCTTCTACCTTGGCTGCATGCTCTACGAAGATGGTCGCTTCCCCGAGGCGCAGGAGCAGTTAACGGCGTTTGTGAAGGCCAACCCGGACAGTCCGCTTGCCGCCGAGGCCACCCTCCGCATCGGTTTTTGCCAAGTGCAAACCAGCGCCTGGGATGCGGCCATCAAAACACTGCAGCCGCTGGAAAAGCATCCAGCCCTGGGCGATCAGGCGTCCTTTTGGATTGGCAAAGCGTTGGCAGGCAAGGTCGACCCAGCCAAGGGCGAAAAATACGATGCCGCCCTAGAGACGATCAGCCGTGCCGCCGACCGGGCCGGGGACGCCAAGAAATTCCTCCGCGGCGAAATGCTTCTGGAGAAGGCCCGGCTCTTGCAAAAGGCTAACCGCTTCCGCGAGGCTGCCGAAACCTACTCCTATGTGATCGGCCAAAATTATCTGCCCGAGCAGAACGCTGAACTGACGCTCGAACGGGCCACCGCGCTGCAACTGGCCGGTGAGTTGGCCGAGTCGGATCGGCTGTTGGGCGAGTTGCTGACGCGGATTAAAGAAAGTCCGCTAATAGCCGTAGCGTTGTTCCGTCGGGCGGAAAATAGCGTGTTTGTGGCACAACGCTACGCCCGTGATGCCAACCCTGTCGAGCGAGCCAAGGCCAAGGCGCACTATGAAGAAGCGATCAAACGTTACACCGAGTTGGTGTCGAAATATCCCGAGGCAGCTAACATCGGTCAAGCTCGCCAGGGCATCGGCATGGCCTACTATCTGCTGGGCGACCTGGACAAGGCTCAAAAAGCTCTCGAAGCCATCGCCCCTACCGATCGCGTCAACGACCTTGTAACGGTTAACTATCAACTGGCCGACATCTATCTCCGGCAACTGCCCAGCCGAGCCGATGATGCCGTTGCCGCCGGCCGCATGGAAGAAAAGCTCAAAAATGCCGCCGAATTATTGGAAGCGTTTGTGTCGGCCGTTCCCGAGCATCCCAGCGCTGCAGATGCGCTGCTCAAGCTGGGCTACTGTCGGCAACGTCAAGCGGTACTGATCGCCAATCGCGACGAGCAGCGGAAGATGTACAGCGAAGCCCGGACCATCTATGAACGGATCATGAACAAGTACCCTAAGAGCGAGGCACTGGCCCCAGCGGTCCTGGAACGCGCCAAGGTAGTCGCCGCCTTGGGTGACCCCAACGGGGCGATGAACGAATTACGGCGATTTACGACTGACCCACTAAAAACCAGTAGCACGGCACCGGTGGCGTTGCTGGCGTTGGCCACCTTGCAGCGTGGCCAAAATAAACCCGCCGAGGCGGCCACCACACTAGAGGAAGCCCGCAAGGTCCACGAGGCCAGCTTAAGTGCCAGTCCAACGAGCAAGAATTTCGTAGCGACACTGCGTTACCATCACGCTGCGGCTCTGCGAGAAGCAGGCAAGTTGGTCGAAGCCCGCGACTTGTTCGATGGGGTATCGCGTGAGTTTGAACAACTGCCCGAGGGCTGGGATGCCGCCCTGCGTGCCGGTCAGACGCTCAAGCAGATGGGCGAAAAACGCTTAGCTGAGGCGAGCAAACAGTTGAACAACCCCGGATTAAATCCCGAGCAGCGCGCCGCCGCCGAGAAAAGCCTTGCCCAGGCCATCAACGAGATACGCGCCGCGGTGGACTATTGGACCAACCGCGAAAGCGACTTCCGCAAACGTAAGCTCGAAGCTGACGAGGCTAGCCGCGATCTGGCCCAGGCTCGCTCCCGGCTTCTTTACGAGGCCGCCTGGGGCTGGCGTGCTCTGGCTGAACGCGAGATCGAAGTGGCCCGCACCAAGCTACAACAAGAGCGCTGGCAAAAACGCCGTGACGAACTGAGCAAGAATCTGGCCCCCGGACAGCCGCCGCCACAAGTAGCCCTGCCCTATGTGCCGTTGCGCGAAGTGCCGCTGCAACCAGCGGAGAAAGCCGCTCGTCAGACCTATGAGAATATCTTAAAGTCGTTTGCTGATTTGAATATCCAAGTCGATGCCCGCCTGGAACTGGCGGAATTGTTGGCCAATCGGGACGAACACCCCGCGGCCGTCAAACTCCTGCAAGAAGCGCTCGAAGGCGACCGCGATCCGTCCCCGGAACTGCTAGAAAAAATCAAGCTCCGCCTGGCCGCCTGTCTGCTCGATCAAGCCACTCGCGCCCTGTTGGCGGCTCAAGGTGTATTGGCCCATCCGAGCAGCAAGCCCGACGCCCGAACCCAGGCCCAAGCCGAGCTGAAGAAGGCCCGCGAGACGATCGAGCAGGCTCTGGAACACGCTCAAGCCATCTCGACCAACGAGAAAAGCAAGCTCTGGCAGCAGGCGGTCTATCGCGAGGCGGAGTGTCTGCTGCAGCTGGGCAAGACCGACGAGGCGATCAAGCTGTTGTCCCGCTTCCGCGATGACGGCAAATTCCACAATCTGCCCGGCCTGACCGATCGCGCCCTGCTACGACTGGCTGCGGCTCTGGCACAGGCCAAGCAATGGGAAGCCAGCCGTGCCGCCTATCAAGTCTTGCTCGAACGCCACGGCTCGAGCCCCTGGGCCCACGAAGCCCGTTACGGCCAAGCCTGGGCCTTGCAAAACCTCGGCCGCCTGGACGAGGCTGTCAACCTCTACACTCAGGTCACCTCGGCCGTCACGACCGACTTGGCCGCCCGAGCGCAGCTGAATATCGGCCTATGCCGGCTAGCGCAGAAGCGGCCAACCGACGCGGCGACGGCGTTGTTGGTGGTGCCGTTTACTTACGACTACCCGGAGTGGAGTGCGTTGGCATTGTTGGAGGCTGCCCGGGCCTTGCACGAGGCCAAGCAGACCCCTCAGGCGATCGGCCTGCTCAAGCGGTTGTTGCGTGACTACCCCACTACTCCGGCCGCCGACGCCGCCCGGCAACGGCTAACGGAATGGGGCGAAGCGTAAGAAAGGACCCAGGGAACGTTACGGAGATTGACCTATGAGGCGTTTTCGTCGGTTCTTGCTATCCGTTGCCCTAGGAGTCGCCCTGGCTAGCCTGCTGCTGGTATCGCGTCCGCCCGAGGTGCGGGCTTATGTGGAAGCCCCACACAGTCTGGGCATGATTGTGAATCTGTCCACACATATCGTTCTCCTGCGTGTTGCCTCGGTTGATCGCAAAGACAATAACATCATCTTCACCAAAGTGCGCGATATCAAAGGCAAACATCTCCAAACCGAAATCCGCCACGCCATCGGCAAACGTGGGTTCGAGCCACGCGAATGGCAGACCATCATGAACTGGGCCGAGGTCGGCAAACTAGCCGTCATGTTCCACAACGGGACTGCTGCCGAGACATGCATTGGCCACTACTGGCATCAGACCTATGGCAATCATGCGGATGTGAACGGTTGGTGGAGCATGGTCCACGGCGAACCATATTTGCTACGGGCCTTCAGCGGCCGGGTCGACAAGCTGGTGACGGCGGTAGAGGCGATCCTGGCCAACCAGGAAGTGGTGGTGCCGATCATGACCGGCAGC
>JBDNDE010000311.1:0-5345 GCA_046719305.1 Gemmataceae bacterium | reverse complement strand
GCAGGGCATTGCCCGGTGCAGTAGTGTCACATCGGGGCGGAGGGTTAGTTTCGGGCACGGGGAGAACGAGTATTGGGACTCGCCCTTTAAGCATCGAGCTACGTGACGTTCAAACACATGGGACAACGAAAAGACAACACTGGCGGAATCGTGGCCAAAATGCGCTCGGAGCCAGTTACAAACCTCGAACAACTCTTCATATCCCGGTGGAATTGTCTCCGGCCACGTTGCCGCTTCGCCGTTCACCCCGCCCCACCAATCGCGAGCGCTGCGCAACATTGCTTGCGTCGGGGCACTCCAAGGCAGTCCCAGCAATCGATTGGCCAACGCTACCGGTACGCGATTGCAGGGCAGATCGGCAGTTCGCTCGTCGGGTTGACTGTGCAGTCGATCGGGACGCGGTTCGCGAACTTGGGCCGACAGGTTCAACGGCCCCCGAAGGATTGGTCCCTGGTGCGGCGTTTGCCGATACTCGGTGTACAGTCCGCGGCGTCCTACGGCTTCGAACCGTTGGGCAAAAAGACGCACGATCCCTTCTAGGGTCGGCAGTGAGGTCAAGCAGACATCTGGAGCCACGTTTGGATCCGAAGCCACCTCAGGGCCGGGCTGCATCCCCAGCATCCAAGCGAGATTGTCAGCTGGCAGTTTGGAGTGCAACTGGATCAGCCGTCGTGGCGTGACCAGATAGCCGACATAGCCGCCCACCTTCACCTGGTAAACGCCACGCTGCGGAGTGAGCTCCACATGCACCATCGGTGCTGCACAGTGACGAAGCCAATCAGCCTCGTCGCGATGGAGCCGAACCCGATGGCAGCCGCGTTCGCGAAGGCAGAGAAGTCGTTGATGGAGCATCAACCTCTTAATCCCTTTACATCCACAAGGCAGAGAGCAGAAGCGTCAGCTGTTTCCTGAAATCGCGGAGCAACGGATGATTTGCATCATACAAATACAAAAGACAAATACAAAAGACATCTGGTTTTTCCCCATCGACCTCCTTTCGCCGCTACCTACATGCTGCCAATTCCATGAACCGCTCTTGGTTACCGCGGCCGATGGCGAGGTCAAATCAGAGAAGAGTTGCGCGAGCATGAGCCGGCGGGTCACCCCCTGATGGAGGTCACCCCCTGATGGAGGTCACCCCCTGATGGAAAAGGCTGAGGGCATCCCCAGCGTTAAGCGAAGGGTTTCTCACAGGAGTAGTTGTTTTTTTGCGAGACAAGCCCGCGGGGTTGTGGTTGAATACCAGTACCTTCATCGTTCGGTTCTGAGGAGCTATAGGCATGATTCGTTGGGTTTCTCTCGCTATCCTCGGTGTCGCTCTCTGCGCAGTTGGGCTACCTAGTCAAGCCGCTGCCCCTCCAGTCCAGGCGACCAGCCAGCCGGACGAGTTTAATCTCACAACCCCTAGAACGCTGGCGGACCTTCGGCAACTCGAAGCCCGCACGCAGTATGTGATGAACAAGGTCATGCCCGCCGTGGTCGGCTTGGGGGGCGGCAGCGGCGTCATCGTCGAACCTAAAGGCACCATCCTCACCGTTGCCCACGTCGGTTCCAAAGCTAACCGCGACATTACTCTCATCTTCTTTGATGGCAAACGAGCCAAAGGTAAGACTCTGGGCAACTACAAAGCCGTCGATGCCGGCATGGCCACCATTACCGAAAAAGGCCCCTGGCCTTTTGCCGAGTTGGGCAAGTCAAACTCACTCAAGCCGGGCATGTGGTGCGTAGCAATGGGCTACCCGGTGTCGTTCAGCAAAGGGCAAAAGCCGCCTGTGCGCCTGGGTCGTATCCTTCGCGTTACGCCGACGGCAATTACCACCGATTGCGTGCTGATGGGCGGTGACTCCGGTGGCCCGCTGTTTGATATGAACGGACGTGTCATCGGTCAGAATAGCCGAACCGCCGGTGGTGTGACAGGTAACGTACATGTTCCAGTGAATATCTACTTAGATAACTGGAAGCGAATGATGGATGGCGAAGATTGGGAAGGAAGCCGGATCATCCCGCGTCGGACCGGTTTGGCCCTACTAGAACCATTCACCTCGTTGTTAGAGAATGAGGTTCGTGAGCCGGCTCCCAAGCCGCGTACCATCCGCACCGGACCGAATGAACGCAATCAGGAAGCCGTCCGCCAGGCGTTTGCCGAGGCCACCAAACCCGTTGGAGTTTCCACGGTACGCGTCTATGGCGACGGAAAATCGTTGGCAATGGGGACGATCGTCTCGGCGGATGGCCTGATCGTGACCAAGGCCAGCCTGCTCAAAGGAACGCTCACGGTTCGCTTGTATGATGGCACCGTGTTGACCGCCACCAAGTGGGGCGAGGACAAAGAGAGCGATCTGGCCGTTCTGAAGGTGCAGCGGAGTGGGCTGACCCCGGTAAGATGGCGTGAAAAAGGAATTATCGGCCAAGGCTATCTGGTAGCGGCCGTTGGCGAGGCAGGCGAGGCATTGCACGTCGGTACTGTGACGAGCGAACCGCGTACCTTCCGGATCAATGAGAAAGCTGCCACCACGACCAATGCGGCTTATCTGGGGGTGACGGTGGAACCATCCAAAGAAGGTATCCGCCTGGGCAGTGTGACGCCCAAAAGCGCGGCCGAAGCGGCTGGACTCAAGGCGGGTGACATCATCCGCCTGATCAACGGCGAACCGGTGAAGGAAACCACCCAGCTGCGCAACGTAATTAGCAAGCTCAAAGCCGGCGATCGCATCTCGTTGGTAGTGCGGCGGGGCAACGCTGAGGAAGAGATTGCCCCGGTGTTGGGCAAGAACACGGCGGCGGCTCCACCGTATGACAAGTGGGGCGGCGGACCGTTCAGTAGCGAACGTCGCTTCGGCTACGGTCGCGTGCTGCCGCACGATATGCCGATCAACCCGGCGGATGTGGGCGGACCGATCGTGGACACCAACGGAGAGGTTGTAGGCATCAATGTGTCACGTGCCTTACGCATTAGCACCTATGCCATTTTACCCGAGGACGTGAAACGGATCGTCGCCCGCATCCGTGAAAAAGCCAACGAAAAGAGCGTGGACTCCGGCGACGACCGTTGACCGCCCAAGCTCTCCTGGCCTTGCTGTTGCCCGGCCGGCTAGCTCGATGTGATCCGCGTCAGCAGCCGGCTGAGGAGTTCTTCTTCACTAGGAAGGGTACATGGCAGCACGCCACGCACCGGCAACGCCACGTCGTCCATGCGGTACACAGTGCCGCTAGCGTGGATCCCCGGTGTGGCCGTCACGAAGCAAAGCGGTGCCTCAGAAGGAACCGGCCCGATGCTAATGTGGGGGATCTGCTTGAGATTGGTCCGGGCTGCGACAGAGGGAAACAGCCCCGCCGGATCTCGTGCAATAAGGAGGGCCAGATCGGCCTCTCCACGAGCCAACACATCTTGAGCGGCGAATTCGCCGGGGCCGAATCGCGGATAGCCACGGGCGAAGTTGACCGCGAAGGGATAACCCGTGGACCAGGTAACGACGTTGTCGGCCCCAGCGACATTGCCCGGAGCGCCCATTGGCTTAGCATAAAAGCGTGTATAAGAATTGAGATCGACGACCAAGGAAAAGACCGCCTCGACATTATGGTGCCGCCCCGGCGAGTGGCTCAGTCCCTTCCCAAAGAACAAGACCCCAAAACGGCAGCTTCTGAGGCGATGGGCCAACTTACGCCAGCGTTCCTGAGAGACCCCGGTGATCGCCTCAATCTCGCCCGAGGGAGGCACAGCCTTCACCAGGCAACGCAACGTCCACAACGCTTCAAAGTCACTGCCTGGCCGCACTAGGTACGTCTCATCGGCCAGGGCCGTTGTCTGGGTCGGCACCACATCAACGGCCACGATGGTGCGGCTGGCACGGCCATCGGGCGTGAACAGGCCGCGAGCGTCAACCGAATAGCGTTCGGCATGGCGTGGCAGATTGCGAACGGGGTCGCACCCCCAGAAAACAACGAGATCGGCGCGATTCTTGACCTCGCCCAAGGTGCAGGTGACTTCGCCAACCCCTTGAAAGGCCAACCCCGCCGGGCCGTGACTGTCGGAGGTAGTCGTGTCCAACACCGCCCCCAGTCGGTCTGCCAGGGCCACCGCCAGCCGCTGCGCCTCGCAAGTCGTGTCGCCCAAGCCGCAGATGAGTGGATAGCGGGCGGCGCTCAGCCATTGGCTCGCCAGATCCAACGCCGTGTCTAAAGGGATCGGCCTATTGAGATGGTAAGCAGCAGGCCCCTCGCGGAGGTGGGGTCCTGCGAACCAGGCTGCCCCGCGTGTGCAGGCTCGCTCGGCTTGGACAATCTGACCCGCGTCAAGGTGCAAGAGAATATCATCACACACACACCCACACGCGGTACAGATGCCAGTGTTGGGGTCACTTGAGGTCTTCCACGCGGACGCCCAGCGCTTTGAGCGCGGGTAGATGTTTGGTTTTGGATTCTTCGCTCAGAGGGTTCCCCGCCAGGTAGATCCGCAGATACGGCGCGAACCGCTTGGAACCTTCGGCATCAGCCTTGGCCCACTTCACCAAAGGTGCTAGATCGACGATTTGTGCCTTGTCAGCCATCAACAGCTTCAGATCGGTATAGGCGGATAACGGCGAAAGGTCGGCTACTTGTGTGCCACGCAACTCCAGAGTGTTCAGACGAGTCAGCTTGGCTAGTGGCGAGATGTCTTTGATGGGGTTGTCTCCTAAGTTCAGCGAGGCCAGCTTGGTCAGACCGGCCAAGGGCGACACATCGGTAATCTTGTTGCCCGTCAGATACAAGGAGGCCATCGCCGTCAGTTTAGCCAGCGGCTTGACATCGCTGACTTGGTTGCCGGTCAGTTCCAGATATTGCAGTTTGGTAAGGCCGGCCAACGGAGTCAGATCGGTGATCTGGTTGTTCTCCAGATGCAGCGATTGTAGGTTGGGCAGATCCTTCAGCGCGTCGAGCTTGCTAATCTCGTTTTTGCTGGCCTTGAGTTCATACAGCCCTTTGCACTTCTCCAAGCCGGTCAGATCTTTGACCCCTTTGCCGGAAATATCCAGGATCGAGAGCTTGAGCAGATCATCGTCCTTGAATTCGGGCTTGGGCAGCCGTAAGGCCGCTTGAACGGCCGTGGCTAGCGCCTTGTCGGGGAAATCGGCAGCAGGCAAGCTCAGGGGAAGCAGCAACAGGCAAGCAAACGAGAAACGCAGCATAAGAGAAACCCTTAGCACAAAGTTGGAAGGAGGTTAAGAGGAACTGCGGACGAAGGTAGCCAGCCAGGCTCGGGCCCCATCGGGGTGTTGCGTTGTCTCGTAACGAGCTTCGGCAATTTCTTCGACCAGCCAGCCTCTCATGTTTAGCAAATCAATGAGTTCGCGTTCACCCCTCTTAGT
>JBDNDE010000310.1:0-5375 GCA_046719305.1 Gemmataceae bacterium | reverse complement strand
GCACTAGCGGTTCGCTTTCCCATTGCTTGCTATCGGGTGCCTCGGGTTAGGGCGTCCGGGTTGGATGCTCCAGAGACCGGATACTCCCAGGACGCAGGGTTCAGAACAACGAAACAACGCGAGCGGGAAAGAACCGCTCGCATCGTCTGATCCATCAGCCTCTCTTACTTCTTGCTATCGCGCTTGGCTCCATACTTCGAACGGGCCTGCTTGCGGTCGGCCACCGGCTGGGCGTCTAGCACACCGCGAATAATATGATACCGCACACCGGGCAAATCGCGGACACGTCCCCCTCGCACCAGCACGATCGAGTGCTCTTGCAGGTTGTGCCCTTCACCTGGAATGTACGCCGTCACTTCGATGTCGTTGGATAGCCGCACACGGGCCACCTTCCGCAGGGCCGAGTTCGGCTTTTTCGGTGTCATGATCTTCACTTGAAGACAAACACCCTTTTTCTGTGGGCAGCCCTGCATGGCCGGATGTTTCGGCTTGCGGAACTGAGGCACACGAGGCTTCTTGACCAGCTGATTAATCGTCGGCATAAGGGTCCGCTTCTATTCCATTCCGGGGCCAGGCGGTCGAACTCCGAAAATCTTACATTAGGGATGCCCTGAAGGGTTGTCAACAGAAGTCAGCTACCATCTTCAGGTAACTAACATCTTCAGTAACATCTTCAGGGGCCGGGGGCTTCAGAGGCTTCCGTTCTCCTTCGCCACTCGATTTGCTCGAGAGGACTTGCGGAATGGCAAGGGGGCCAGGTAAGTACCGAGGCAGCAATCGTTTTCGCCATCCGTTGCGAGGATTCGTCTGGGTGGGAGATGTTAGGCCCGCGAAGCAGGTTCGTCTACTAAACGGTTGGAAGACGCGGGGAAGACAGAGCTAGTTTTTTCCCCCCGGCGGGCGAATAATGGACGCGTATGAACCCAACCCCGCCAAAGTCTGATCCCCCGTGCCCGACCAACACGGGCCGACCCGATTTTGACGAACTGTATGAGCGTCACAGTCGTGAGGTCTGGGCGTTGGTCTATGCACGTTGCCTCAACTCGCACACCGCCATGGACATCACCCAGGAGGCGTTCCTACGTCTGTGGCGGGATTGGGATGCGGCCGAGCCAATTCTCAATCCGCGTGCCTGGTTGCTTCGCGTGGCACGCAACTTGGCGGAAGATTATGCCAAGAGTGCCTTTCGTCGTTTTGGGACGCATCCCCCCCAAACCATGCATGGGGTTCAGTCCCGTGAAGATTCTCCCTTGGATCGTCTGGCCCGGGAGGAAACCTTTGACCAGCTTCGTGAACTTCTAGAGGAGATGCCCAGTGCAGATCGAGAAGTTTTGACCCTCCGTTATGCTCTGGATTACGACACCGATCAGATTGCCGAACTTCTAGGGATCAATAGTACGGCAGTGCATATGCGGCTGAGCCGGGCACGCCAACGACTTGCTCAACGACTCAAAGAACAGGGGATCGGCCAGCTCCCTTGATCTCTGCGAGCCCCCCCATTGGACAGAGGGGCTGGCCAAACGGGAACCGAAAAATGAAAGAAACTAACCGCTGTTCCTCGGACCCGCTCGACGGGCTGCTCAGAGCTTACTTCCGCTCGGAAATGCCCTCGCCCTGGCCTGCATTCCGGCCCACCCGCACCCAGCGACCGGCGCGGCCTGTTTCCCTCTGGTCAGGTTATGCTAGCCGACTTGCTCTGGCTGCCTCGGTCGCCTTTTTGCTTTTGACCGGCTACTTCTTGGCCAGCGGAAGCCTGGGGAACGGCGTCGGCCCGCACTTTGGCCCGCTGCACGATGGCAAGGCAGCCAAGGAACCGCTACCCGAGATGCCCGACCACCTGGACGACTGATTGGGGGTCCATTGGTGGGTGCCAAACCCACGCAGGAGATCAGGCTGATACCGCCTGGGGCAGTGATTTTTTGTGCATCTCTCGCAGAATCCCCAGATTGACGGCATCCATCTCCTCATTACCCTCCTCGCTCTTGGGCGTCTCCAAGAGAAATGGCCGATCCTGCCACCAGGGATCGTTGATCAGACAGCGAAACGCCTCTAGCCCGATTTCTCCTCGCCCCAGCCCCGCATGCCGGTCCACCCGACTACCGCAACCACGCACGCTATCGTTGACGTGAAACACTCGCACCCGCTCACGGCCGACCTGCTGGTCCAACTCTTTCATGATCTGGGTATATTGTTCAGCCGTCCTCAGGTCATAGCCCGCGGCGAAGGCGTGACAGGTGTCGAAACAGACCCCCAGTTTGCCCTCCAAGCCGGGCGCGTCGAGGATCGTGGCCAGATGCTCCAAGCGATGGCCGAGATTGGTTCCCTGGCCGGCAGTGTTCTCGACCAGCACGCGCACCTGGACGGCTTGTACCTCGGGGCGCTGGAACAGTTCGCGAAACGAGGCAATAACCCGTTGCAGGCCGGCTTGCTCGCCCGCCCCGAGATGCGACCCCGGATGCATAACCAGATAAGCCAGCCCAAGTAACTCCGCTCGCGCGATCTCCTGGGCAAACGCCTCGATCGAGCGTTGTCGCACCCCCTCGTCGGGCGAGGCCAAATTGATCAGGTACGAATCGTGAGCCACGGCCAATTCGATCCCGTGCGACGGCATAGCCAGACGAAACGCCTCGGCCTCTTCGTCGCGGATGGGGCGGCCGTTCCACTGATTGGGCGGCTTGGTAAAAATCTGCAGGGCAGGGCAACCCTGAGCGGCCGCCTCCCGCAAAGCAGTGCCAAAGCCGCCCGCGATGGAAAAATGAGCACCGAGCAACGGCATTAGGCCACCTCAACGCATCCAGAACTGCAGAATTCGCGAGCCAAACACCAATAGCCCCATCACTGCCGCAAACAGACTGGCCAGCAGCACCGCACCAGCCGCCACATCCAGCGCTGGCCAGCAGCGTTGTTTGTGTTCGTCATCCAAGCCACGAAACAGCGTTTCGATAGCACTATTGACCAATTCGGTGGTCAGCACCAGGGCAATGCAACCGATCAGCACACACCATTGCCACAACTCGCAACCCAGCACCCACGCCGTTACCAGCACCAGAGCGGTCATGAAAAAATGCACGAAAAAGCTGGAATGGCCGTGGATGCCCAATTTCAGACCACGAAAGGCCACGGCAAACTTACTGCGCCAACTGCTACGCGGCCGATGGCCAATCGCATCAGGCCAAGCCGATTCATCGCTGCGTGGCTGCATGCGTGCGTCTCCGGCTTGCCTCAACGACCCAGTCCCGCGTTTTGGCCGGCCATTCCCTGGCCTCCCAATATACCCATTCCCGGTGTGCCGCGTCGGCTAGCCAGATTGGGCACAATCTCGACAATCGCTCCAAAGTTGTTCTGCAGGCTATTGTAGGTGAAACCCAGTGAGATTTGCAGGTCGCGGCCGGTACGGGTGAAAATCAGCGAGTTGCCAAACGCCGCCGACAACCCCAAGTCGTAACTAGCGCTGAGCGTCATCGAGTATTTCTCGCTAAAGACATAGGTCACCGCCCCGGTGATGGCCCGGCTCTGCAATGGGTCAATCTGCCGGTAGCCCACGAAGTAGCTAGTGCGGTCGGGGCGATCGAAAAACAGCCCCACAGTGGTTACACGCGGGCCATTCTCGTTGGGGTCGTACCAGCCGCTGCTCTGAAACGAAGTCCGATCGCCAATGTTCCAGGTGTAATCATACTCTAAAAACGCCACTGCCTTGCCGAAATTGTCACGGTCGGCCTGAGGATACAGACTCACCCCCGCATCCAGGCTCATCCAGTCGATGATGTGTTGTGACCCCAGCACGCCTCGCTTTGTCTGCAATCGCTGCCGCACCTCCAATTGCACTGCATGAATCTGGTCCAGCGTATCGAAACGGTTCTCCACCAGCCGCCGCAATGCCAATCGCTGCGGATCAAACAACGGCGAGGTGGCCAACGCCAAGCCCGCCCCCGAATTGTACAACGGCTGAAACGGCCGAAATTCGCGGTTGGCCTGATCGGTGGCAAAGTCGTTCAGCCGGTCGATCTGCAAAAACCGGGTGTAGCGTTCGGTGGCCTCGGCATAGAAATAGTTGGCATGCAGATTGATCTTGTGATTCAAGCCGCTGACATTAAGCAACTCACTCTCGATGCCTTCATACAACCGCGTGAGCGGCACATGCGCCCGCACTCCCAGACCGCCCCAGGCCTGTGCGGCCGAGTCACCGTTCACATCCTCGGTGTAGCCGACCAGGGCACCTTTGAAGTACGGGGCAATGTTGAACGCTCCCCACTCTAGCGGCCAGGCCAATTCCTGGAAAATCGCCGCTCGCCCTGTAGTCCCGCCGGTCGTGGTGCCCTCAGGCAAAAAAGTGTTCGGTGGAGCGTTGGCCAACGCTAAGGGTGGGTCGTTGCTCACCGCTAGGCGATGCAAGCCGAGCGTGGCATGAGTGTGCGAGGTGATCCGCTCCAAGAGCTTCCAGCCTTGCAAGTACCCATCCAGGCGGGGAAACGATTCCGTGGTGGTGATCCACGGGTTGATCCTTCCTTCGACCAAGGCGCTCCACGACCAGATGTCCTGCTGTTGCTTGATCATCGCAAAGGTGGCCTGGTTCGGCGAGGTGTCAAACTCGTGCTTGTAATACTGTTCCAAGAAATTTCGATCGCTGTTTTTTGACACTTGAGCATAAATGTCGTATCCGCCTGGCAAATCCCAACTACTGTGCTGCCAGAATGCTCGCCCGCGGAAACCCGTTGGCTGGAACGTCAACAACTCCTGTGGCTGACCCCCTAGGATGTCGCCGGCCGCATCGCTTAGGCCATACAGCTTGACAATCCCTGAGTAGGCCCCGTCGTAGACCCGCTCGGGATACAGCCGACGCTCCACCGGATCGACCTCTTCGGAAAAGCCCTGATAAGTAAACGTGCTTCCCAACGCGGGGCCACGTCGGCTCATGTAGTCGATGTAGGCTCGCCAACGCGTTCCCTCGTAAGGCAGTACCCCGAACAGCTTGTACACATCCAGGCCGATGCCGCCCTGAAACCCAAAGATACGGTTGCCGCCCAGGCTAACGCTCACCAGCGGCCCTAAGGGATCATTGGCATCTGTGTACAGAACTGGGGTGTAAAAAAACGGCACCCCTTCGAGCGTGCCCACTACATTCTCCGCATATAGTAGGTTTTGCACCAGCGTTAACTGCTCACCGGTTCGTCGATTGACCACTGGCCGGCCAAAAAGGTCCGTGCGGGGGCTACGGCGCTCTTCGACGGTGGCGCGGGCTACCAACAGTTTCAGCCCCGGATCGGAAGGCAGCTTGCTGGAAAATACTTCACTTTTGATCAACTCATAAGTCGTCTCGCTCGTTTGAAATAACTCCGCTGCTGTCAGTACGATCGGCTCGGTGATTGCCAACCCCG
>JBDNDE010000031.1:0-21550 GCA_046719305.1 Gemmataceae bacterium | reverse complement strand
CAAACAATTGAATGCCTAGCCCCAACAGCACCGCCCCGACATACCAGCCCAGTTGCGCTAGCAGGGCTGGGCCTAGCTTGGCTGTGGTACTGAAGATCAGGGCCGCGACGCCAACCGGCGCAAAAGCCAGAGCCACCCCAATAATAGTGACCATAACGTTGGCAATGCCCTCCAACAGACCCACTAGCGTGGCGCTCTGCTCTGCTGGCAGCCGGGTAATCCCCAACCCCACCAGCAGGGCAAACACAATCACTGCCAGCATGTCGGTGTTAGCCATCGCCTGAATGGGGTTACGCGGAATCATCTCCACGAAGGTCGAGACACCAAACGTGCCAGCCTTCTCCAAGCGATCACTGGCGGTACGGCTAAAGTCTTTCTGCAGTTGTTCACTTGTTTCTTTGGGCAACCCCACACCGGGCTGCACCAGATTGACGATTATCAGACCGATGGTCACTGCGCAGGCCATTGTCACCAAGAAATACGCGAACGTCTTGGCGACAACACGGCCGAGGCTGCCAACCGCCCCGAGTCGGGCCACGCCCAGTGTGAGCGAGGCAAAGACCAGCGGCACCACGGTCATCAGCAGCAGCCGCAGAAACACCTCACCCAGTGGTTGTGTCACTTTGCTAATCACCGCCTGCAGATAAGGATTGTCTGGCCCAAGCGTGCGATAGGCTAGGATACCCGCTGCCGCACCGAGTACCAGCCCCCCCAAAATCCACCAGTGGCCGTGCCCACGTTGGCCCGAGGAAGGCGTGCAAGCCTCTGAGGAGGTCTGGTTCGTGGTCATGGTACCTCCTAGTGATTTCCGATGTGGCTCATCGTAGCAATGTCGCCGGCGCTGACGAGGTTAGTTGGTGGGGCGATAACCGGTTGTGCTCACAGGCGGCAGACTCAGCGGGGGCGGCGGAGTGTTCAACGCGGCCTGGTTCGGTATCGTCTGCGGTTGGGGAGCTTGAAACCCTACCGGCAACAATGGTCCGGGACGCGTCGAGGTAGTGGACGGCGGCGTGGAAGAAGAAGCTGGCGGTGTCGGATTGTCTGGCTGCGACGTATTGGGAGCGGGCAGCGTGGGAGCCGATGAATTCGACGGACCCATTGGAACCAACGGCGTGCGGCTGGTTGGTTTCATCGCTGGACTCGGCACGAGGGGCGCGACCGTACTCGATGCAGTCGGGCAACCGACCTGCGGCTGCGTGAACGAATCTTTATCCTTGCCCAATAGATGCCAAAAGTCGTCAATCAACGATCGGCTGGGCACATAAATGCGATCTCCGGCTCGGATCTGATAGTTCGTGGTCGTGTCGCCCAACTGAACGATGTCATTGAACCGCACCGGCAGCACGACTCGGCAACTATCGGGGCTGGTCGGCCGACTCAGCAGGATTTTTCGCTTGTTCGCATTACTGTTTAAGCCGCCGGCAGCTAACAAGGCATCGAGTACGGTTTCCCGACCGCGCAACGGAAATGCCCCTGGTGCGTTGACCTCGCCCAGGACGTAGAACACCTTACTTTCGCGGGTGACGAGGCGCACCAAAATGACCCCAGCGTCGGCAGTCTCCCGCTGGATGAGTTCATTTACCTCACGCTCGATGATTTCCATCGGCTTGCCAGCCGCCAGATACCGACCATACTTGCCCAGCTGGATCGTGCCATCGGCTAATACCGGTTGATCGCCCGGCAGACGCACGGGCGAATCGAGACTGGCCGGCTGAACGAGTAACACATCGCCCGGCTCGACGATGTAAGGTCCACTCACCTGTTTATCTAATTCACGCGGCAATTCCAAAGGCGGCGGTGTCGACTGCCGAATCGCTTTGGCCGCCTCTGTTAGGCGGTACCCATCGGGAAACAACCCAAGGTTGTTGCTGAACGATGAACAGCCAGTGAGGGCACCGCTCATGGCCATCAACCATAGACCAGACCAACCAATTTTGGCCATGAGATTACCCCCACGAAAGATCGCTACAATTAAGATCGGCGTATGGATTGCGCGACTTGAATCGATTTGAGGGGCAACTCTGCACCAGGCAGTCCTAACCTCACCTTCACAAGCTGCGATGGATTCAACGGTGCTTTCGCACAAGGTTTAAGGTCGTTCTGCTTCCGTTTGATTTCTCTGAGCCAATGTGTTATAGCCCCCCCTCGTCAACACCATGCTAGTTAGGTAGGTTGGGACGGGAATCCACCATCGAACGCATCCGTCGTTCGGACATTCGTCTTTGTCGTTAGTTGGGCCGCGAGTTATCTTCGCTATAGTCCGCAGCTTCATTCGCCGATGATTAAATTGTTCTGTGGGAATTTCTAGGGTTTCTTTCCGCTGCACAAGGGGCGTTGGCCATGTTTCACCGCGTGGGTGGCTTTACCGCACGGCACCCGTGGCTCGTCCTGTCGCTGTGGCTTCTCGCAGGCATCGGCCTGGCTAGCACGGCCCCATCGTGGGATAAGTCGGCCCAGGATGACGACATCCACTTCCTGCCGGATCGCTGTGCCTCGGTAAGGGGCTACCACCTTCTGCAGGCTGCTTTTCCCCAGGATGTGTATGCCTCCAAATTGGTCTTTGCCCTGGAACGCCGCGAGGCTCCGCTTAGCGAAGCCGATCTGGCCTTGAGCGATGACCTAGTGGCGCAATTGCACCGTCTGCGCGAGGAAGAACCTCATCTGCAGATCAAAAAAATTGTCTCCCCTCGTGATCCGTTGATGGGTAGCCGGCTCCTCAGCGCCGACAAACATTGCGCCCTCATTCAAGTTTCGCTTGGTTCGCCTTATTTGGCTCTGAAGACCCGCGATGCCGTCGATCGTGCCGACCAGGTTGTCCGCGACTACTTCGCTACTCAAGGTACGTCGGGATTGCCCACATTGCATACCACGGGACCGGCCGGGGTCGGCCGCGATCTGCTCCGTGCCGGCGGCGCTAGTCTCGATGCCACCACCTTGGCCACAGTTCTCCTGGTCCTTGTCATCTTGTTGGGCGTCTATCGTTCGCCGATCATGGCATTGATCCCGTTGCTCAGCATCGCCTTAGCGGTGTGGATCGCTTTGAACATTCTCGCAATGTGTACACGTATCCCTGGTTTTTACCTTGTTAATATCAGTGCTATCTTTGCTATCGTCATGCTCTATGGCGCGGGCACGGACTATTGCCTCTTCCTGATCAGCCGTTATCGCGAAGAACTGGCCGCCGGCAAATCAGGGGTATCCGCCTTGATCGATTCGGTTTCCGGCGTTGGCGAGGCCATCACCGCTAGCGCTGCCACGACCATCTGCGGCCTGGGTCTGATGGCCTTGGCCGAGTTTGCCAAGGTTCGCTGCGGTGGACCGGCGATTGCCGTCAGTCTGGCGGTCGCACTGATGGCCTCACTGACACTGACCCCCGCACTGCTCGCCTTGGTGGGGCGACTGGCCTTTTGGCCTGTGGCAGTACCCCAAGTCACCCGCAGCCTGGCTGATTGCGAGGGGCTTTGGGGTCGCCTCAGTCACCTTGTCTTGCGACGACCGTTGCTCATCGGTGTGTCCAGTTTCTTGTTGCTCGTGCCGCTGGCCATGCTGGGCTTGTTGGTCAAACCGTCCTACCGCGCTACGGCCGAATTGTCCCCGCACTGTAGCAGCGTGCAGGGTTTAGAGGCCATCGCCCGGCATTTCATGCCCGGCGAACTGGGACCGATCACGCTTTTGCTGGAGGCTGATCAATCCTGGGACTCTCCTACAGGCAAGCGTATCATCGAACATCTCAGCGTCGGCTTTGCTCTGCTACCCAACGTCGCCGAAGTGCGGAGCCTGACCCGGCCCTTGGGTCAACCGCTGACGCCGATTCTCGAACCGCCCGTGGCTAAGGGCGGGCTGTTTGCCCAACTCGTCAGCAAGGTGTCGGCTAATCTGGAAGAGCGAGTGCAGGCGGCGACGCGGGCGCATTATTTAGGGCGGAACGGGGAAAAATATGTGACGCGTTTGGATATTGTCCTGCGTACCGATCCGTTTGACCCCCGCAGTGCCGAAACCCTGGAAGTCTTGCAACTATGGGCGGCCGATGCCGTCCCTCTGTTGGCTCAAGGGATGAGCAATATTCGCACCGAGACGTATGGCATCACGGTTAGCAGTAAAGATATGGCTCAGGTGACCGAGAGCGACCGCACCCGCATCAACGGAATGGTCGTCTTGGGGGTGCTGACCATCCTGTTTGTGCTAGTTCGTCATCTGGGCTTGGCTCTCTACTTGCTCGCCACCGTTCTGCTGAGTTACTTCGCCACTCTAGGCGCGACTATGATTTTGGCCCACCTGCTGCATGGTCGACCCTTCGGCGAAGTCGATTGGCGGGTGCCGTTTTTCCTCTTCACGATTCTGGTGGCCGTCGGGGCCGATTACAACATCTTCTTGCTCAGTCGGGCCATGCAGGAGAAAAAACGCCACGGTGGACGCGAGGGGCTGCGTCGCGGCTTGGCCCACACCGGTGGCACGATTACCAGCTGCGGCCTCATCATGGCAGGTACCTTCGCCACGCTGATGCTGGCGGGACTGAACACCCTAGTGCAAGTCGGTTTTGCACTGGCCTTTGGCGTGCTTCTGGATACCTTCCTGGTGCGGCCATTCCTGGTGCCGGCCTTTACGCTGTGGCTGTGGAACAACGAGTTGCCTACCGAGCAATCGACACCTCCGGTCCTGCCAGCCCTTGACGAACCAGTGGTGGTGCCCATCACGTTTCGTCGCCGGGCTGGTTGAAACCGGCTGGGTTTCACTGTTTGTTGCCGGGCAGCTGGTTGAAGTCGGCTGGGTTTCATGTTTTGTCGCCGGGCGGCTGGTTGAAGTCGGCTGCGATTGAGGTTCCCCCGGACAATGTTTACATTACATTGCAGTGGAGAATCAGCGGCGAGAGTGACCAATCATGCCGTCCAACCAGACTGTTCGGTGTCCAAACTGTAAACGCGCTCTGAATCTACCTGAGACGGTTCTGAATCGCCTTGTCCAATGCCCGTTGTGCCAGACCTGCTTCACGGTTCGGCAACACGGTAACCATCAGGTCGGCGAGGTGGACTCTGCTCCATTGGCAGTTCTGCCGGTGGACAGCCTTTTGGAAGCTCTGCCGGTGTCCAACGCGCCTGAGCGATCTGAGCAATCTGAGAGGTCTGAACGATCTGAGAGTTCTGGTCGAACTGAGGGGCCGGAGCGATCTGAGAGTTCTAAACCAGCCGAGAGGTCTAATCGGCCTGGGCCGCCCTCGCGACGCTCCCGGCCGCGAGATAGCGAACTGGAGCCGCTGCCACTGCCGGCCACACCGCGAGCCGCCACTTCAACGCAAGGGGAAACGAGTCCGATTCGCTTTGAGGTGCGAATAGAACACGACCCCGAGGAACGCCTGGAGGGTGATTTCCACGCTGAGATCGACGCCCAAGGCTTACATCTGTGGCGTGGCAGGGGCCGCATCTTGCATGTGAAACGCGGTGAGGGAGCAAAATATATTGCCCGCGAACGCATGCGCGTTTTTCTCGAAGGCCGATGGGTACTCCTGCGAGTCCGCTCGCGGCAGGCAGCGGCCTTCACCCTGGCCGTGGTCGATTTCCTCAATGGCAAGACGGAGTCGATCGCTCCGCCGGGCCGCGAGTTTCCCCTGTCGCTGCTGCTGCTGTTGCCGCTGCTGCTGATCAGCCTGGCCGGACTTGGGATCGGCTGGCTGGGCATACTGATCGCTACCCCGCTGGCCGGCTTACTCACTGGCCTGACCGCGGTCGTTCTTTACGCCTTACCGAGTTCGCCTAGTCTGCGCACGCTGTTGGCCGTGCTGCTGAATGTCGGCCTGGGCGGTGTGATCCTCCTGGGGCTGTGGCTGTGGCAGGGCGAGAGGGATACCCCGACGCCGCCGCATCTGTGGGGCATCGTACCGCGTCACGATCAGGGCTTTCTTGTCGAGATGCCCGGGGTCGCGCAGTCGATCGACGGCCAAGGCCTGGAGTGTTTCCACGCCGGGCGAGCCGGCACCTTGCAGGTCACAACGAAGAACCACCGGTTTCGAGTGTTTTACGGCGAGTTTGATCCGCCTTTGGATGGACCGGGGCAACCGGCACGCCTAGCCAAATGGGCCGAGATCGAACAAGCGCTACGCCGGGTATTTGGCCCTTTAGAAAGGATCGAGAGCCAAGCAGGCAATCCAGTGGAACGACGGCGTTATTTCGATGGCAAGGCAAAGAGCAACGTACAGGTGCAGGTGTTTCTTAACCAGAATCGAGGGGTTATTCTGACAGCTGAGGGGCCCAGTCATGCTGATCTCAAACGGTTCTTTCGTTCGGTGAAGTTGCTGGGCGATGATTGGAATCGACCGATGCCGGGCCTTCCTGAGATACCCCCGCCCCCGCCTCCGCACCCTGCAGCGGATCCTCTGGCCATGCCCCCCGAAGCTCGCTTGCTCACTCAGCCGGACCCCTCGTTTCTCTGGGCCATGTATGCCCATCCCGGCCAGATCGTCGCTCTGCATGCACAACGCGGTCTTCTCGAACTGCAACACGGACAGTGGAAAGAAAAGCTGCCCCTACGAGCAGACTCGACCATACTCACCGGAGAGCCGAGTCGTTCCCTGGTCCTGGCAAGTCGGGCTAAGGCGGCCGAACTGCATCGTCTCAACGAGATCGGCTTGCCTGCGTGGTTTTTGACAGAGGAGACTACCCTGCGCCCTGGTGCCCTGAGTCTCTCCGCCGATGGCCGAAAGATAGCCGTTGGTTTGAGCGAAGGCCGCGTGCATCTATGGGATACAAACACACAAAGAAAACAGGCATTCTTTGATTTGTCACCTGGGCAAATCCTCCAAGTTGCCCTCTCCCCTCGGGGCGAAACCCTGGCCGTGGCTCTGGCCGATGGCTCGTTGCAGCTTCTGCCCACCACACCGAACGGACGTAGCCGCGTGTCAGCCCAAACTCGTCATGAGCTGCCCGAGGCGGAACTGGACCCGGCGTGGAAGACGGAACGCTACCGCGTGGCTGCCCTGGCTTTCGCTCCCGATGGCGCTCGGTTGCTGTCTATTGGCACCGATCGCACGGCCCGATTGCATCACGCCCGCAATGGCAGGCTGCTGTTTCAGATCGACTTACCAACTGTGCCCACCGCGGCAGCCTTTTTCCCCTCAGGTCGGCTGTTCGCGGTGGGATCGGCCGACGGGGTGATTCGCATCTATGACACGCTGACGGGCAAGCCACGCGCGCACTTTCGCGATCGTCGCGAGTTTTTCCCCCAGGGCCAGATCATCCGTCACCTGACGTTTTCCGCCAGCGGCGAGACGTTGCTGGCCGTCACGCCACGGGGCATCGAGCAATGGGACATCGCGCGAACCGTGCGGCCTAGCCAACAGGAACGCCAGCCGCTGCCGTTCAACCTGCTGGATGGCTACCTACCCGGCCAGGTGTTGAAAATGGTCGGTTCTCGAGAGCACATTGTCACACTTTTGAAAAAAGAAGGCATCTATACATTCAAAACGCCTAAACTCGAAATCGTGGGCGAACCGTTTCGCTTGCCCCCCCAGCAGTCGGCCGACCTGCTGCTCAGCGGCGACGGCCAACGCTGCTTGGTGTCTTCCGGATTCCAAATGCAGATCCTCGACCTGCCGTCGCACCGTCAGCTAGCCTCTATCCCCGAAGCGATCCTGCCCTCTGCAATAGCACTGTCGGCCAGTGGCCACCTGGTGGCCTCGGTCCACAAGGGACGGCTACGGCTGTGGGAACCTGACAGCGGTCAACCAGCTCGATGGAAGCTGTTACCCGAAGGCGAAAAGGTATGCGCCTTAGCCGTGCATCCCAGTGAGCAGCGAATCGCCCTGGCGCGAAGCGATAGCCGGTTGATCGATTGGCTCGATCCGCACACTGGTATGACGTTGGCTCGCCTGATTGGCCACTCTGGCCCGCCGAGTCAGCTGGCTATCTCGCCCGACGGCAGAGCTATGGCGAGTTTCGGGGCCGATCGCTTGCTGCTGCTATGGGACACCGCCAGCCTGCGTTGGCGTGTTCGCTGGGGCATCCCAACGGTGGCTGCCCCGACCGAGGCGAGCTTGCAATTCAGTGCCGATTCACGAACGCTGGTGCTGGCGCAACACGATGTTACCGTTGTGGTCGATGTGGCCTCGGGTCGGTGCCTCAACACCCTGCCTACGCCGCATTGTCTGGGCTTTGCCCTCGACGGGGCCTGTCGCCTCTATGTGGCCATGAACGATCGACCGCTGCGTTTGGTGAACTTGCAGAAACCGCCCTACAGCCAGCGGCCGACGACCGTAGCCCCGGTGCATTCGGATTCGGTTGCCCCAGAGGCGACCGATCTGGTTCCTCAGACCACCGAGCCACATTTAACCCTTGTGGGGGATCGTGACAAGAAAACAGTCCTGGCGTTTACCCGAGATCGACTGGTGTTTCGCTTGGATCTATCTACACTTCAGAAACGTGATGTTTTCTGGACGGGTCAAATCATCTACAATGCTGCTCTCCATTCCCCTCGCGGCTTGCTGCTGGCAGCCAGTGTGGACCTGAAGCACCTAGAACGGCTCGACACCCCCCAGAAGGCACGCGGCCCACTTCTGATCTATGACGTTCGGGAGTTGCTGGCGGGCCAAGCGGCTAAACCGGTGCTGCTGCCGCGTGGCTCGTTGCCGCTGTCGGGGCATTTTGATTCCCTGTTGGTCGGGGCCGAAGTTGCGATAATCCGCGAACGCAAAGACAAACAAGCAACCCTGCACGTTGTCGATCTCGTCAAGCTCCGCATACGCGAGCCGTTGGATGTGCCGCTGGATCCTTCGGGGCCGCTAGCGCTGTCGTCCGACGGTCAAACGCTGATCGTTAGCGGTACCCAGGCCGGTAAAAGCGGCGGTGCCTTGGTGCGGGTGCATCTGGCTACGCGAAGGGTTTCGCCGGTAGTTGAACTGCCCAAGCCGATTCGCGAACTCGTTCTGACCCCCCACTGGCTACTGGTGCGTACACAATTCGACCCGATCCACGGTTCGACGGTTTTTCTTGACGAGCAAGACCGCGAACTGGCCCGCTGGAAAGAGGACAACCCCGCCGGCGAATTGCTGGCCGTGGGCACGCGCTTGTTCAGCCTGGTGGAACGCGGCCGCTTTTCACCGCGTGAATTGGCCGTGGGCAAGGAACCGCCCGCGACTCGCCCCGCGGTACCGTCCCGCCCCTTGGAATCGTTCTTTCTCGATCCGCCGTATGTCGGCCCGGTGCGGGTGGTGGCCGGGCAGTGGCTAGTGATTCCCTCTGGGCATGCCTATCGGCTGCGGGAAGCCGGCGTGGTCAAGACACCCGAGCTATCCGAAGCTCCCGCCCCCCCAGCGGGTTTGAAGTTGCTCGAGGCTCGGCATGTGGCTAACCACGAGCGGATTCACTTGTTACATGCGATAGATCGCAATCGCGTGCAGATGTGTTTGTCCAGTGGAAGAATTGTCGATGAAAGCCCATGGACTCTACGCCATGAGATGCTTGGACGCCCCGAAGAGTTTGTCCTCGGCTATACAACGCAGGAGCGTAGGCCGATCGTCGTGCGCGATCGGCTGATTCTCGGGGGCCCGGGGGTGAACGCCTGCACGATGCGCCTGTTGGGGGGGGACCGCATCGTGGTCGATGCCCATGGACGGCTGGTTTATCCTAGTCCCAAGGGATTGGCCCTAAAGCCGCTACGCGAGGGGGCTGTGGCCCAACTGTTCCCAGTGGATGAGCCGATTTCCACCCTCGATGCTCACCCGCGTGGTGGCTTGGCCTGTGGAGATGTGGCCGGCAAGGTCCACTTCCTCGCTCCGGGAGAGGATCGCTTACACTCGCTGCAGGGCCATGAAGGCGAGGTGCGCGTAGTGTTGCTAGCCGACGCCGGCCGGGTCGCCTTTTCTGCAGGGCTGGACGGTCGGATTCACCGCTGGGACACTACAGAGGGCAAACGGGTACAGAGCTTGGAAGGACATCCTCATGTGGTTTCGGCACTGGCCCTGTCGCCCGATGAAAAATGGCTGGCTAGCGGCGCGCTGGATGGCTCCGTAGTTGTTTGGGATTTGTCCACCGGCCGTAAACATTTCACGTGGCCCGGTCGGCCTTCGGAACCGATCGGTGGCTTGTTATTTTGCGGCGAAGAATTGGTCGTCGCCGCTGGTCCACGATTAGTGCGATACGCTTGGCCAGCGTAGCGAGTTGCCGGCGCATTCAACGCTGCTGTGGGGCTGGCGGATCAAATAATTCCGATAGGAGTCGTTTGTTCTTAGGTGGGGCTTGCTGAACCGGAGTCTTATCGGTGAGTGACCGTTCGGCCCAATCACGCAAAAGTGCTTGCAGGCGTTGTAACTCTTCGTTTTGCAGGCGTAGTGTGGCCGCTACCATTTGTTGAAAGCGCATCAATTCCAAACGTGTGCCTTCTAGATGATCTAAAGTCAAGGCATTGGCTAGCCGCGAGTCGCACTCCAATTCGCGGCGGAAGAAATAACGGGCAGCCCAGACAAGCAGCGTATCGGTGCCGCAAGGACGTAGCTCGACGTAGCGGGCCAGCAGCGGATAGCCCTCGCGCGCTAAGACCTGAGAGATCTTCTCCAACGCTTCACGCTCCTGTTCCATCACCCAGGCCGGATCGCCATATCGGGCAAAGGTTTCCAGTTCTCCGGTGATGTCGTACGCCCCCGGAGCCGTGCCGGGCACCAACTTCACTCGCCGCGCACTTTTCAGTTCGCGCAAACAGCTTTGGCGAAACGGCCCTGGATAACCTGGTAGTCGATCGAGAAACGCTTGTACTTGTTTGCGAAGTAATTTATCGTCGCGCGAGCCGATTAAATCGCAGGCAGCTTGCCACAATGTTGGCCCGGCCAGGGCGATTTCCAGCACTCGCCAAGCGCGTTCGTTGGAACGATACAGCACCCGTTCCAATCGTCGAGCATTGTCCGTCATGCGATCGTTGAGAAAAACCAGCAACGATTCGGCTTGTTCAGCAAACACTTGGCGGAGAATCAACCCAGAAAGCGAATTGAACAGCCCCATAAGCTCGCTCCTTGCAAAAGCTCAGACCCTCTCGTCGGCAGCAAGGTTCTGTTGCACGCGTCCCCCGGGTAGCTCCAGGGTAAACGATCGACTTCCCGCAGGCAGTCGAAAGCACAGTCGGGTCGGCACGCCATCACGAAATTCGGCGGCCAGGCGTCCATCGGGGCCAAGGATGCGCGCCCAAGGGGCGAGAGTGGTTTGAGGTGGAACTGGGGCGTTGCAGAAGAGTTCCTCCAGGCGGCGCATTTGGGCAGCGAGTTTGAAATTCCACAAGCGGATCGGCTGGCCCTGGGGCGTGAGTAAGGGGTTTTCCTGAAACAGATCGCGCAGAGCGATCAGGGAGGCGGTTTGCACTGGATCCCCTAAACCAATCAACACTAATTGAAACGGTTCACGGTCTCCGCGGGCCATCTGTCGCGCCCATTCCAGGCTGGCCCGCTGGACATCGGCCAGATCGTCGATGCCACCATCCGTGACGAACACCCCCAGCGCCCAGGGTGCACCGGGAAACACGCCATTGACCAGCGCTCGTAGTGGCGGCAGCAGACGTGTTTGTCGCCCCCAGGTGTGGCGTCGCGGCCCGGTGATTCGCAGGCCGCGGGCCTCGTTTTCCCGCACGTTGCCGATGTCTTCTACTTCGGCTCCCTCTGCTCCGCACGAGCCGTAGAGCACTTGGCAGGTGCCTTCGCCGGCAAATCGAGCTAGATAGGCGGCCAGGGTACGGGCGACCGGTTCGACGACATTAGGCGATTGCTCGTCGGTTTGAAACAACGGACTGACGCCCGGCAACGCCCCGTAAAACTTTCGCATCGACACCGAGGCATCCAGGGCTAATCCACAGGCTGCCCCTTCAATGTCTGGTTCCCACAACATGCTGGCTTCGATTTGCAACGAGCCGTCGGGCAACGGCCGAGAATGAACCTCTGCGAAAGGCTCGACGGGCTGGCTCACTGCCATAGTCGAATCCCTCCTGTTGACCTGCTTCGACGGGAGCAGTCATCCTTCATCATGACGGCGCGCCGACAGCTCTGCAAGAGCGAATCAATTTAATCCTTCGATGGTCGGGTACTCGGCCATAGTGAGCAGTTCGCGCGGCACGCCGCGTTGCACTCGCAATTTGCCGACATCCAGCAGGCGATCCAGCACCGTCCCGATCAGATGACGGATGCGGACCGGGTTGCCGGCCGGTTCCCCACCTAGCCGGGCCGAAGCCCCGATCACCTGCCCGCCCGCCAAGCCGCCCCCAGCCAACAGCAGCGGCCCCAGGTTGCCCCAGTGATCCCGGCCACCACCTTTGTTGATGCGTGGTGTGCGTCCCATTTCGCCGCATGCTACAAGTAAGATTTTTTCACTTAAGCCACGTGCTTCGATATCTTCGAGGAAGGCTGCTAGGGCGTGATCTAAGGGCGGACCCATATAGTTCATGCCCTCGACCATCGGGGCGTTGTTGGCGTCGGCGTGCATATCCCAGACAAAATTGGTAGTTACGGTCACGAAGCCGGCCCCCCGTTCGCATAAGCGACGAGCCAGCAGCAGCAGTTTGCCCAGCGAACGAGCATTGTCCAGGTAGTTTTTGTGGTTGTTCCATTTCTTGCTGTAGCCAGTCGCCGGAACGAGCGGCTCGGTGTCATAGCGGGCAAGGGTGCGGGCATCCTCCTTGGAGAGATCAAAGGCCGAGCCAACCCCTTCTAGGAGCATGCGAAACGCTTTTTGGTGTGCGGCATCCATCCCGTGTGCTTCATCGAGGTGTGCCTGGATGGAATCAAAAGCCCGCAACAGCGTGCGGCGATCCTCCAGCCGTTCGCGCGGCAAGCGCAGTTCCATATCGCGTTGGAGCGAACCGCCCGCTCCCGGGAGAAAAGGTACTGTCGAAGCGGCGAACGGACCACTGGCGTCGAACTTGCCAAATCTGAAGTTGCCCTGCTGAGCGCGGGCATCGACCGCCCGGGGAAATAACGCTACATTCGTCGGCATGCCGGTCGTCGGATGATTCGGCCCGGCCACAGGGGCCAAGGCACAACCCAGGTTGGCACCAAAGCTCTCTTTGCCCATCACCGGTTTGATGTCATGGTTGCCATCGCCCGGTACGAAGGAACGAATGATGGTCAAACGATTGGCTAGCCGGGCGAGCTTGGGAAACGACGAACCGAAGGTGATGCCCGGCAGGGTGGTCTTGATCTCGCCGGTTGCACTGCGGATGCCCTCAGGCGCGGCCATCTTGGGGTCAAAGGTTTCAACCTGACTGGGGCCTCCGTGCAGGAAGAGAAACACGACGCAGCGATCGCGCAGCACCTCGCTGGAGGCCGCTCGCACCGCCTGCAACCACGGCAACGCCAACCCGCCCAGCGACAAGGCACCCACACGCAGAAATTCGCGACGGCCAAACCGTCCTGGATCGTGGAAGCTAAGCATGATTCGACTCCAGCGGAGAGAAAAACATGGGTGGGAGCAAACCTAAACTCTTTCTTCGCCGATTCTTCATTCGGTGGCAAGGAGAAAATCCCCACTGGCTTCGTTTGCTCTTCGTTTGCTGCGTCCTGTTCGTCTGGAACGTTCGCTGCCGGCCGCGAATTGCTACTATAATCGTATCTGTCGTCCCGTTTCTGGAGCCGTCAAATGAACCACGCCGTTCTGGGCTGGCTGGAAGCCCATCACGAACAACTCGTGAGCGATCTGGCCGATCTCGTCGCGATTCCCAGCATCAGCACCGATGGCAAACACATTGACAAGATCAACGACTCGGCCGAACTAACCCGGCAACAGATGCAAGAGGCTGGGCTGCAAAACACCGCGATTTTGCGTTCGGGCGATTCGCTGCCGTATGCCTACGGCGAATGGCTCGGGGCACCGGGCAAGCCCACCGTGTTTCTCTATGCCCATCACGATGTTCAGCCGGTCAACGATGTCGGCTCGGCTCGCTGGCTGCAGGACGATCCGTTTCGGCTCACTCGTCGCGATGGCCGATTGTTCGCACGCGGCGCGGCCGACGACAAAGGAGCGATCACGACGCAACTCGGGGCCATCGCCGCGTGGCTGAAGACCACTGGTTCGCTGCCTGTAAATGTCAAGATGCTCGTGGAGGGGGAGGAAGAAGTCGGCAGCAAGAACCTGCTGGGCTTCTTCGCCGAGCAGAAAGAGCGGTTGATGAGTGATGTCATCGTCGTGTGTGACACCGAGAACATCCAAACCGGTTTGCCCAGCATCACCTATTGCCTACGCGGCATTGTCCAGGCCACTGTCGAAGTCACCAGCGCCGCTGCCCCGGTTCATAGTGGCATGGCTGGCGGCGCGTTGGCCGATGCTGCTTTGGCGCTGAATGTGTTGCTGGCGCGGCTGTATTGGAATCGTGGCAAGCTGCCGATTCCCGGGTACTATGAGCGAGTGCGTCCCATGACGGATCACGAAAGGGAACAAATGAAGGCACTTCCCTTTGATGAGGCAAAATGGCGTCACGATCTGGGAGTACTCGATGGGGTGAGCTTTGCCACCGAACAGGGACTGCATGTGTACGAGCAGACCTGGCGGCAGCCGTCGCTCACTGTCATCGCTCAAGAGGCATCCTCGTTCGCTTCCGTTAGCAACCAAGTGTTGCCTCGCGCTCGCGCGATCCTCAGCAGCCGTATCGTGCCGGATCAGAAGCCGGCCGAGGTATTCGAGCAGCTCAAGGCGGTGTTGACCAAGGATCCACCTTGGGGCGTCCAGGTCGAGGTCAAACAAACAGGATGTGTCGATTGGTGGATGACTAACCCAACTGGTCCTGCTTTCGAGGCCGCCCTCCGCTCGCTCCAGCAAGGCTACGGCACCAAACCGGCCATGATCGGTTGCGGTGGAACCATCGGCTTTGTGGGGCCGTTGGCCGAACTATTTGGCGGGGCACCAGCGTTGCTGCTGGGCATCGAGGATCCCCAGAGCAACGCCCACGCGCCCAACGAGAGCCTGCACGAGGGGGACTTCAAAGCGCTGATGCGGTCGCTGGCTTATCTGTTTGCCAACCTGAGCGAGTTGCCTGGCGGCCAACTCAAGTGATCGAGATTGTCTGGCCGCACCGAACGCAGAGCCGAGCGGTTGCTCAGTGCGATTCGGTGCCTGCGGGCTACTTTTTCTCGATTTCGAATACGTCGAACAGCGCGCCATGTTCATCAAAGGCCCGCAGCGAGAATTTGTTGTCTAGCACCGTAACGTAGCAGATGTGATACACACTGCGGCACTGGGCCTTGAACGCCGGCGGCACGGGGGCAAAGTTTTCCAGTTTGCCGCCACCGCCGCCGCTGATCAGGTAGACGGTCCCCTCGCGCGGGCTGACTTTGCCTTCGCGAATCGGATGCGAACGCTCATAAAAGTGAACGTGCCCGGTGAACACAAGATCCACCTTGTGCTTGTCATACAAGGCGGCGAGTTGTCGAGCGTTCTTGTCGCCCTGGTATGAGGCGATCCCCTTCCAGGTATTGCCGTAATCATCGTCGTCCGAAGTGTACACTGGATGATGATGATAGACAAACTTCCATTTGGCCTTGGATTTGCTTAGCGCCTCGTCGAGCCATTTGTACTGCTCGCTGCCCGGTCCCACCTTCTTATTGGTGTCGATCGAGAAAAATTCCGCGTTCCCATAGGTGAACGAGTAGTAATACTCTGGCTTCGGTAGGGAGAAATACTTGTAGTAGAACGGATGGTTCTTCTCGTGGTTCCCTATGCACGGGTAGATCGGCACTCGGGCAATGAGGTCTTTGCACGGCCCTAGCAGATCATGGACCCATTGATCCTTGCTGCGGCCATCATCCACGACATCGCCCAGATGCACCACAAAGTTAGGTCGCCGAGCAAACGCTACCGCCGCCAACCGAGCCGTTACCTTCGGGTTGCGCTGCGTGTCGCCGATCAAAACGAAACTGTAGGGATCGTCAGGGCCGACAGCCGGCTGAAACGATAGCAACGGACTAGTCACTTTGCCCTCGGCAGTGGTCGTTTCCACTTCATAGACATACGGCTCAGGCTTCAGGCCAGTGATTGTGATCTCGTGGAAGGTGTCGTTCTTGTCGCTGGATACGCTCAGGGTCGGCTTGCCCACTCCATAGCGTACGATTGAGGTGCCGGGCTTTTCGGTCTCCCAGCACACAGTGATCGAATCGGCGGTGGCCATCTGCAAATAGGGATGCACGACAAAGCCAGAGTTTTCCGGGAAAACCGGGTCGGGAGCGCTGCTGACGGGACGAACCAGCCACAACCCCAGACCAACGACAGCCACGGAAACCATTCCGAGTAGCACACGTCGCATAACAGCTACCTCCGCTTTGAATGAGATAGCGTTATCCTGACTGCTACAGCCGTCCGTTACAAGTGCGCAGCGTATTTTTCACACAATCTACGCGCATTACACGGGTTTAGTTGGTCGGCGGGGAGCGACGGCCCAGGACTAGGCCGATGATGAGCAGCAACACCGCCAGTACGGCGGTGCCCTGCCAGATCCAGGCAGGATTGAACGACGTAGTTGTGACTTCCGCGAGTGGGCCTTGTTTGTTCGGTTCGTCTTGCAGTCCCGGAGGGATAACTGGTTGCGGCATCGCGGGCGGCTTCGGTTGATCCTCGACTTTCAAAAGCGTCGGCCAATCCGCAGGCAACAGCAAGTCCACGCCGGGGTTGGCTTCTTTCACCTGACACGAGCAAGCCCCACAAGCATAATTGGCCGATGTCGATATTTCATTAGCATTGAGTCCCTCGCCGAAAATGCCCCACAGAACCCGACCCCGGCCTAGCACAGGAAAGACGATTGGCCCCTTGGCCTCGCGGAGTTCCGGTGTGATATTCACGAGTTGCTCTACGAATAGCGCCTCGTCGCTGTCGCGTTTCAGCGATAAAATCTCGAAGCGTAATTCCAAGGGCAAGGCGGTACGCAGATCGACCGGCTCGACTTCGGGAAGTTTGAACGCCTTTTGAAACCGAGCTAATTCGTGGCGCAAAAGCTTGTCGGTCGCTTCATCACCCTCCACGACGATCCACACCACCGAAACCCCCTCAGCCAGCCAACGCACCAGTTGCCGACGCGCCGGTGAGTCGATGAGTTGCTTGGGTAGATCGTCCAGCTTCCCCGACCACGCCGCATAGCTGGTCGCTTCGCTATCGGGGTAGCGGATGCTGACAAACGGCAAGGGCCGCTCGTCCCAGATGTCGGCTTGCTCGGGGGTGAGGTGGTCTTTGTGGACGGCGACGATTTTCAAGTTGCCCTGGCGGGCTAAGTCATCTAGGCGCTGCTGCTGTTCGACAGGCAGCGGCTGATCATAGATCACCAAAGCGGTGTAGGTGGAGACAGGCCAGCGTTCCAGAGCATAGCGGAACACCGGCACCGAGCAAGCCGAGGCAACCCCAGCCAGGATCAGCATAGCGAAAAAACTGCGCATCGTAGCACTCCGCCGAGGCCGCATCATTCACGAACCTAAGTTCTGTTTCACTCTAGTGGATTCTTCGATGCAGACAAGCGGACCACGCCAGCCTACCGTGATTCTTCATCAACAATTACCCCACAATCGGCAGGCGGCTCGCCTCGGTACTCCCTTTCTCTCGACAAGAAACCGCCGGTGGAAGCCGGCGGCTCGCCTCACTATTCCCCAAACTTCTGGCCGCTGTCGCTGAAGTTCACGCTCGCTGTATTCACCTGCCGGATGCGTTTTTCACGCACCTCTGCGTGCAGCTTGGCAAGCAATTCGCCCACGGGCATCGCTCCCAGGTCGCCCTCGATGCGGTCACGCACCGCCACGGTACCAGCGGCCGCTTCCTTTTCGCCGACGACCAGCATATAAGGGATCTTCTCCAACTGTGCTTCGCGGATCTTGCCGTTTACTTTCTCGGGGCGATAGTCGCCGCTGACGCGGAAGCCCTCGGCCCGGAGCGTCTCTTCGAGTTTGTGGGCGTAGTCCAACGATTTATCCGTGATGGCCATAACTCGGGCTTGCTCGGGGGCCAGCCAAAGCGGAAACGCGCCGGCGAAATGCTCGATGAGAATGCCCATAAAGCGCTCCATCGAACCGAACGGTGCGCGGTGGATCATCACCGGGCGATGCGGCTTGTTGTCGGGTCCGACGTATTCCAGGCCGAAACGCTCGGGTAGGTTGTAGTCCAGTTGCACCGTGCCCAGTTGCCATTCGCGGCCGATGCAGTCGCGGACAACGAAGTCGATCTTGGGACCATAGAAGGCAGCCTCGCCCGGCTCCAGGGAGTAGTTGAGACGGCGGTCTTGGACCAATTGTTTGAGGATGGCCTCGGCCCGCTCCCAGTTGGCCGGGTCGCCGACGTACTTGTCACTAGCGGGGTCCCGGAGGCTGACGCGGACTTTGTAGTCGCTCAGGCCTAGCGATTGCAACACCAGCAGCACTAGGTCGATGTTGCCGTGCATCTCGGCCTCGACTTGCTCGGGGGTGACGAACAGGTGCGCGTCGTCCTGGGTGAAGCCGCGTACTCGGGTCATGCCGTTGAGTTCGCCGGTCTGTTCGAAGCGGTAGACGGTTCCGAACTCGGCAAGTCGGACCGGCAGATCGCGATAACTGCGCGGGACGGCCTTGTAGATCTGGATATGATGCGGACAGTTCATCGGCTTGAGCAGGTAACCCTCTTGCGTCTCCAGCCAGGCCCACAGCGCTTTGGCCCGCTCCTCGTGAGTCGCGGCTGCCTCATAGGCCGGTATCCTCAGCCCCATGCCCTCCAGGAGTCGGGTCACCGATTGATGGATGGCATCTAAGCGCTCTGTGTCGCTCTTGGCGTTGCGATATGCCGGGGCAGCATACCCAGCCAAATCCAGCAATTCCTCGAAGCGTTTTTCCTTAGCCGAATCGAGATGGCCGGCCGCCAAACGATACTGCGCTAGATCGAGCATGCCGGCGATGCCGTTGAAATACATCGGCGGAAACTGGGCGTCGCGATAGTACGGGAAATGGCCACTAGTGCGGTACATCTCCAGCTTGCCGATGTGGGGCGTGTAGACCGGCTGATAGCCGCGTTTGATCAGTTCGTCCTTGATAAAGGTTTCCAGCAGACCGCGCACGGTTGCCCCTTTGGGTAGCCAGAGGATCAACCCGCTACCGGCCATCGGGCTAATGGTGAACAGTTGGAGTTGCTTACCCAAGACGCGATGGTCGCGTTTTTTGGCCTCCTCGACTTGGGTCAGGTAGGCGTCCAACTCCTTCTGAGTGAAAAAGGCGGTGCCATAGAGCCGCTGCAGTTGTTTGCGTGAGGTATCGCCCTTCCAGTAGGCCCCGGCGATGGAGAGCAGCTTGAACGCACCGACCTTGCCGGCGTGGGGGATATGCGGGCCACGGCACAAATCGATGAATTCGCCCTGGCGGTAGAAGCTGACCGCGGGATGGCCCAGATCGGCGATGTGTTCGACCTTGTACGACTGATCTAGGTCGGCGCACAGGCTGGCTGCCTCGTCGCTCGAACGCTCGAAGCGCTCGAACGGCTCAGCAGCCTCGATGATTTTTTTCATCTCGGCCTCGATGCGTGGGAAATCCTCCTCACGGATGGGCGGATCGACATCAATATCGTAATAGAATCCGTTCTCGGTTGTCGGGCCGAAGGCGAGCTTGGCCCCCGGAAACAAGCGCAGCACGGCCCGGGCCATGATGTGGGCGGTGGAGTGGCGCAACACGTCCAGGGCGTCGCGGTCTTTGTCGGTGAGGATGGCGAAGGGCAGTTCGGACCGATCGCCGGGCAGTTCGCGTTCCAAGTCGATGATTTCGCCATCCACCCGAGCCGCCACCGCCGCCTGGGCCAGTCGCTTACCAATCGACTCAGCCACTTCGCGGGGTTTGGTGCCGGGCGGAACCTGACGGGTCGAGCCATCGGGCAATTTAAGCGTCAGCATGAGCAAAGGCTCCAGAAAGTCACGTTGCGGGCCGCCGCTACGAAAGGCGTCCCGAGAACGTCGACAGAAAGAAAAGACGAGGGGTTCACCGCGTCGGCCTCACTGTACCGCGCGGTGAAGAATCGGGATAGAGGAGGTGCCGGGGCGGGATGATTTCCACAAGAACGAGAGTCAGCCCGCCCAGTTCGACCATGGGCGACAACTCAACGGTTACCAATCGGAACCGAGCGAATTGCCATCCGCGGGCATGACGGCGTTCCAGAAGGTTCGATTGCTCACGCCTGCACTTACCATACGCACGCTTCCATCTGCAAGGGCCACGAGCATTCCAGCGGAGTAAGGGGTGTGCGGCAACCCGGAGTAACAGTCGTCTGGCTGGGGATTGTTTAGATCTGGCACCCGAGGGCGAACCTGAAATTTAGTTTCACTTATTCGATAATCCTCTTTACTGCTTCCCACATCACTGGCCTCTGCAAAGGATGCGGTTCGCAGACCTGTGGCGACCCGATAGGCAAAGATGCTGTACATATACGTCGCCGGTGGCCAACCATTCTGTTGGAGGTCATCTCGGCAGCCTGCGGCGTAGTGACCGGCGAACAAGATCGTTTGCGAGGTGCCGTCGGTGATGGAGGCCGGGAAGCGCATGGAACGCTCGAATAACCAGCCGTTGAATGCGTAGGAGGTTAATCCCCAGTGTTTTGAAGGAAGCGTAGGATCGGATGGTTCTTCATACACACTAATTCGAAGGTCTACAGCGCGAAGCCGGCCTGCTTTGAATTCTCGGTAGGCGTTGCCCTGCTCGATGTAGGCCATCAACGCCACCATTGGGGACTCATCGTGATTGGGCGTTCCGGGTCGTCCTCGACTATCGGGAAACTGACCTTCGTGTGAATCAACGAACCCGTGTGTGGCCAGGGCCAATTGTTTGAGATTATTCGAAGAACGCATCCGTGCAGCGGCTTCCCGAACCTTTTGAATGGCAGGAAGGAGCAGTCCAATGAGCACCGCAATGATCGCGATCACAACGAGGAGTTCCACGAGAGTGAACGCACGCCGCAAGGGGACCAAAAACATAGCGAACCTCCCAACGAAGAAGAGCGGGGCGACTACCGTGACCTGAGTGGGAAACGATCACTTCACGAGAACGATTTTGTCGTTCGATCCGGCTCTGACCGTGGCTTTGGTCAGTTTGTTTGTAGCATGGAGAACGGTCGCCACTCTGAATCGCTTCTTGGAGTCCAGCGCATCCGTACAGTCGTAGCTCATCGCCATCTGGTTGATTTCTGCAGCCGTAAGATCGCGCTCCAAAACCTGCCGAAAGGCATTCAGAATAGGCTGCCCTGCGTTGTTCAGGACTTGCTGGTGGTAGCGAACCTGTATTTTGCCGAAATCATGCCCTGGGATCGAGTAGACCCCCTTGGACTGTATTGTCCCCCTTTATCGGGCTGGTCGAACTCTGAAGCTGAATGATGGGATTCGCGGCGCCTGAGGACACGACGATCAAAAAACAGAGTACGAGTGATCGCAAGAGCATGTTGAGAACCTCCTATTAGACAGTCTGAAATCCATCTCATCACGGGACTGTCACAAATCCCATGTCGTAGTCTGTGCAAGTATTCCGAATCTGCCCGGTAATCTGGTCCTGGACCTGCAGGATACCGACAACGATGTGCTGCCCAGCCGGAACTGGAAGAGCGGTGTTCCAGGTCCCCGTCGTCCC
>JBDNDE010000309.1:0-5379 GCA_046719305.1 Gemmataceae bacterium | reverse complement strand
GCGTTCGAGCGCGCTCGCGCAAGAGCGTTTATTTCTTTTGTACCACGGCCACGCTCCGGGTGAAAGGGGCCGCGGATCCCTAGTCGTGGGAAAGTAGGCCACGGATCCCCCCCGTTTGCTCGCTTAGCTGACACGATCCGCCGAGTTGCGAGGTTGCTCGCCTAGCCGAAAATCTGCCGAATTACCTGACCGCGGGTGATAGCCAACGGACGGTTTTGACTGTCGTGCATCTCAGTATCGCTGCGGTGACCCAGGCAGTGGAAAATCGTCGCCTGCAAATCCTGCGGCAGAACCCGACCATCGCGTGGATAGGCACCGATCTTGTCGCTGGCACCATAAATCTGACCCCCCCGGATGCCGCCCCCAGCCAAGGCCACGCTAAAGACCGCTCCCCAGTGATCGCGGCCGGCGTTGGAATTAAGTCGCGGAGTACGGCCGAATTCGCCCATGACGACCACGAGAGTGGAATCCAGCAGGCCGCGAGCTTCAAGGTCTTCTAAGAGAGCGGAGAAGCCGGCATCGAAACGAGGCATCAGGCGTTGGAGGTTGAGGAAATGCTTGGCGTGGGTATCCCAAGCAGGGCTGCCGCTCATCTCGCCTGCTGCACGAGTCCAGTTCACCTGGACCAGCGAGACGCCCGCCTCGATCAAGCGACGCGCCAGCAACACGCTCTGCCCCCAGCGATTCATGCCATAACGCTCCCGCAGCTTGGCCGGCTCGCGCTCCAGGCGGAAGGCCTCGCGTCCCTTGCCGTGGACGAGCTCGATTGCCTGGCGGTATTGGTGGGCGAAGCCAGCTGCCTCGACCTTGCGAGCCACACGTTGCAGCAGGTGCAACCGGCCCTCCAGGCGCAGCGGGGAGACCTCTGAGGGCAAGGTCAACCCGCCGATCGTGAAGCCCGCCTGGGAGGGGTCGCAAGGGATCAACCAGGGGTCGGCAGTGCGGCCCAGAAAGCCACCATCTTGACCGGGCCATGTAAGGTTACCATCATTCCAGATCTGTTCCGGCAAAGTGATTGAGGTGGGTAGGCCATTCCGTCCGTTGCGAAGGCGTCGAACGATCGCCGCCGTGCTGGGCCAATCGTTGGGGGCACCGGGTTTGCTGTTTTCGCTGTTCCTCGGCTGGTGGGGCTGGCCGGTCAGCATCCAATATCCACTGGACGAATGGGCATTGTCGTTGGTCGAGACGGCCCGCAGGAGGCATAGCTTGTCAGCGTGCCGGGCCACACGCGGTAACTGATGCCCGAGACGGATACCGGGGACATTGGTGGCGATCGCTTGGCCCTCGCCGCGGACCTCGACAACGGCGTCGGGCTTCGGATCGAAGGTTTCATGCTGGGCAGGACCGCCCATGAGGAACAAGACAATGCACGACTTGGCCTTACCGAACGAGGCGGCATCTCGTTCGCCGCGTATGGCGTTGAGGCTGTTGAGACCCAAGGCGCTTAGTCCACCGATGCGTAACCAGTCTCGGCGTGAAAGAGGAGGGAACATAGGAGAGACTCCAGGGAGGATTGTAGAAGTGTAACGGATCCAAACTGCGATGGGAAGAGGCAGCAGGCACAAGAGTATGGACGTTAAGACCGATACCGACCCGGTAGGGCGGGTCGGTGTCGGTCTTGGAGAACAACGTCTAAAACACCCTCTCCGAATTTACGAAGTGGGCTTGGGAGCAAACAGATCAGCATAGGCCAACTCGGCGAAGCCGACCAGCAGTGTTTGGCCGATGCGGAGGGTGGGGGCTTTGAGGTTGCCGGTCGGCCCGAGCAGAACCGCTAGCAATTCATCGTCGCTGGCCTGCGCGACCTGCAGTGTTACAACTTTTTTGCCTCGGCCTGCTACCACCTTTTGGGTGCTACGGGCCAGGCGCAGCGCTTCGTCGCGCCCTATTTTCACCTTGGTGGCATCGACCGTTTCGAGGGCTTCGCCCACCTGTGCGGCGTCGAGAAACTCTCGCGCTTTGAGGCAGCTGTTTCAGCCACGACGATGATACATCCAATCAATCTTCATTCCGTGAAGGCTCCTACCACGAGAGAACAGTTATGACCGCCAAAACCGAAGCTATTGGACATGGCCCGACGCACTTTGACTTGACGCGGTTGGTTGGGAACATAGTCCAAATCACACTCCGGATCGGGCGTCTCATAATTGATAGTCGGGTGGATGACTCCTTCGCGAATGGAAAGCACACAGGCGATTAATTCGACCGCCCCGGAAGCCCCCAGCAAATGGCCGGTCATGCTCTTGGTGCTGCTGATGGGTAGGTGTTTGCTATGATCGGGGCCGAAGACTTCTTTGATCGCCTTGGTTTCGGCCACGTCACCCAGGTCGGTGCTGGTACCGTGGGCGTTGATGTAGTCGATGTCGGCCGGGTTGAGCTTGGCGTCTCGCAAGGCGGCACGCATGGCGGCAGCAGCTCCTGCTCCACAAGGGTGCGGTGCAGTGATATTGTGGGCATCGGCCGTGTTCCCCACACCGAGCAGTTCGGCATAGATGGTGGCTCCGCGACGGCGTGCGTGTTCGAGTTCTTCCAGAACGAAAACGCCGGCTCCCTCGGAGAGGACAAAGCCATCGCGGTCCTTATCGAAAGGTCGACTGGCCTTCTGGGGAGCATCGTTTCGGCTGGATAACGCACGAGCCTGAATGAACCCGCCTAGTCCCATGTTGGTGATGGCCGACTCGGATCCGCCAGTAAGCATGACATCAGCATGATCGTACTGGATGGCCCGCATAGCATCGCCGATGGCGTGCGCCGCCGACGAACAAGCGGTGGCAACGGCCGTATTGGGGCCGCACAGGCCAAAGTGGATGCTGATGTTGCCGCTGGCAGCGTTGACGATCATTTTGGGGACGACAAAGGGACTGATACGACTGGGGCCGCCCTGGAGGAACTTAGCATGCTGATCTTCAAATTCGTTGAGTCCACCGATGCCTGAGCCAAAGATGACTCCACAACGGAAGCGGTCTTCCTTGTCGAAGTCTAGGCCGGAATCGCGGACCGCCTGAAGGCTCGCCACCAGGGCAAACTGAGCAAAACGGTCGAGTCGGCGTGCGGCTTTGGAATCGAGCAACTGTTCGGGGTGGAAGTTCTTGACTTCGCCACCGAATTTCACCTTGAACGGGGTGGTGTCTATCTGCTCTATCAGGCCGATGCCGCTCTGACCAGCCAGAAGCCCCTTCCAAAAACCGGGGACATCGTTGGCCAGTGGGTTGACGGTGCCCATGCCGGTGATGACGACGCGTCGAGTCATTTTCTTGCCTGCTCCCGTTCGATGTAGTCGATGGCTTGGCCGACCGTGCGGATTTTTTCGGCCTGATCATCCGGGATTTGGATTTCAAACTCTTCCTCAAACTCCATGATGAGTTCGACGACGTCGAGGGAATCGGCCCCCATGTCCTCGATGAAAGTGGTTTCTCGTTTGACGTGTTCTTTGTTCACGCCCAGATTTTCACAAATGATATTGATCACACGCTCTTCAACGGAAGGCACGATGGAAACCTCCACAGGGAATCTCGGCGTCGCGTCCACTCCTCGCGGCCGGGGTGTACCCAAAACAGGTTGGTTCATACCACAGGAGGGACCAGGCAGACAAGAGCGTTGTCGGCCTCTGAGGTAAGATAGGAAGATTGCTATGAACTCTCTCCCGCGACGAACAGGGTTAGACCGACACGTTGACACACTCCGCTTTTCGGTGGATGCGTTTGAGTAACCCGGCTAGGACGCGACCGGGACCAATCTCGTAAAACCGTTCGATCCCCGCTTCGAGCATCGCACGTATCGACGCTTCCCAACGGACCGGCTCAACCACTTGGCGGGCTAAGGTCGCTTGGATTTCTTGAGGCCCGGAGTAAGGCGCGGCCGTGACATTCGCATACACGGCTACCCGCGGGGGCTGTAACGGTACCTGGAACAGCGCCTCTAACAATTGATCGACGGCGCTTTGCATGATCGGGGTGTGAAAAGCCCCAGCGACGGCCAAACGCACCGTTTTGGCCCCTGCAGCAGTCGCACGGCGTTCGACTTCTTCGCAAGCAGCCAGATCGCCGGAGATCACCAAGTTGCCTGGGCACAGGTAGTTGGCGATGCGGACCAGACCCAAGCGAGACGCGCTGACTTCCTCACATAGCAACTGTACTTGATCGACATCCAATAACAGAATGCTGATCATCGTACTGGGGCGGGCATCAGCTGCTTGTTGCATCGCCTCACCGCGTTTCTGAACGAGCCTCAGACCCTCCTCGAAGCCAAAGGTGCCAGCGAAGGTCAACGCGGTATACTCTCCCAAGCTCAATCCCGCCGTGGCTACGCAGGTCTCGACGGCCGCGGCCTCCTCCTGCTTGAGCTTCTCCAGAGCGGCCAGGCTAGCCACATAGATGGCGGGCTGACTGACCACCGTAGAGTCGAGGCGTTCCTTGGGGCCGTGCAGGCAGACATCGAGCAGATCATAGCCCAGGACAGCCGCTGCGCGATCGAACAGTGCCCGAGCGGCGGGGAGTTGGGCACACAGTTCACCGGCCATGCCAACCGTCTGTGCGCCCTGACCAGGGAAGAGGAAGGCAACTTTAGCCATGTTCGACCTCGCGGCGGGCAGAGCGACTCCTAGAGAAATCATCTCGCATCACGTCATGGAGTGTTGTTCATGGCAACAATCCTCCTCGCAGCCGGATGCTCGGATGGCCAGCAACTACAGCATCGGCCGCTCAGGCTTTGGGCGTTGTCGCCCGCAACTCCTGAACGATGACCTCATTGAGATGGGTCCGGGCAAACTGGGCAGCGACGCCTAGAGCATTCTTAATGGCCCGCTCCCGACTGCTGCCGTGGCAAATGATGCACGCGCCGTCGATTCCCAGCAAGGGGGCACCACCGTAGGTGGCATAGTCGTAACGCATCATCAGCTGTTTCCAGGCCCCAAGTACCGATTCCTTATCGGTCGTCAGCAACGGCAACAACTCGGTCTGGATCGCTTTGATGAGATAGGCCGAAACCCCTTCTGAGTATTTCAGCAGGATGTTGCCGACAAAGCCGTCGCAGACCACTACGGAAACTACCCCTTGCTGGACATCCCGGCCTTCGACGTTGCCTTTGAAACGCGGCCCCAAAGCCGATAGCAGAGCGTGGGCTTCCTTGGTGACTGGGTTCCCTTTGCCTTCCTCTTCGCCGACATTCATCAGGCCAATGAGCGGTTCGGGGATGTTAAGGATATGCTTGGCATAGACCGCGCCCATGATGCCATACTGCAGCAGGTGCTCGGGCTTGGCCTCAGTGTTGGCCCCGACATCAATCAGGACGACTGGCCCCTTCTCGCTGGGCATCACCGTGGCGATCCCTGGTCGATGCACCTCAGGCAGCACTCGCTTGGAGATGTGGCCGCCTGCCACC
>JBDNDE010000308.1:0-5412 GCA_046719305.1 Gemmataceae bacterium | reverse complement strand
TCTGTACGGCCGCAACTCCACGGGACAGCTAGGGGTATTAGCCCGGGGGCAACGGACCAACATACCCATGCAGGCGCTTTTACTCCTAAATGATTCGCAATATCTCGAAGCCGCTCGTGTGCGGGCACAGCAACTTCTCCAGGCCCAAGGAAACGACCTGGCCCGTCTCCGAAGTCTCAGTCTCTTTCGACAGGCCACAAGTCGGATTCCCACCCCTCGCGAATTGGCCGAGTTGCAATCGCTCCTTGAGAAACTGCGGGCCGAGTATCGCCGACACCCCGAAGCCGCCCGCAAATTGGTGGGCCTTGGCGAAACCAAACCGAACACCGCTTTAGCCCAGGAGGAGTTGGCCGCCTGGTCGCTTGTCGTCAGCACGGTGTTAAACCTGGACGAGGTACTTAACAAGTGAGCCGAACAATCCTTGTGCTTGGTGGTCACGAGGATGAACACACGCGTGTTACCTTACATCTATTACAGGAACGAGGCTACGACGCCGAATTGCTCGATAGCCGGTGGTTTCCTACGCAAATGCAGATGAGTTTTAATCCGGCAAACGGCGAGTGGACCTTGCGTCTTCCTTCGGGTCGCGTACTGGGTCCCAGAGCGGTGCGTTCGGTCTATTGGCGCTGCTACAACGGAGTCGAAACCCCGCCTTTGCCGGATCCCGAGCAATCGTATATCGCACACAACGATGCACGCGGCTTGTTCGAGTCGTGGCTGATCCATGCCCCCTTACGCTGGGTCAACGGCTGGACCGCCTTCCAGATGCACCAGACCAAGCCCGTCCAACTAGCAGCCGTGGCCGCACAAGGGGTACCGATCCCGGCGACGGTGTTGGGCAACGAGGCCGACGCCATTCGCCGGTTTGGGCGGGATTACTCACAAAGCATCTTCAAGCCTATTCAGGGAGGAGCGCATACAAGGCGTGTAACCATGCAGCATTTAAGTGATGCCAATCTCAAAAATCTGTCGATTGCGCCGGTGACGTTACAAGAGGAAATCTTCGGTACGAACATTCGTGTTTTTGTGGCTGGCCAACGGGTGTTGGCGTGCGAAGTTCAATCGCGGAATGTCGATTTTCGCGACACCGATAACCCGACGATTGTACCGCACCAGTTGCCCGAACCGATAATCGAGCAAGCCCGTCAGATTGCGCGGACGCTCCATCTGATTTGGACCGGAATCGACTATCGTCTGACACCTCAGGGCCAGTACGTCTTTCTGGAGGCCAATCCTTCACCGATGTTCTTGGGCTTCGAGGCGCGCTGCGGGTTGCCCCTCACCGAAGCACTGCTCAGCCTGTTGACAGCATCAGAGGGACCATAGATAGAAGGGTAAAATTATTTCCACGCCTCAAGTATTGATCAAGTATTGAGAAAAACTCTGCGGATTCTAACCCAATCGCCAGCCAGTGCCCCCCGGCCGGTCCTCCAAGGTGATTTTCAATTCCCCCAATCGCTGGCGAATGGTATCGGCTAGCGCAAAATTCTTGCTCGCGCGGGCTTCTTGCCGCAGGTCGATCAAAAGCTGCATCAGGCTATTGAGCAACTGGTTGTCCGCCGCACTGGCTCGGGTGGGCTTAACCTCGAAAAGGCCGAGCACCTGGCCAAGCTCCTTGAGCACGACCAAGCCACGTTCCCATTGGGCGATTGCCTCGGCCGGGGCACCCGGTTCTTCGAGCTTGCGGCTATCGGCAAATTTGTTGAGCAGGGTGAGTAACTCGAACAAGACGCCGACGGCTCCGCCCGTGTTGAAATCATCGTCGAGGGTTTCGTGGAAGACGGCACGCAGCCGGGCGACCTCGGTGAGGAATTCATTTGCCGTGGGCACCTCAAAAGTGGTCAAACGTCGTGGGGCTTGAAGGGAGTAAAAATCCTTTTTGGTCACACGAGTGTAACGCTCAAATAGGCGATAGAAATTCTCTAAGCTGCGGCGAACTTCGGTGAGCCGCTCATCGCTATACTCGATGGGGCTGCGATAATGGGTACTCAGTAGCAAAAGCCGAACCGTCTCTGGGGCGTGATGGGCCAGTAGATCGACCACATTGACCACATTGCCGACCGAGCCGGCCATTTTGCCCTCGATGCCCTTGAGTTTCAACAGACCGTTGTGCATCCAGTAGTTGGCAAAGGGAACGCCTGTGAAGGACTCCGATTGGGCGAGTTCATTTTCGTGATGGGGGAACTGTAAATCGAGGCCTCCGCCATGGATGTCGATGGTGTTACCTAAGAGCGAACGGCTCATGGCGGAGCATTCGATATGCCAACCGGGACGGCCCGGTCCCCAAGGGCTATCCCAAGCCGGTTCGCCGGGTTTGGCAGCCTTCCACAAGGCAAAATCCCCTGGATTACGTTTCTTGTCGCTGACTTCGATGCGTGCGCCGGCTTCCAGTTGCTCCGGGTCGCGGTTGCATAACTTACCGTAGTCGGCGTCCTTGGTGATATCGAAATAGACATCGCCACCGGCCACATAGGCATGGCCTTTGTCAATCAGGCCGGCGATCATGTCGAGCATGCCCTGGATATGTTCGGTGGCTTTGGGCATGTGGTCGATGCCAGTGACGTTGAGTTGTCGCAAGGCGTCGAGGTAATCCTGGGTCATCTGCTGAGCTAGTTCCTTCACCGTGGTACCAAGCTCCGCAGCGCGCTTGATGAGCTTGTCATCTACATCCGTGATGTTCACCACCCAGGTGACCTCGAAACCCAAATAGCTCAGATATCGCTTGACCGTGTCAAAAATCACCGGACCGACCATGTGGCCGATGTGGCTGGGTTTATAAACAGTAGGCCCGCAAACATACATCCGCACTTTGCCTGGTGTGACGGGCTTGAACTCCTCTTTGGTGCGGCTGAGAGTGTTATAGACACGCAGGGCCATAGTACAGGATTCCTTCACGAAGGGAGCCGGTCGATCAACGTAACAACTTGGCAGGCCAACGCTTCACCACGGCCGATGTGGCCGACCCTCTCACCGGTTTTTGCTTTGACGTTGACAGCGTCGAGCGGAAGCCCAAGCAAGTGAGCCAGGTTGGCGCGAATCGTTTGTTTGACCGGGCCGAGCTTCGGCTCCTGGGCATGAATGATCACATCGACATTGATAACATGCCAGCCGGCACGATTCACCCGTTGCAACGCCTCTCGCACAAAAATCGTCGAGTCGGCATCGCGATACGCCGGGTCGGTGTCGGGAAATAGGTCGCCAATATCCCCTAAAGCAGCGGCCCCCAACAACGCATCGGTCAGGGCGTGCAACACAATATCGGCATCCGAGTGACCAGCCAAGCCGCGCGGATGGGGGATACGAACGCCGCCTAAAATCAGCGGTCGATCCGCCTCCAAACGATGGGTGTCGTGGCCGATGCCAACCCGCATAGAGGAAGTCTCCGGGCCGGGGTCAATCTTCTGGAGGATTCTAACCAGTCTGTCCGTCGGAGAAAATGGCAGTGTCAGCCATCAGGAAAGATCCCTACGATTCGCGACACAACGGCGTTGCTCTGATCGCGATCAACCCCTTGCTGTGCCTAGCCCTTAGCTTTGTCGATCTGGCCTAGCTAATGATTTTGACAACCTTGTTCCAGATTTTTCGGCCGCGAGACAGCTTGAGTTCCGCCTGGACGTGGCCACTCGCCGCAGTCGCCTGGATCATCTCCAACGCGTCGTTGACCTCGTCGGCGTATTTGCCACCTCGGGCAGTCGGTTTGAAAATGATTCACCTTGCTGGACAGTTCACACGAACTGCCTCTTCTCTAATCTAACAACTCGTGCTGCCTCTTCTCTAACCACTCGTGCCACTACAACTCGTGCTGCTCATTACTCAAAACCCTAGCTTCTGTTTCCTCCTCAGGTCGACCAATTAACTCGATTTCGGATAGCTGGGCTGCAAAAACCTATCCCCGTGGTCGGCTACGCCCGACCGCTCGAAGCAACTGGTCCGGCAGTGGTGCGGCCATAGCCACCGACGAGGCCCGCCCCAGGTGGAGCCGAAGCAGGCTGCCAAGGCAGTAAGCGAGCTTGTCGATCCTTGTGACCTCGGGGTAGCGATTACTCCCCTGATAGCACGGTGAACAAATCTCGAAGGGTCGTTGAGTTTCGCCCCCCGCTTATGGTAATGTAGAAAATTAGTGGTCCCCGCGTCCTTGCCTGAGCCATTTCCATGGAAGTCACCGATAGCACTCACTTCGGTCTGCTTGCCGTCAAAGTCGGACTCATCACTCAACCACAGTTTGCCGAAGCAATGGCCGAGGCTCGCGAGGAGGCCAACTCGCAAAACCCGGATCTGCCGATTCTGATCCGTATCCTCGAACGTCGTTCGCTGCTCACCAATTTTCAAACCTCCAAGCTGCTCAAGGGCGACCTGGATGGCTATTTTGCAGGGGGCTATCGCATCCTCTACAAAATTTCGTCCGGTTCGTTTGGTCGCGTCTTCCGTGCTGACGATCCTCGTACCGGGCGAGTGGTGGCCATCAAAATTTTGCGACGCCGGTGGAGCGAGGATCAGCAACGGATCGACCTGTTCATCCGCGAAGGCAAAGTGGGACTAACGCTGAAGCATCCCAACATTGTTGAAGTGTTGGCTATCGACCAGGATGCCCAAACCAAACAATATTACCTGGTGATGGAGTTTGTCGAAGGCGGCAATCTCCGCGAGATTCTTGCGATCCGAAAAACCCTTAAAGTCGAAGAAGCCCTACGCATTCTTGAAGATGCCGCCAGTGGTTTGGCCTATGCTTATTCGCGCGGCGTGACCCATCGCGACATCAAGCTGACCAACATCCTTGTCAGTACCCAGGGCGAGGCCAAACTCACCGACTTCGGCCTGGCGCAGCTGTTCGCCTCGATAGGCCGCGAGGAGGAGCAAGTCGACCGCACGGTGGATTATGCCGGTCTGGAAAAAGCCACCGGGGTGAAAGCCGGCGATGTGCGTAGCGATTTGTATTTCTTGGGGTGCGTATTTTTTGAGTGTCTCACGGGACGCTCGCCCCTCGAGATGACGAAGGACCGCCACGCTCGTATGCTGCCCCGGCGTTTCCTCGAGGCTCAATCTCTCAAGCCTGGCGAACTGCAGGCTCCCCCCTCGGTTTACACGCTGTGCGAAACGCTGATGGCTTTTGACCCCAAACGCCGCTATCAAACCCCCTCGCAGTTGGTCGATGCCGTTAAGGCCGCCCGACGCGATGTCGCTGGGGCCAGTTCAACTTCGGGCAAAGCTGCTGAGGCGTCTGCCAGCCGCTCGGTTTTCATTGCCGAAAGCAACCCCCGACTCCAGGAAGCGTTGCGCAGCAAGATGAAGGATCTGGGCTACCGTGTTTTCTTAGCCGCCGACCCCGCCCGTGCTCTGGAACGCTTCCGCCAACAGCCCTACGATGCCCTATTGGTCGATGTCGGCACCACCGGCGAAGACGGTCTATTGGTT
>JBDNDE010000307.1:0-5457 GCA_046719305.1 Gemmataceae bacterium | reverse complement strand
GCATCCCTACATCTGCGTTTGCCCGATGGTTCGTTCGTCCCGCCACATTTTCATGTTACCGAGGTGGGACATGTCCGCAAAGATTTCATCGATTGTGGCGGTACCCGACGCCACCTCGCCTCGTGTACCTTACAAATCTGGGTGGCCGACGACACCGAGCATCGGCTGAGTGCCGGCAAGCTCGCGAGCATTCTGCGCCTGGCGGCTCCCCTGCTACAGGGTCAGCCGCTGCCCGTCGAACTGGAATATGAAGACACCGTTGTTTCGCAGTATCCGTTGCAAGCGATCGAAGTCACGCCTGCCGGCCTGCTCTTGATCTTGGGCGGCAAACACACCGATTGTCTCGCCAAAGACAAGTGCGGCATCCCGGCAGGGCAAACCACCCCTTTGGAGCTTGCCTCGTGCAACTCGACGGGATGCTGCTGAGTCGGCCCCTCATTTTTCACTGATCGGCTTCTGCTCCAACCAGCCGTTGCGACGCATCCAGGCTTCGCAACGGTCGGGCCACTGACTCACCGGATCCTTCGACGGCCGTAACCCGAAGCCGTGTCCGCCCACTTCAAACAGATGCAACTCCCCTTTGACGTTGGCATCCTTCAACGCCAAATACATCAAGGCGCTATTCTCGGCTGGCACCGGATCATCGCTGGCATGGGCAAAGAAAAACTTCGGCGCGCTGCGATCGGGCTTGAACTCCGGCCGCAGGGCATCCCGCTTCTCTGTCACCAGATAGGCCGGATAGACCAGCACGGCAAAATCGGGCCGCGCCGAAAGCTTGTCGATTTCATCCATCGGTTCATAGCTCTTGGTAGCATGACGCACCGCCGCTGAGGCCGCCAGATGGCCCCCGGCACTGAAGCCCAAAACACCCAGGCGATTGGGATCAATATCCCACTCTTTGGCTTTGGAGCGGACTAGGCGTATGGCGCGCTGGACATCCTGAAATGGTCCCAGCGGCTGTTCCCCCTTGGACAACCCCTTGGGCCGCGGCACCCGATATTTCAGCACGATGGCCGTCACTCCTAGGCGAGTGAGCCATTGAGCGACTTCGGTCCCCTCTAGATCCCAAGCGAGAATCGAGTAGCCGCCTCCTGGACAAACGACGACAGCGGCCCCGGTGTTTTTGTCCTTGGCGGGACGAAACACATGGATCGAGGGCCGGTCGATGTTGGTTAGGCGGGTCACTTTCCGGGCACCGGGTTTATCCGGTTCGACCTTCTCGCCGCCTTGGATTTCTTTCACCCCGGGCGGCTTTCCCTCGGGCCAGACATCCAGCACGAGCGGTTCCGCGGCAAGCAGGGCCATCGGCCCGAGCAGCCCGGTAAGCAGAAGGCAACGGACCAGGGGGATCATGGCAAGAGCCTCCAGAACAATCGGAGAGAAGGCGACCCTCCTTGTTGTATAGAGACTGTTGTAATAGAGATCGCTGTAGAGAGATCATTGTTTAGAGGTTGCCCAGGCAACTGCTCGCGTCGTGTGTTGCGTTGACATCGCCCTGTCCGCGCGACGGGTCTGGAACCCCTTGTCGCCCCCTAGCTTCTCCCCTTGTGTAGCAACACCAGGCGTTGCAACGAACCCCTTGCTTGCCAGCTAACCCTAAACCCGCTTGAGCAATCCGTCGAGGAATCCTTCCAGTTGTCGGCTACGCACCGGATGTTGCAGCTTCTTGACTGCTTTGGCCTCAATCTGCCGCACCCGCTCCCGCGTCACCTTGAAGATGCGGCCCACCTCCTCCAGGGTGTAGGTGTAACCGTCGCCCAGGCCATAGCGTAGCTTGATGATCTCTCGCTCGCGATATGTCAGCGTCTTGAGCACCTGGTCGATCTTGTCCTTAAGCATCTCGTTGGTGGCCGATTGCACTGGCGATTCAACGCTGTCGTCCTCGATGAAATCGCCGAAGTAGCTGTCTTCGCTTTCGCCGACCGGTCGGTCGAGGCTAATGGGGTGACGACTAATTTTCAACACGCGACGGGTTTCTTCCTCACTCAGGCCGGCCTCTTTAGCGGTTTCCTCGACAGTTGGCTCGCGTCCGAGCACCTGGAGCAATTTTTTGCTGACGTTGCGGAGCTTGGACATGGTTTCGATCATGTGAACCGGGATGCGGATCGTACGAGCCTGATCGGCAATGGCTCGGGTGATCGCCTGACGAATCCACCATGTCGCATAGGTACTGAACTTGTATCCTCGGCGATATTCATACTTATCCACGGCACGCATCAGCCCGGTGTTCCCCTCTTGGATTAAGTCCAAGAACGACAGGCCCCGGTTGCGGTACTTCTTGGCAATGCTGACCACCAACCGTAGGTTGCCACCGGAGAGTTCCCGCTTGGCTTGCTCATATTCGTTGAAGCGTTTACGGATAATCTCGACTCGCTTACGCAGACTGGCCGGCTCCTCCAGGGTGTGCATCATGTAATCATAGAGTTCCTTTTGCACCATCGCGAGATCTTCACGACAGCCGCGCTGCCCCTGAAGCATTGCAATCTGGTGTTCCAGTTCGTCCATGCGAGCGCTGATCTGTTCGAGCTTTTTCATCAGCGGCTGAATCTTCTGCGTGCGAATCGAGAGTTCCTCCACCAGCGTCACGCACTTGCGCCGCCGAGCGCGGAGTTGCCGCCGCAGGCGATCCTTTTCCGCTTCGTCGCCGCTGGCCCGGCATTCGGTGAGGCGGTCGAAGTCGGCTTGGTTTTGCTCCATCAGGTGTTCCAGGGTCCGCAGGTTGTGAGGCATGCGGGCCATGATTTTATCTTTTTCCAGGTTTTCCGTCAGCGACACCTTCACCGTGCGATCGAACGGTAATTCGCCGCTATGCACCCGTTTAAGCGTCTCAACGACGGCATTGAGCGCCCCATCGCACTCCAGCACTTTGCGACGGAAGCGTTTACGCGTGACCTCGATTTTCTTGGCCAGGGCGATTTCTTCCTGACGTTTGAGCAGCGGGATATTTCCCATCTGCGTCAGATACATCCGCACTGGATCGTCGATGCGTCGGCTATCCTCTTCATCCAAAAACGACAGATCCAACTCGCCGATTGCCTCGTCATCGTCGGCCCCGCCGCGTGCTTCGCGTTCTTGCTCTTCGACTTCCGATTCGTCGATGAGTTGGATGTCGGCCTGCTCCAGTAGCAAGATCAGCTGATCAATCTTGTCCGGGCTAGCATCCTCATCGGGCAGAAAGTCGTTGACCTGGCCATAAGTCAGGTATCCCTTTTCTTTGCCCAGTTCGAGCAACGCCTTGAGGCTCTCTTGGAGCTTTTCCATCTCTCGTCTCCCCCCTCGCGGTCAGGGTCGGGCCACCGGCACACCGTTTAGGTGGTCTGGGGCCGAACCTGGATCATCGGGCCGATGTTGAAGCTGCCGCAGCAACTCGAGGGCTTGCTGGGGGTCTTGCACCGCCTGCAAACGCCCCGCCAGTTCCCGTCGAGCAGCGCGTTGTCGTTTCTCTCGGAAATGAACCAACAAGTCGCTGAGCCAGCCTTCCCGGTTGGGATGGGCCAGCCCCACTTCTTGCAACTCAAAGGCTTTCGCAATCAGCGGGGGATTGTCCAGCGTCTCGCGAAGACGATCCAACGTCGGCAATTGGCCGGCTCGTTGCAAGGCATACAACCCTTCCAACAACCGTCGCAACCCCGGATGCGCGATCTCTTCCACCTGGACCTCGGCCGCGGCCCGTGCCACCAACCTTGCGTCAGCCAACAACACCTCAAGCAACTGACGTTCGTCGGGAGCTGCCGGCGCACAGCGAACAGCAGAGGCTCTATCTGCCGAGCCGTTGCCCTTTTCTGCCGCCTGATGGCGTGCCCGACGTAGTTCTTCCAGACGCGACCACACGGTACGCTCCTGCAAACCCAAACGCCGTGCTATCCTTCCCAACATCAGTTGAATCTTTATAGCACTGGCCTCACCTGGTCTCGGGTCGGCCAGGGCGAGGATGCCCAGCACGGCATCGACGATCCGCCGACGCCCTTCGATCGTGTTGGCATCCTCGCACGCTGTCACACGTGTTAGTTTAAACTCCAAAGCATCGGTGGCCGCCTCCAGCGTCCGGCGGAACGTCTCAGGGCCGTGTTGCACTAACAGGTCAAATGGATCCAACCCCGAAGGAAGCGTCGCCACCGCCAATTCCATCTCGTGGCTGGCAAACAGTTCTAACGCGCGATCGACGCCCTTGTCTCCGCCGTCGTCGGCATCGTAGACCAACACTACCCGGGGCACAAAGCGGCGAATCTGCTGTAGGTGTTTGACGTTTAACGCCGTGCCCATCGTAGCCACCACCTGCGGGATACCGAGTTGATGAGCCATCAACACATCGGTATATCCCTCGACGATCGCCAGGTAGCCGACCTTCTCGGCCGCGGCACGAGCCTGATCAATCCCATAAAGTTGTTCACTTTTATTGAACAACGGCGAATCACACGAATTATAATATTTCGGAACCCGATCGGCTAACGGCGAATTGGGTAAAAGACGCCCCCCAAAGCCGACCACCTGGCCACGACTGTCACGAATCGGGAACAGCAGCCGATCACGGAAACGGTCGTAGTAACCGTCGCCCTTCTTGCGAGGGGCCACTAGGCCCACGGTTTGGAGGTGCTCCAGGTCGACACCGTCGGCTTCGGCGCGTTGCAGCAACCAGCGTCCCTCTAGGGGAGCATAGCCCAGGCCCCATTTGCGAACGATCTCGCCGCGTAGCTGCCGCTGAGCTACATAGTTGCGGGCAGCCTCGGCATCAGGCGTGGTCCCATCCAGAAGATAATCGGCATACTGTTTAGCGGCCCAACGCAAGGCATCGAGCAGTTGAGCGCGGCCGAGTTGCTGCGTGGAAGCTGGGCCGAGGTCGATATGGGCCCGACGAGCGAGAAGTTCCAGGGCGTCGCGAAAACTGATCTTTTCAAATTCTTGAACGAAGCTAAGAACGTCACCGAACTTGCCGCACGACCAACAGCGGAAACGTTGGCGACGCGGGTCAACATCTAAAGAGGGGCGGGAATCATCATGGAAGGGACATAGCCCTTTGAAGGTGGCACCAGCCGGACGCAAAGTCAAGTAGGATCCTACGACATCTACGATGTCGTTGGCCTGTTTGACTGCCAAGACCCGGTCGTTTGCCATGGGTCGCCTACATGCGGGGACCAGCCGGATAACCCGAACCCATCCGTGGGCCCCGTTCCTCCTGGCCAGGGGAACCGGGGAAAGAGCGGGGGACCGGAAATGCCCTCGCCCTCATCCGGGTGATGCTGGCACCCCCCCAACCAGGTTTGACTGAACCCGCTGGGCCGGTGAAAGGTTCGTTGGCTTGCCTTGATTCCCTCTGCAAGCAACCTTTCACTCCTCCGAGTGCCATTGCGTGTTCGTAAAATTATAACCACCTCCCGCAGACCAGTCAAGCTAGGTAAGCCTCGTCTCTCTTCGCCAGCCCTCTCCCTAACTCGCTTCCCCTGCCTATCTTAGCACTTC
>JBDNDE010000306.1:0-5496 GCA_046719305.1 Gemmataceae bacterium | reverse complement strand
CCATTGAAAGGTACGCCGCGTTCCAGCGGTTCCAGGACGACATCGCGTCCAAAGGTAACGAGGCGTAACTCATCGTCACCGGACATATTGTCACGGATGAGGTTGATCGCTTGGCGAAGCAAGTCATCGCTTTTATCCGGCATCGAGGCGCTGCGGTCACACACTACCACGACCACCCCTTGGCGCGACGGCAAGAGCATGGCAAAGCCAGCCAGCGCTAGCAAAACAAACAGCATGCTCAGCGTCCGCAGCACCAACAGTAGGCGCGAGGCGGGTCGCCACACCCACAAGGCCCCCCCCAGGGGCAACGCCAAGAGCAACCACAAGGGAGTGGCCAGAATCATGAGCGAGTACCTCCGCGATTCATCAGATACAGATGCACACACCCCAGCGCAAGCAGAGCAACGAGCAACAGCCATGATAGGCCGCGATATTCCTGACGCAGCGTCGTTTCGTCGAGCCAGTCACCCCAGCGGCCCGACTCGGCCTGGCGGAGGTCCGATTCTTCAGCATTGCAGGCGTTGACGGCCACAGACCAGCTAGAACCTTCCTCACGCAGCTGCCAGATTCCCGGCCGATCCACCGGAAAGCTGACCACAGATCCCTTGACCTGCAAAGAGCGAGATTGGCCCAGAGGGAACTTCGTCGAGGGCACCTCCAGGGCTACCGTGTCACGAAAGCCCGACAGATTCACGCTCGCCGTCTCGCCCAGACGCAGATTGGGCCGCATCACCCCGGGCGAAGCCGTTGAACGCCACAGCACTAGGTTAGTGATCAGGATGGGCCAATCGGGCGTAGAAGGCACCGTGGACAAATCGGGGCGAAACCGCACTCGGAGATGATGTCGCACGATGCCGCCACTGCTCAAGCGCTGCTGAGCCGTCAGCAAAGGCGTGTTGCCCGCCAGTAGAATCGGGGTGCCGGGTAGTTCGGTGTTGTCCTTGTCCAAGCCCCAGATAGCGCTTTGCAGGCTGACCCCCTCCAGCAACGGATGGGTGCGATCCAGGACAAACGGCCCAGCAAATGCCTGTGGGTCGCCTTTGTCTGCTGTGCGGAACTGCATCACCCAGGTAGTCTCGGCCACTTCGGGTTCGTCGGCCTGATCGGTCAACAGCAGCTGGGGATGGTCGGTGACTATGCGGGCAACGCGGGTCGCTTCCAGGGCACGACGTACCAGATCGTTCAAACGGTTGTTTCGGATCTGCACGCGGACACGCACCGGACGCGGGGTCACCGGCAACAGGTCGATCGCGTCGTCCAGAGGCAGTTCGTCGACTTCCATCGATGCTTTTAGGTGGCCCGTCTCAGCTGGTAGCGTGAGCGTCAGCCGCCGCACCTCGCCGGGTTCCAGCTGCAGCGGCAGGCGTTGCAGTGATTGTTCGGTGTCGGCTTGTATCAGTTGCACCGAGCGAGAGACGGCATCGCGGCCGAAGTTTGACACCTCGATCAAACAGCGGTCCAATTCGCCGGAGAGCGAACGGGCAGCTGCAGTGATGGCCACATTGTCGCGTGGTCGGCCGAACGACCACCATTGAACCCGACCGCGCTGCGGGATGCGATTCTTGGGCGGGGGATGATCCGTTAGCAGGAGCAACAGAGCCGACTCGCCCCCCAGTTCGCCAGCCAGGCTCAAGGCCGGTTCCAGTCGCGCCTCGGAGGCGAACGGGTGCCAGCGGCTCAGTTGCCCCAGGGCCTCAGGGGCTGACCGCACTGCCTCGCCCAACACTTGAGGCCGTTCGCCAGCCAGGACAAAGCGGACGCTAAAAGGCGGTCGCTGGGTTAGCAGTTCGCGTAAGGCTTCTTCGGCCCGGCGTTGAGGCGAGGAGTCGCCCCCGGCCTGCATGGAGTAGCTGTCGTCCAAAACCACGACCAATGGCCGGGCTGTAGCGGCTACGCGGAGGTAAGGATCGGCCGCCCCCAGGACCAGAGCGAGGATGACGAGCAATTCCAGCAGGAAAAGCAACGGTGTTTGCAAGGTGCGTAGCCGTACGCCCCCCTCACGCGATTCGCGGGCGTCGATCCACAGCATCAGGCTAGACACCGGCTGGCGACGAAAGCGATTGCGAAACAAGTAAATCGCAATCAGAGCCGGTACCCCGACCAAGCCGATAAAGGCCAGGGGAAAGAGAAAGAGCGGCACGATGCAGCACCCTCAGCGAGAAAAATCTCCTGTGCCAGTGTACCGCCCGACGAACTCCGAGAGCAGAGCGACCCGCTCAACTCTGCGATTGGGCCACCCTCGTCGAAGTTGGCCAACGGATCGGCACCAGCCATAGCGTTGCAACGACTAGGCAGCCAAACAACACATAGATGATGGGGAAGACCTCGATAGGCAGCGGCGGATGGATAATCTGATGCAGAAACCAGCCGAGGGGCGAACCTTCAAAATCTTCTTGTCCGCCCCATTGGCGTAAGATCCGTTCCCAGGTGGTCAGCGGGCACTCGTTGGACCACAGCAACGCCCGCGCGATCACCAAGAGAATCATGGCCAAATGCACACCGCGCACCCAGGGGGAACGCACCCACTGCCAGCCACGCAAGCCACCAATCAGAAACAGGATCAGCCCGACGAGTACGACCAGCACCCAAGCAACGTGCAGCGCCGCTACCCCATCTGCCGCCCACCGATACAGCATCGTCGTGGCCCTCCTCATCAAGCGTGTCTCTCTGGTTAGGAGCCAGTTGCTGGGGGATTTATTCCCAGCTTAGGCTCTGACGAATCAAACCGGCTGATCGCGAGGGCGAGATTCCAGGATGTTGATCGGGGCCAGGCGGTCCATCCGGATTGACGCCATCAAACCGGCTCGTCACGAGGCCGATATTCCAGAGGCGAAGGGCTTCGGGGGTTGGCAATTCGCAGCCAACGTCGGCCAGCTAACAACGCCAGCAACTCGGGCAAAACAAATCGCGCTCGCCAGCCTTCGGTCAGTGGCATCCGCGGTAACGGTTCGCCGGCAAGCGCCGCTCGGACCAGCGTCCGCACATCGTTGGAGGTACCCACTAGACCCAAGGCCAATTGCTCGCGATGGCAAAAATCACCCAACGCCGCGACCAGGATAGCACTAACCAGAGCCAGTTGCGGCGAATCGACGCCACGCTCGGCCACCTCGGGGCAATCTTCCAGAGGCACTTCGCGTGCCTGATGAAGGACGGCGACAATTTCGTCCAGGTCGCGATGATTCAGACCACGAACCACACTCAGGTCGGCCGCCACACGGGGATCCCGTTTGACAATCTCTACCAGTAAATCATCGCGAAGGATGGTCCTGGCAGGTCGATTGCCTGCCTGGGCCCGAGCATCCCGCCAGGCAAACAGCGCCCGCACTTGCGCTAAGCGTCGCCGATCTAACCCTCCCACCCCACGCAGCTTCCGCCAGCGTTCTTCTTCGACCGACGGCTCGACACCACCGACCCGCTGGATGAGCCGCTGCCCTTCTTCCTTGATCCAGTCGCTGCGGCCGAGCTTGGCCAGCCGAACACTGAGCTTCTCATGCAGTTTCAGCAGATATCGCACATCGTCATAGGCGTAGCGAATCTGTTCAGGCGTCAGCGGGCGGCGTCGCCATTCCGTTAGGGTCTCCCCCTTGCTGAGCCGTTGCCCCAAATAGATCTGTACCACCGCCGCATGTCCCAGCGGATAACTCGTACTCACCAGCCCTGCAGCCAACTGCACATCGAACAAGTTGGCCGGCGGCGCGCCTGAGAGCAGCCGACACAGCCGCACTTCCTCGCGGCCGGCATGCACCACACTGATCCGGCAGGGATCGTGCAGTAGCCGCCAGAAAGGGTCTAACGATCCGACCTCATAAGGGTCAATTAGATAGAGCTGCCCCGGCACCGCCACCTGGACCAAACACAACTCGGGGTGGTAGGTGTCTTCGCCGACAAACTCGGTATCGAAACCAATCACCGGACAAGCCGCCCACTGGGCGCAGGCTTCCTCGAGCCGCTCGGCACGAGTGATAATTTCCTGGGTTGGTGCCGCCATCCGCGTTGCCATACCTCTTCATCCGTTGCTTGGCTCGTCTCTCATCGCACCACTCGCACTTTCAACGTCACCTCGTGCTTCTGCGTTCCACTTTGGCCCTGCACCCGCAGCTGCCGCTGTCCCGTCGCCTTTTTGTCGGCCTGAATCACCAACATCGCCTGTGTGCCTGAGTCAACAAGCCTACTAGGATTCAACGTCGCCTTGACACCAGCACCCGCCGGTTCTACCTGGGCGGTCAAGTCCACCTCAGCAGCCGGCGGGCGTGTCCAGACCACTTCCACAGGTAGTTCAACGCTGCCATCTGCGGGCAATTCTAACTCGTTGGGGCTGACTTTAATCTCGAAGATGCCCACGCGAGCCGTTTTCTCTGCCATCGGGCTACTCGTACAACCCATCAGTCCTAACATAACAAACAACAAAACACCGCTCCCTCTCATCCCTTCACCTCCATCACATAAATATCATGGCCACCATCGCGATCAGAGACAAACGCCAATCGCTTGCCTTCGGGATGCCAGGCCGGTGACATCTCCTGGGCCTCATGATCGGTCAGATTCCGTAAATCGCCGCCGTCAGCATCCATCATCCACAAATCATAGTTGCCTGTACGCCGTGAGCAAAACACCAGCTGCTTGCCCCCTGGATGCCAGACCGGCCAAGAGTTTATCGACATGCTACGCGTCAGTCGCCGAATGTCCGATCCGTCGGGTTTCATGGTGTAAATCTCAAATTGGCCGCTGCGGCCACTGGCAAAGGCCAAACGCGAGCCATCGGGCGACCAGGCCGGGTTGTTGTCGGGGCCGTTGTCGTTGGTCAGCCGCTCGACATCGCCCCCGGAGGCATCGGCACTGTAAATCTCTTGGTTGCCATCTCGCGTGGACACAAATGCCAGCCGTTTGCCATCGGGACACCAGCGGGGCGTCTCCTCAAACGCTTTATTCGGAATCAATACCTTACTATTCGTACCGTCGCTGTTGCAGCTGTTGATCTGCAATTTGCCATCGGTACCGTGCAAAATATCCAGCACAAAGGCGATCTTCTTACCATCGGGTGAAAAATGGCCATCAAAGTGGGGCGTACGCGGATCCGGATCGAGCAGCGGCTTCAGGTTACCGCCCGAGGCATCGCAGGTCCACAGGCCCATCTTGCCTTTGAACAGCCGCGTAAACAGCAGGCGTTTGCCATCGGGCGACCACTGCAGATGTTGCTTGAAGGAGCCATCACGCGTGAGTCGAGTGAGCATATATCACCTTGCTTGTGACATCCCTTTTCGATTTCTTCGGCCATTTTCTTCGGTCATTAGGGGCAGCGCTTGTCGTCTCATTGCTCCCATCCGCGGTGGTTGATCGGCTTCACCCCTCTTTGTTTGGTTTGTTTTGTAGCCGACTTTTGGCTCATTGTTGTCTCATGAGGTTATTTTACATCTGGATGAGGGGCCAACCAACCAGCAGAAAGACGGCCCAACCTGCATAATGATTGCATAATGATCAAGGAAGTTGAGGAGGAAG
>JBDNDE010000305.1:0-5501 GCA_046719305.1 Gemmataceae bacterium | reverse complement strand
CTTCCTGTCGCGCGCTCGGCACCGAACTCACCACGCGCGATCTCACGCTGGATGACATCCCAGCCGCCGGTATCGACCATCTGGAACTGACCCTCGCTGCCAATGCCGGCGAGCCACCCCGCCCTTTGCGCAAGGTTGCCAGTGGTGGCGAAATGTCGCGTACCATGCTTGCCCTGAAGACTGTCTTGGCCAGCCATGACCACACTAGCACCTTGGTGTTTGATGAGATTGACGCCAACGTGGGTGGTCGGCTCGGAGACGTGCTGGGTAGCAAACTGGCGGCTCTGGGTCGTTCGCATCAAGTGATTTGCGTTACCCACCTTGCCCCAGTTGCTAGCTATGCCCGCCATCACTGGAGCATCCGCAAGAGTCGGGTCAAGAACCGCACGGTGACGCAGATTACCCCCCTGGGGGACGAGGAACAACGCCTCGAAGAACTCGCCAGTATGCTACGCGGTGAATCACGCACCGAGAGTACCCGTCAGGAGGTCCAACAGATGCTCCAGACTGCCCGGGCTGCTTGGTGACGCCTTGGCAAACGCTCTGTCAGAGTGCGAGGTACAGGTCCTGTTACCACTTGGCGAATCGTTTGCTGATCGGACTTTGCCCGTCGCCAAACGATCGCTTAAAATACTATTGCACCCCCCCCTGCAGCGTGAGGATGGGCATGACCTTCCTTTTGTTGGTGTTTCTGGCCGGCGTCTGTGTCTTTGAAAACTATCCCGCCGTGCTGTGGGGAGGGCCGTCCTGGCAAGCGCCTGTATTGACCGCCCTGGGACTGGCTGTGATTGCTCTGCATGCCCTGATGGTCTCTTGGCAGCTGCGACGCAAATTACATTACGAGCCAAGCATCGTCGATCGCCATCTTGCCCGCTACGACCGTGCTCGCGTCATTCATGGTAGCCTCACTGTATGCGTCTATCTACTGACGCTCGCCGTGTTCGGCTGGGGCTACTGGGTCCGTAGTCTGGGCGGCGGTGCGGGCACCGAACTATTGCTGCTGATGCCGTTTCTGTTGGCCCAAGTCGTTTCGTGGCTGGCTTTCTATGATGCCGACCGCGCGGTGCATAGCGTGACGTACCCCTGTCTGGAAGGGGCCCCGTTCACTCATGCCCTCCAGGCCCCTCACCCCGCTCCCGTCCCCTTCGCCGGACGCTGGGCCTATGTCCTCTTTCAGCTGAGGCAGAAGTTGGCGCTGGTCTTTATCCCGCTCCTGTTCTGGGTGGTTCGCCAAGAACTGGTCCGTTTGTTACCCAGTGAATGGGCGAATGGTCAACTGGGCACTTACGCCATTACTGGACTCGGTCTCGTTGCCATGCTGGTCGCCATGCCGTGGCTGATTCGTGTAGTACTCGGGTTAGAGCGATTGCCCGAAGGCCCGCTGCGTAGCCGACTGCAATCGACTGCCCGACGTCTTGGCTTTCATCTCCATGAGATCCTCGTTTGGAACACCCGCCATGGCGTTGCCAACGCCATGATCGTCGGCTTCGTGCCGTGGCTTCGTTATGTGGTGTTCACGGATCGCCTGCTGCAAGAGTTCACCCCCGAAGAGGTCCAGGCGGTTTTTGGTCACGAACTTGGGCATCTCAAGCATCAGCACATGCTTTTTTATCTGCTGTTTTTGACCCTCAGCATGGCGGTCTTGGGTACCCTGTGCGATAGCTTGATTTTGCCTGCTCTGGGACTCGGCAGCGGATGGCTTGTGGCCCTGTTTCCCGCTTGGCTGCCCGCCGATCTGGCCGAGTGGTTTGATCCGCGTGGCAGCTTGTCACTCTTTGTCGTTCTGGCTCTGCTTCTGCTGTATGTGTATGGCGTCTTCGGCTTTCTCTCCCGATGCTGTGAACGCCAGGCTGACATCTTCGGCTGCCGGGCGGTATCCTGTGGCGATCCGCAGTGTAGCGGCCACGAGGCAGACCTGCTCTATCCGCCCGAGGGAAGGATATGTCCTACGGGGATTCGGATTTTTACGCGAGCTCTGGATCGCGTCGCGTTGCTCAACGGCATCGACCGCGATCGGCCCGGTTTTTTCCAGAGTTGGCAGCATTCGACGATCGCTCGGCGGGTACAATTCCTACTGCGCATGATGCTCGATCCACGGGTCGAACCTGCCTTTCAAGGCCGACTCGCGGCGTTCAAATGGGTGCTAATCATCGGCCTGCTGGGTCTACTAGCGTTGCTGCTGACGCTTCCGGTCCCCTGAACTGTTCTCTGCTTGTCGGGGACTCCCGCCCGTCTAGGCTAACCTCACCGGCCGTCTGCGTAAGAAACTCCAGTGGCCCCCCCCTAGTGAACGGAACCATGCGAATAGGAGGCTCTCTGCATGTTTTGCACCCTGGTACTGCTAGTGCCCCTACAAGCCGCCCCGCCTGCTCCGCCCTGGTTGTTGGCCCAGGCGTTTAAACTTCCCTCGCAATACACCAATCAAGAATCGGGATACTTCTCTCTGGTTGCTGGTCTGGATGATCGCCTCTACATCGGCACGGCAAAGTACGGGGTCAACGGCTATTTGCTGGAGTTTGACCCCAAGACACAAAAGACGCGGTTAGTACTCGATGTCAACGAGGTGACCAAGCTTACGGGCATCGGCTTTGCTGCCCAAGCCAAGATTCACACCCGCAACAACGTCGGGGCGTCGGGCAAAATTTATCTCGGGAGTAAGCAGGGCTACCCGGAGAAGGGGGAGGAGCGTTGCTTGTATCCGGGCGGCTTTGTTCTTACCCACGATCCCAAGACCGGCAAAAACGAAACCTTCGGCATTGCTAAAGCTCAGCACGGCATCATCAGTGTTATGCCGGATGAAGAACGTGGCGTCGCCTATATTTCCACTTGTTCGGATGATCGCCCGATTGATCACACCCATTTCATGGTGCTGGATCTGAAGACCAAGAAGTACACCGATCTAGGCGACATGGAACATGCGTATGCCTTTATCGTTTTGGATCACCGGGGCCGAGCTTATCATCCGGTACGGGGCGGCAGCATCGCCCGCTACGACCCCGACACGAAAAAGCTCGACAAGCTAAGCATCACCGTAGATGGCCAACCGCCGGGAAAGATGTTCACCAAAGACAGCTGCATTCTGAACTGGGACACCAGCCCCGACCGCAAAACCCTCTGGGCCGTCGAAATGACCACCAACGCCCTGTATCGCTTCGATCTGACTGCAGACAAACCGACCGGCCTGACCATTGGCCCGCTTCTGGATCCAGGGCCCAAGGGCCGCACCGATTGCCGTTGCCTGTGTGTCGGCCCAGAAGGAACGGTGTGGGCGGCGGTGACCCTGCACGGCGTAGCAGATGGGCCACGGCTCCATCTGGTGCGTTTTGATCCCAAGACGGATAAACAACCGCGTGATCTGGGACGCATCGGCGTGGCGAATCCAGATTTCACCTCTTTTGTCGATGACAAAGGAAAACCCAAGCCCTGGCATCATACGATGCCGGTGACAAAAGACGGCACGCGTTCACCCTGGCAACCGATGGGCATCTGTCAGACGCGGGACGGTTGCGTTTGGGTAAAAACGATTGCTCCCTACACGCTTTTGAAACTCACGCGGGATCAGGTGCGAAAATAATCGTCTCTGCCACGCTTAGCACTGCCCCTTTACCACCTGCTCAGGCCAAAATCCCTTTGATCACTGATCCGGGACTGATGGGCAACGGTCGGTCCAGGGCATCACGCACTTCCGTTTCCGGTGCGATGCCCATCAAGTCAAACAGCGTCGCCGAGAGATCCTCGGGCCGTTGTGGGTCGCTGGACGGGTACGCCCCCAGTTTGTCCGAGGTCCCGTAGACATAACCTCGTTTCACCCCCGCTCCGCACAACAACGCTGGGTAACACTGCGGCCAGTGGTCTCGGCCGGCGAGCTTGTTGATGCGGGGGGTGCGGCCAAACTCGCCTACCCAGACAACCAGGGTGCTATCGAGCAGACCACGCACTTCTAAATCCTCGATGAGCGTCGGCAAAGTTTGATCCAACACTGGCAGCAAGTAATTATCCAGGATGGGATACATCGGTTTGTCGTTGAAGCCGTGTGTATCCCAGCCGCCTCGATCGCCACCAATGCTCTGTGAAAAATAGACGTTAATAAACTTGGCCCCAGCCTCCACCAGCCGCCGGGCCAGCAAGCAGCTCTGCCCGTAGGTGGTCCGACCGTAGCGCTCTCGCACTGCCTGAGGCTCACGCGATAAATCAAAAGCCGCCTTGACCGCAGGCGAGCTAAGCATGGCCACCGCCCGTTCGTGATGGGCTTCGATGCCCCGCGCTCGGCTGGAAAATTCCAACAGCCGGGCTTGTTGGTCAATCAGCTTGAGCATCTCACGCCGAGCTTGGAGCCGATCCAACGACAGACCCGACGGCAGCGAAAGCTCCGGCAGACGGAAGCCGCTTTGGTTGGGGTCTTGGGTGATGAGCAACGGATCGTGTGCCTTGCCCAAAAAGCTAGCATGCTGCCCGGGGGTCACCGATCCATCAGAAATCACATGTGGAAACGCCACAAATGTCGGAATCCCCTTAGCGGCCGGGGCCAGCCGATCCACCACGCTACCATAAGCCGGAAACAGATCCTGTGTGTCACGCAGCCGCTGATCATCGCTGGGGGGCGCATAGCCGCTCAGGCTGTAATAGCCTGCCGAGTTGTGGTTCTTCATCGTGTGCCGCAGCGTGCGAATCTGGCAGACGCGGTCCAGCACCCGGGCCATGTTGGGCAATTTCTCGCATACTGGTACCCCAGGCAGCGAACTGGCGATCGGTTGGTACTTGCCACGCACCTCGGCCGGTGCGTCGGGTTTCATATCGAAGGTATCGAGATGACTAGGCCCGCCCCACTGATGCAGAAAGATGACCGATTTCACCCGGGCTTTGGGCTGGCTCTGCCGGCTGGCTTGGAGGATGTGGGGCAGACCCAGCCCTGTAAGCCCCAGGGAACCGACTTGCAAAAGCTTGCGTCGAGAAAGCATCATCCCATTCCCCCCTGCCCCTCAGACCTATCACGCTTTGATCGATTCTAACAACCGTTCCTTCGCGGTGCGAGTGGGCCGCATCGCTTTGGCTCCTCAGTCGTCGAAACCTTGCCACGTCCAATCCGCCCCACAGTTCACTGCTCGGCTCGAACGCCCAGGGCCACAGACTAATAATCCGCGTTGATTCTTCTCTCTTGCTTCGGGTAGTGTCCCTCACGCGGCTGATGGTTGGCCGTGATTTGCAATCTCCGATAAAAGGGCAGAAACGATGAAGCGTTTGTTTTGTTTCGCCTTGGCCTTGGTTGCTAGCGCCACCTATTTGGCTCGGGCCGATACCATCAACTTCTCCTATTCGTTTATAACCAATCCCATCACCATCTCAGGCGGGACCGGCACCGTGTCGATCACCCCCTACCCGGGTGGAGATGCCACGATTGCTGCCGATTCGCCCTATTTTGTGCCGGCTACAAGCTTCACCAGTTCCTCCTCGGCGTTAGGGACGGAAAGCAGCCCGGCGGATGTGTTCAACAGTCCCTTTTC
>JBDNDE010000304.1:0-5533 GCA_046719305.1 Gemmataceae bacterium | reverse complement strand
TGTCTGGGAGCAACAAAAGACTGCCATCTTTGTCATCAACAAGTGGGACTTGATGCGGCCGCGTCCCACAGGGGTGATGACCGAGTATATGCGACGCATCTTCCCTAGTCTGAGCCATGTACCTCTAGCATTTGTAACGGCCAAGACAGGCAAGAATGTCCAACAAGTGCTGGATCTGGCAAACAATCTGCACAAGCAAGCCTCGGCGCGAGTGCCCACGGGGGAACTCAACCGCGTGCTACGCGAAGCACTCCTGCGCAACCCCCCGCCGCTGCGCATGAATCGTCGGGCCAAGATCTACTACATTACGCAGGTGGCGACGAATCCGCCGCATCTGGTGCTGTTTGTCAACAGCACGCTGCTGTTTGATAACACCTATGTGCGCTATTTGACTCACACTTTCCGCGATGCCTTACCGTTCCACGAGTGTGCCTTGCGCGTGGAACTACGCGCCCGTAAACGCGATGACCTCAGCCTCGAAGAAGCCACCCCCGACCAGGCCGAAGCTCTAAAAGCCCAAGCCCAGGCTAGCGCCGCTGCCAAAACCAAACGCCGACGCCGCGGCCCGAAGAAGAACGCCACGCCAAAGTTGTGGGACGACGTGTGAACCAACCGACGGGTCACCACCGCATTGGCTGAAAATCGCTTGCTTACTTAGCCTTCAAGACATATTTATCGAACCAGGCCAGATCCCATTCCATCTTGGCCAGGCGATTGCGGTACGTCATCAGGCCATGCGATTCGCCGGGGTATTGCACCAACTCGGTGGGCACCTGGAGGTTCTCTTTCAACGCACGGTAGAGCATCTGGCTGTGCCCTGGGGGACAGCGTACATCATTGGCTCCGACATGAATCAGCGTCGGCGTCGTAATATTGCCCAGCTGATACGTCGGTGAGGATTTCTTGTAAATCTCCGGCTGCTCCCAGGGTAGCCCTTTCTTAAAGACGATTGGGTAGGCCGGCTCGTCGTTGAAGCCCCATTCGGCTACGGTGTCCACGATGCCCGCGCCACTGCTGGCCGCCCGAAAGCGAATCTTAGGATCCTTCCGCGTGATCAAGCAATTGGTCAAGTAGCCGCCGTTGCTCCACCCCATCACCGCCAGACGCTTGTCGTCGGCGAGACCTTCTTTCACCAAATGCTCGATGCCGGCTAGGATGTCACTGACCTCAATGTCATTCTCCCGGCCAATTAGGTCGGTGACGAATTTGTCGCCATAGCCGGTGCTGCCGCGATAGTTCGGCAACAGGACAGCGTAGCCGGCAGCGGCAAAGTAGAGCCGACCGTTATGCGGATCGAAGCTCAGTTCGTTCTTGGTGCTGGTGGTCGGGCCGCCGTGGAGGGCAACGACCAACGGCAATTTGCCGTCTTTTTTCGGGTCGTAGCCGTGCGGCAATTCCAATACCCCTCCCACCGTGGAGCCGTCGGCCGCCTTCCAGGTGATGTGACGGAGGCTGGGCAGTTTCCAATCGCGGGTATGGGGGTTGGGATCGACCAACGGTGTTTGGATGCCGTGGAAGGTGGACAGGACCGGGAAGCGCGTTGTCGAGGCTAAGAGATACACACCCGAGAAGGGGTTGTCGCCCTCGGAATATGCGTGGATGTTCACATCTTTGATATACGATGGTTCTTTACTGGTGATGGCTTTACCCAGTGTCACGCGAACTTGGCCGATGCTCCCCGCCTTCTCGGTAGCAATCAGCAGATCATTGCCCGACCACACCAGGGCCGGCCCCATCGCCCGACCGTAGCCGACCACCTCCCATTTACCCTCGCGGGGCACTAGGTCTACCTTCCACTCCTTGCCAACCGCTTGGCCAACCACCACCTCGGCGGGGTAGGCATCGTAAATCGCCGTGAAGGCGAAAGCGGTTCCGGCAGGGTTCCAGCACAAATTCTCCAACCAGGCGTAGGGGCTGTTCTTGGGGTTCTTGCGATATACCTCTATAGGCGGCGTGAGCGTTTTGCCGTTCTCCCAGATATCCACCCGACTCTCGCCTTCGCTCTTGACCACCGTGTCATCGTAGGCGCTGACCATCGCGATCCGTTTGCCATCGGCCGTTACGGCGAAGCTACGGATGTAGCGGGTGTCGTCGACCCATTTGGTGACGAGAGTTGTTTCCAGATCCAGGCGGTGAATCTCGCTGACCCTGCGGATGCCGTGGCCGTACTCGGCCTTAAATTTGGCCCGCAACTTGGCAAAGTCGTCGTGATCGGAGTGGTTTTTGTCGACGCGGAAGAACAGGGCGTCGACCTTGGGGGCATAGTCGAACTCGTTGGTGCCGCCTGGCTGCCGGGTCATCGCCTGTACCTCGCCGGAGCCATCCGCCGCGACTCGCCAGATTTGCGTGGAGCCGTCGTAGGGGGGCTTTTTCTCGCCCTCCCGTTTGCGATTGCCCAAAAAATACAGATACTTGCCATCGCCGCTCCATTTCACCTGTCGGTCGTTGGCCCGCTCCACCGTCAGCCGCCTCGGCTTGCTTTGGCCATCGGTTGCGATAACCCATACATCACTGCGGCGGTTGTCCTGCGACTTATCCCAGCTGGCCAGGGTGTAGGCCACCTGTTTACCATTGGGCGAAACGGCGATTTCACCAATCAGATGGACTCGGAAATAATCTTCCGCGGTGATAGAGTGTCGGGCGGTCGGCTCTTGAGCGAATCCCAACGGGGCGACCAAGCAGCACAAGATGAGCGTTCGCATCTGTGGTATCCTAGCGAGCAAACAAGGGCGGAACTCCATGTGCTTAAGCTAGAAAGTTCCAGGCAGCTCGGCTCTTGGCAACCGCAAGAGCAGCTATTAGGTTGAATCTACCCTTTGACTCGTCGTTTCTCGTTAGGAAGCTGAAACAGGCGAGCCGGGAAGGGAAACGGACTCCTCCCCCGCAGTAGAGCGTTTCTACCAGGAGAATCGGTGGCCCATGAACACTCACCGGACAGTGGACAAACGACCCCACCCCCCCCGCAAGCCGGTTGTTGGCCAAGTTTATCCCGGATCGGCCTTTAAGGCGTCGGCTCTGATCCTGGTTTCGTCTCTGGTCGAGGCGGCTGGGATTGGTCTAGTCGTTGCCTATTTTGCGGCAGAATGGCCTTTCTGGACCCTAATCGTCGGAGCCGTGGTCGCCGTGGGGGGTCTGGCCGGCACCCTCGCTGCCCTGTTCCAACGAGTGCCCTTGCGTCTTATCCTAGCAGCGGATCGGCTCCAACAAGTCGAAGGCCAGGGCGAGAGTGAGTCCGTGGTGCTGGAACTTCCCTATCGGAATCTAGCGGAAGTGGTCTACCAAGGCGGCGAGGACGAACGGATCGGCTTGGATCTGATTCACACTGGTGATCCCGACACCTACCAGGCCGACGGCCAACTTGGGCTTGAAGCGTCCAAGCGGTCCAAGGGACATCATGTGGTGTTGACATCGCAGTATAAACAGCCGCTACGAATGATTTATGACGAACTGAAGCGACGCATCCGCGCGGCGCAAGAAGTCGCCCCCAAAGAAGGATGAGTGATGAAGGGCAACGACCAAGTGATCGACATGCTCAACTGGGCATTGACGATCGAATTGACGGCGATCAATCAATACTTCATTCAGGCCAAGATGTGTAAAAACTGGGGTCTGGAGCGGCTAGCACGCAAGCACTATGCTGAGTCGATGGGGGAGATGCGGCATGCGGAGAAGCTGATTGACCGCATTCTGTTTCTAGAGGGCGTGCCAGAGATTGCACGCTACGATGTCATTCGTGTCGGCACCGATGTCAAGGAACAGTTCGAGAACGACCTAGCCCTGGAGAAAAAAGGGGCCGCCCACTACAACGCTACCATCAAGCTGTGCCAAGAGGTGGGCGACAATGCCTCACGCGAACTAGTCGCGCCGATTTTGGTCGAGTCGGAAGAACATATCGACTGGCTCGAAACCCAACTCGGCCTTATCAACATGGTTGGCCTACAAAACTATCTACAAACCATGATTGGCGAAGAAGAAGCCGAGGACTAAGCCACGGCCGGTGGAGGTATCGGAGCAAGGGACATCCGCGTCCCTTGTTCATTCAACCCGGTAGTACAAGACCCAGATCAACACCGCTACCGCAGTATGGACCCCAACAGCCATGATCCCCAGTGCCGGCCAAAACAGGTGTGGATGTTGCATCCGCGTGATGTACCACCGCTTACCCAGGCCACGCACTCGCAGCTTGCCTATGTAGATCACGACCCCCAGGACGGTCCACACGACGGCGAGTACGGCCAGAACAATCGCGAACTTCAAGGCTGGGGACATTGCGCTTCTCCTGGTAAATGAGGATGATTCCTGTTCACCGGAAGCCTCTCGACCCGAAGACTTTAGACCAAAAGACGTGCGTTGCCCTGAAAGTAGCTTCACGGTTATCTTGACGGGCCGAGTGTGGCTCGCCTAACATGGATGCCATAACGACATCTACCCCGAGACCGACCATGACGCAGATGTACCAAAGCCCCTTTAAGCGGCACGCCACCCGTGAGGTGCAGGTAGGCACAGTGGTGATCGGCGGCAATAATCCGATCTGGGTGCAGTCGATGACCACCACCGACACCCATGATGTCGAGGCCACCGTCGCCGAAATCCTGCACATGCAAGAAGCCGGTTGCGAACTGGTTCGTGTCACGGTGCCCAAGGCTGAAGATGCTGCTATTCTCGGTGAGATCAAACGTCGGATCAAGATCCCGCTCATCTGCGACATCCACTTCGATTACAAGATGGCCCTAGCGGCCCTGGACCATCCCATCGACAAGGTGCGGATCAATCCGGGCAACATTGGCGGCATCGACCGTTTCCGCCAGGTCTTGCGTAAGTGCAAGGACAAGGGTGTTGCCATGCGCATCGGTGTCAATGCCGGCTCACTCGAACGCGAATTCGCCATGAAGTACGGCTTCCCCTGCCCACCGGCCATGGTCGACAGCGCGATGCGTTACATCGAGATTGCCGAGAGCGAGGGATACCACGATATCATTGTTTCGCTCAAGTCCTCAGATGTCTTCACGGCGGTCGAAGCTTATCGTCTTTATGCCAAGCAGTGTAATTATCCCACGCACATCGGTATCACCGAAGCCGGCCAACCGCCTTATGGGATAATTAAGTCGGCCGCTGGGCTGGCACCGTTGTTGCTGGACGGTATCGGCGATACCATCCGCGTGAGCCTCTTGGCCGACAAGAAGGTTGAGATCGACGCCGCCTTTGATATCCTCCAAGCAACAGGACGACGTGTGCGTCGGCCGGAACTGATCGCCTGCCCGACGTGCGGCCGATTGGAAATCGATCTGACGAAGATCATGAACGAATTGCACGAACGTCTGGGCGGGCGACAGGTGCCGGTCAAGGTGAGCGTACTGGGCTGCGTCGTCAACGGCCCGGGCGAGGCTAAGGAGGCCGACCTGGGCATTGCAGCGGGCAAAGGCAAGGGCGTGATCTTCAAACGCGGCGAGATCATCCGTCACGTGCTCGAACACGAAATGGTCGATGCCCTCCTCGAGGAGATCGACAAGTGGGAGGCCGAGGAGACCGCTGC
>JBDNDE010000303.1:0-5613 GCA_046719305.1 Gemmataceae bacterium | reverse complement strand
GATCTCTGGTCCTGGCGGGTATGGCCACACACCAGCGTTTTGCCGGAGAGATGCTGGATCGGCTTGTGGAGCTTTTCCCAACGCAAGGTGTGCGGCTCTTGCTCGGACAGAGGCTTGTGTGGGTCAACCGTTGCATGAGCGAACAGATGTGTATCCGTTTCATAATAGGGCAGGCAAGAATCGAGAAACTCGCGATGAGTCGACGGAATCTGCTGCACCTCGTCCAGGGTCAAGTTGTAGGAGGCTAGCGTTGCCAGTCCGCCGAACATCAGCCAAGCGCGAGCGTGGCGAGGATCTCCGTTTAATGCTTGCAGCATCATCTCATCATGATTCCCCAACAACGGGGTGAGAAGGCCTTGCTCCTGAAGGGTGATCAACCGCTCCAGCACGCCCCGCGAGTCAGGCCCACGGTCTACATAATCGCCCAGGGTGATGAGGCGATCGTCCGCTGTGGGGGCCACCGCCTCCAGCAAGGTCTCTAGTGTGCCCCGGTAGCCATGGATGTCGCCAATCACCAGCGTACGCATCAGCTATTGTCCTCGATCAAACACTGAGCCAGCTGAGCCGCTAGATCAGCATTGGCAATAATCAGGCGTTCATTAACGCGCAACGACTCGCCATGCGTTGTTTCTGCTAGCCGGGCGAGTAAAAAGGGCGTCAGGGCCGCTCCCCGAACCCCCGCCCCCCGCGCCGCCGCTTCGGCCTGCTGCAACTGGGCGGCAAAGAGTGCCGGATCGAGTCCGCCTTTGACCGGCTGCGCGATCACGACCCCCGCACCGTCTAATTGCCAGTGTGCCTGGAGAAACCGCCTCAGCGGATACAACTCCTCGAACGAAATTGCGACCGGCAACCCGCTGGACGCCACATAAAAGGCCGGAAATGTCTGGGTGCGATAGCCGACCACTGGTACCCCCAAGGTTTCCAGCATCTCCAGGGTGGCCGGTAAATCCAGAATGCTCTTAGCCCCGGCACAGACGACCGCCACCGGGGTACGGCTCAATTCAATAAGATCGGCAGACACGTCGAGCGGTTGGCCCGCCAGGGCTGGATGCACGCCGCCAATACCGCCAGTGGCCAAGACCCGGATCCCCGAGCGATGCGCTAGGGCCATCGTGGCGCTGACGGTGGTAGCGGCCCACTGGGCGTGGACAATCGCTACGGGCAAGTCGCGGCGGCTGGCTTTGAGAATCGTCTCGGGGCCAGCCTGGGCAAAATGGCGTAGCTCGGCCTCGTTCAGCCCTACCGTGGGCAGACCGGCAACCACGCCGATGGTAGCCGGCGTCACGCCGTGTTCGCGGATGGTCTGTTCGGCAGCCAGGGCGGTTTGGAGATTCTGTGGCCAGGGCAAACCATGAGCGATAAGAGTCGATTCCAGAGCGACGACGGGCAGACCCTCTTGCAGAGCAGTCTCGACGTGGGAGCGAATATGAATCATGTTTCCCCCTCCTGCTCGCTCTGGTTCTCTCAAGCTACAATATTTCTTATGCTGTTGCCGGCCACCCAAGAACTGCTGCTTCGCTTGCGAGAGATGGAGCTTCTCTCGGCCGATCAACTCATGCAAGCGGAGAAGTGGGCAAGCACCAGCCGATTGTCCCCTTCGGCCCTGGGGGAGCAACTGACACAACCCGGCTGGCTGACAGAATGGCAACTGACGCAGTTGCTCAGCGGTGCAGGACATTTGCTGAATCTGGGGCCGTATGTACTGCTTCAGCCGATCGCGACCGGGGGCATGGGACAGATTTTCCTGGCGCGGCATCGTCGCTTGCGGCGGGTGGTCGCGTTAAAAGAGATGAAACGCAACGCTCAGGATGCTCCTGCGGTTCAACGCTTTCTGCGCGAGGCTCAGGCAGCATCGCTGCTATCGCACCCCAACATCATCGCCGTGCATGACGCGGGACAACACGGCGAGCGGCACTATTTGGCGATGGAATATGTCGAGGGCATCGACCTGGGTAGACTGGTGCAGCAGGTCGGGCCGTTGCCCTTTGCAGTGGCTTGCGATTACGCCAGGCAAATCGCTCTGGGGCTACAACATGCCCATGAACATGGCTTTGTTCACCGAGACATCAAACCCTCCAATGCCCTGGTCGCGCCCCGTCCTGATAGCACCCCCCAGGACGGTTTCTCTCGCTTTGCCGGCGGTCAGGTGAAAATCCTGGACATGGGGTTGGTTCGGCAAGTACGTGATTTGGTTGTGCAGGGGCTGCTTACGGAGCAAGGAGCGTTGCTGGGCACGCTGGATTATCTGGCCCCCGAGCAGGCCCACGATGCTACCCGAGTGGACGGCCGCGCCGACCTGTATTCGCTGGGTTGCACGCTGTTTTTCCTGCTGACCGCCAGACCCGTGTTCTGCAACGCTCAGCCGTTGGAGAAGCTGCTGCGGCACCGGGACGAACCGCCGCCTCCCCTAGAACAACTGCGTGAAAACGTCCCACCGGCCTTGGTGAAACTAATGCCACGGTTGTTGGCCAAGACGCCCGCCGAGCGACCAACCACAGCGGCCGAGGTAGCCGAGGCGTTGGCCCCGCTGGCAATTGAAGCCAGCCTGGCGCGATTGGAACTACGCAGGTCGCCGGGCTCGATTTCTTCCAGCGAATTGACCGAACCCAGACAAGAACTGCCGCCGACGCGGCTGATTGATCCGTCCACACCGCGATTACCGCGACGCGGCCGCTGGAGGCTCGCGGGCGTGATTCTTGGAGTCGTGCTTTTCGCGGGAATGTGTTATGCGCTTCATGCGTGGATGCGTCCTGCGGCTCCGCTTCCGCAACATAGCCCAAGTGTCGATGGTGCATCTCTGGCTTCCTACTGGCCTGACAACCTGATCGGCGTTGTGGAGGGCGATCTGGCCCGTCTAGACGAGTTGGAACCGGTCTTGCCTCGTTTGGCCGGCCGCTGTCGCGACGCCCTGATACGAGCAGTGGGGATGCCGCTGACTGGCCGAGTACGATGCTTGCTGACCGACCAAGGGGTGTTGGCCCTATCGCCCTCAGGGGAGGCAGTGACCCGAGTCGGGATGACGGTCCCAGGCGATTTAATTTCTTTGGAGCTGGCCGGGCGTCCGGTCTATCTGTTCGAGGCACCTCCGTATTGTCTGACCAGTGGCGAGGCCCAATTGGTGCGTCAGGCACGCGATTTCGCTCGACGATCAAGCCCCAGGCCGACTCAGACACCGCTGATCCCAATCGAGCCAAACTGGCTGAAGCGACTGCCCGAGGGCCAGGTGCCGTTGTGGTTCAGCCTCCAGTTAGAGAATTGTCCACGGCTGGATTGGCCCAAGGATGAATTAAGCAAAGAGATGAGCGAACTTCTCGAACAGGCGCTAGCGTGCAGCGACAGCCTTTATGGGTGGTTGCGCATCACGGAGAAACAAGTCGATATCTATCTCGAAGTGAAGGCTCGCTCACCCGAACAAATGCTCACGCTAGGCCAGCTTCTCCATCAGATCCAAGAATACGCCGTGGAATATGACGACGCCGACCTCCCACGCAGCCGAGTTTGGTCGCCCTTGGGCAAGCTAATGCGCTTCGCCCAGCGACAGGAACAGCTTCAGCGGTTTATTCTGCAACGAACCCTCCCACGCGATTAACTCATAAGTGACATGTCGTCAGTCCGCGCTTCTCCAAATACTGCTGATGATACTCCTCGGCTCGCCAAAACGTCCCCGCTGGTTCGATGGCCGTGACGATCGGACGATGGAAGCGACCACTGGCTTCCAAAGCAGCCTTAGAGGCTTCAGCAGCAGCCTTTTGGGCTTCGTCGTAGTAGAAGATAACCGAGCGATATTGCGTGCCGATGTCCGGTCCCTGGCGATTGAGTTGCGTTGGGTCGTGATTTTCCCAAAATACCGCTAACAATTGCTCGTACGTCACGCGGCTTGGATCGTACTCGACTTCCACCACCTCAGCGTGGCCAGTGGTGTCGCTGCACACCTGGCGATAGGTCGGGTTCTCGACCTGACCGCCACTGTAACCAACAGCCGTGGCCACCACACCAGGAATTTTGCGAAAAGCGGCTTCGACACCCCAGAAGCAGCCGGCCCCAAACATCGCTTTGGCGCTCATAATGTTCCTCCCTTCTTCGGGCCAAGCGTGACCAACGCTTAGCGGACTACTGCCATTATTGGCAGGGGAGGCTTAGAAAACCACGCGGTTGCGGCCGGTTTGTTTGGCCGTCAGTAGGTGCTCGTCAGCCAGGCGAATAAGGTCGTTGGGCGTCAGGGGTTGCTCCCCTAGAGTAGCGGCAACACCCAGGCTGATGGTCACCGGTACTGACTTACCCTCGTACTGGAAGGCATGACGTTCGACCAGCAGGCGAATGCGTTCGGCCACCAGTCGGCCATTTTCCAGCGGTGTCTCTGGCAAGACGATGGCGAACTCTTCGCCGCCATAACGGGCAAACAGTTCCTCCTTGCGGATGCTGCCTTTGACGATAGCAGCCAGTTCACGCAAGATGAAGTCCCCGCCCAGATGGCCCAATTCATCGTTGATGGATTTGAAGCGGTCGATGTCGAAAAGGATGAGCGACAGGGGACGACCATAACGGGCCGAGCGCGACAGTTCGCGATCGAGGAATTCAGTGAGGTAACGCTTGTTGTGAATGTCGGTTAGGGCGTCGATAATGGTCAGTCGATAGATTTCTTCGTGATATTCCGATTCGACGTTACCGCCCGCCAGGAACCGGTAGATGCAGTTGCCCACCCGCAGATAATCGCCGTCCTTGATGCGAGCAATCGAGATCGGCACATCATTAACAAACGTCCCATTGGTACTTTGCAAATCGACTGCATAGTAGCCGTCGGCTCCCGGTTGGATCCGGGCATGCCGGCGCGAGACAGAGTGATCGTTGATGCGAATATCGCAGTCGTTGCCGCGTCCTAGCACCATCGAACTGTCGGAGAGCGGATAGCGGGTGCCCATGCCTGGCCCAGTGGGGTAGATGTGGACAACGCACGCATCGCGACGAGTGGTCGAGATGAGTCGATCGGGGCCAGTCACCCAGGTTTCGCTGGTCTTTTCCATGTTACTGAGCATGACGGCGACCTGTGTAGGTCCGTGAATTTACTTGTAACTTACTCCATTTTTTCGGCCTAGGCGGGAAAAAAAGCAGGACGGCTCTGCTTCGAGTCGTCCTGCTTTTTTCTGGGCGAGTTACTTCGAGTCCAGACGCACCCCGCTGACATCGGGCACATGGGTATCCAGTGGAATTGGCTCGGGGGTGATCGCTTGGCTCGCGTTGCCGGCTTTGTCACGTACAGTCAGTCTCAGGAAGACCTTGGGAGGTATCCGCTCTGGGACCTTCCACGCATAGTTGCCCGTGTTGGGCAGTTGAGGTTCGCCGATAATCTCCCAGGGACCGTTGACCCGCTCAGCCCATTCCAAGGTGATGGGGTTGTCAGCCAAGTTGCGGTCCTCAGCTTTCCAGATGAAGATCATCTGATCGCGATGGGCTGGGTCTGGTTTGGGCATTTTGAGAATGGCCTCAGGCGGTGTCGTGTCCAGTTCGACCCGCAGTTGAGGCACATCACCCGGCCCAGGTTTCGGGCGAAGGCGCGTGAGCGGCGGCGTGACCATCGGCGCGCTGCTGTGCGACGGCGGGGCGGCGCTGCGCGCC
>JBDNDE010000302.1:0-5620 GCA_046719305.1 Gemmataceae bacterium | reverse complement strand
GACGTTTTTCAAGGTCACGGCTAAGCAAGTCATCGCTGGTGATCCAAGCCTCCGTCGAGCTGAGATATTGTCGATATTCCTGCTGCACCGGGTCGTTGAGCAGCGGTTGCAAAAGAGCCAGGGTCGGCCCCAGGGGACCGGCCCCCAGCGGTGACAGGCAGCCCGACAGCAAGATCATCTTGGCCCGACGATACGGCTCGCTGAGTTCCAGCAGGTAGATCGCCCAGGTTTGCCCGTCATCGCGGAAAGCGGGCGTTTGTACGCTGCCAATCACATACTGGGCACGCACTCGCCGGGGCAATTTGAAGCCAGGTGTCCGCCGGGCCGGATCGGGTTCCTGCTCGCGATAGCGCGTAAACAGCCGCTCGAGTTCGACTTGGGTAGGCTGTTGCGTGATCTTGGAGACGAACGGCTCCACACTCACCGGCATGACCTGAACCCGCAAAGTGGTCCGATAACTACGCACAAAATGGAGAAACTCATCGGGCGTGCCCGTGGTGGGGTTGGCCCCCCCATGAAGGACCGAACGCCAAACTCGGATGCCCGGTTCAAAGCCCAGCAACAGGCTTTGGGCCATCGCCACCCGGTATTCCTCTCGCAACGCATCGATCAACTCGCTTGGCTTGAGAACCTCTCGATTCTGATTGCCGCCGATGAACTGTAACACCCGTTTGTTCTTGTTCATGGCCGTGCCAGGCTCAAAGATCTCCACACCGCCTAGATCCCGGTTGATCTGTTTGGCCAGATCCTCGTCAGTCAGAGTAATGCCCAGACGGTCGGCTTGCTGTTGCCAAAGCAGAAAATCAAGGGTAGATTCCGGCGAACGATCCCCGCCAAGTAGAAAGGCATCGGCCGACGAACGGGCCAGCATCCAGGTTTCAATGCCCAACAGAGCGCCGGCCTGCATTACCAGTTCGAGATATTCTCGGTTCTCCTTGACCCCTTCACGAGCGGCGACGGCTGGCAAACCGGTGCTTGGATCACGCATCAAACGAAAGAGGGTTTCCAACATCTGGTTGCGTTGAAACAGGAGCAGTTGCTGATTGAGTTGGCCCATCATCGCCATGCGCTGAAGGTTCTGCATACCACGTTGAACGATCAGCAGTTCGTCGAGAACCATTCGCAACCCCAGCAGGGGGCTACCCTCGTCGAGTTTCTGCAACTGGTTGAGCAGTTTGTCTGTTGCCGCCTGTTGCTCGCTCTGAAGTTGCATCAACAAAAAGCGATTGGCTAGCTCACGCTGGTTGGCGACCCGTTCGACATCGCTGGCATACACGGTGCGGTTGCCCAGAGGGGTGACCTCGGGGCCAGATGAACGCCCCGTCGCGAACCAGAAGTTGATGTAGTGCATCACGTCGCCCGCCCCGAACGACGCGGTAAACACAAACATAATGATGATCGTCAACACCGCGAAAAGGGCCTTCTGATTCTTCCGGAACCATGTGAACGGATTGTACGCCATCGGCCACCTATCCTCGGTCGTCCCAACGGCGAACGCCGTTGTGCTGCTAGCGGAAAAAAGCGGCGAAAGGCGACCCGAGCCACGCCGCTTGAATCGGGAACTAGGATTGTAGCGTCCGGGTCAGGCAGAGGGAAGGCTGGTCCTCTGGTCGAGAGTCTGGTCGAGAAAAGCCCCAACTTTTCCTCTGGCCCCCCTTTCCTTGCCTCCTATGATCAGAAGGCAAACGCTTAATTTCGGCTGTGTCCCTTGCTAAGCAGGAGACGGTTCGGTGCCCCCGCGAAAGAAAACGAGTTCCACCCCAGACACGAGCGCCCCGGCGGAGAAGCCAGTCCGCAAACCCCGCGCCAGCGCGTCAAACAAGACCACGCCCGCCAAAACGTCCGCAGCCAAAGCAACGGCTGGGAAAACCTCCAGCCGCAAGAAGAAAGCCGAGGCGGCGTCCACGGAGGCAGTTCAGCCGCGCAAACTGCGCGTAGCCAATCCCGAGGGACCAGATTTGGTAATTGTCGAATCGCCCTCCAAGGCCAAGACTATCAGTAAGTACCTGGGCAACAATTTCAAAGTGCTGGCCAGCTACGGTCATATCCGTGATTTACCTCAACGTCGTCGCAAGGGGGAAGTGCTGGCCGGGGTAGACATTCAAGGAGGCTGGAAGCCTACTTATATCTTGATTGAGCGTGAAGGAGGCCGTGGGCGACGCAGCACTCGCGAAATTATTGCCGAACTGGAACGCGAGGTGGCTCGCGCTAATCGGATCTTCCTGGCCACCGACCCGGACCGAGAGGGCGAAGCAATTGCCTGGCACCTGATCGAGCAATTGGGTCTGGACGAAGCCAGCACCTTTCGCATTACCTTCAACGAGATCACTCGCGCCGCGGTTCAGCAAGCATTGCAGAACCCCGGCAAGGTCAACATGAACCGGGTGCGTGCCCAGGAAGGACGACGTATCCTCGACCGGGCTGTGGGCTATCCCCTCAGCAATCTGCTTGGCAAAAAAGTCGCTCGCGGTTCGTCGGCCGGTCGTGTCCAATCGGTGGCTTTGCGCCTCGTGGTGGATCGCGAACGCGAAATCGAAGCCTTCCAGGCCGAGGAATACTGGAAGCTCACCGCTCTGCTAGCTCCTGAGGGCAGCGTCGCGCTGACACCTAAACCGTTGAACATCGTCCGCCTGAGCAACGATGCCGCTACTGCTCTGACCACAGAGCCGGGCGAAGATACTGAACCCGACAGCAAAGCACGAAAGCCCAAAAAAACAACCTCTGCTCCGCCCGGCACTTACATCGCCGAGTTGATCGAATGGGCCGGCAACAAGTTTGAATTGCCCAACGACACCGTGCGGAGCGAAGCCACTGCCCTGGAGGTGGCCCAGTTGCTAGACACGGCTAGCTACACCCTGCGACGCCTGGAGCAGAAGGAAGCGACGGAGCGGCCCGCGCCGCCGTTCATCACCAGTACCTTGCAACAGCAAGCCAGTCTGCGGTTGCACCTGTCTGCCGAACGCACCATGCGTACTGCCCAGACTCTTTACGAGGGAGTCGAACTGGGTAGCGCCGGCCGGGTCGCGCTGATCACCTATATGCGCACGGATAGCACCCGCATTAGCAATGAAGCCCTTTCAGCCGTTCGTAGTTACATCTCCGCGAACTTTGGCCAAGCCTATCTCCCTGAACGAGCTAATGTGTATTCCTCGGGAAAAAGTGCCCAAGAAGCCCACGAAGCCATCCGCCCAACGGATGTTTCGATGACCCCCCAACGTGTCCAGCAACTCGGCCTGGATGGGGCAGAACTGAGGTTGTACACGCTTATTTGGAATCGCTTCGTTGCTAGCCAAATGACTCCGGCTCGCTTTGCCGTCACTACGGCAGAGATCGAGGCGGTGCCGCAAAACGACTCCCGTAGGGGGCTGTTTCGGGCGCGTGGCCGAGTGCTGCTGTTTGATGGCTACCGACGTGTGTTGCCTGCCGGAGGACGGCAGGAAGATACCGAGCTACCCGCCCTGCACGAGGGACAACGACAAACACGTCTAGAGTTGAACGCCAGCCAGCATACCACGAAACCACCGGCCCGCTATAACGAGGCTTCGCTCATCAAAGCCCTGGAAAAAGAGGGGATCGGTCGACCCAGTACCTATGCGACCATTATCGGCAAGATCACCTCGCCGGATCGAGGCTACATCGAGGTGAAGGATCGGCGATTTTATGCGACCGCGATAGGCAAGACAGTCACCGATTTGCTAGTGGAGCATTTTCCACGGATCATGGATGTCAAGTTTACCTCGCAGATGGAGGATGAGTTAGACGCAATCGAGTCGGCACGTTTGCAATATGAACAGGTGCTTGATGATTTTTGGGGGCCGTTCTCGGAGGCGCTCTCACGCGCCGAGGAAAAGATGCCCACCAAGCGGGGCGAAGAAACCGGAGAAGCCTGTCCACAATGTGGCCGGCCCCTGGTCCGCAACTTCAGCAAAAAACTCGGCCGGGAGTTTATCGGCTGCTCGGGCTGGAAGGAAGGATGCAAATACATCAAGCCAAGCGTGGGCGAACCCGAGCGGGAAGCCCCCGTCGAGACGGAACACCAGTGCCCCACCTGCGGCAAGATGATGCTGCGTCGCACCGGCCGACGTGGCCCATTTCTTAGCTGCTCAGGCTATCCCGATTGCAAGACGACCATGAATGTGACCGACGGCGGCGAGCCAGTCGTCACCGCCAAGCCGACCGAGTACAAATGTGAAAAGTGCGGCAAAGAGATGGTGCTTCGCCAAGGCCGGCGCGGTCCCTTTTTAGCCTGTTCGGGCTATCCAGCCTGTAAAAATGCCAAGGACGTGGACGATCAGGGCCGGCCCGTGCAACCGCAGACGGCCGACATCGCTTGCCCGACTTGCCAAAGTCCGATGGCAGTGAAGAAAGGGCCGCGCGGTTCGTTTCTGGGCTGCACCGCTTACCCGAAATGCCGAAAGACGATGCCGATTTCTGAGGAGTTGCGTGAGAAGTTGGGCCTTCCCAAGCCCACGCCCAAGAAGGCCTTGCCCGAAGTTGAGGTCAAAGAGACCTGCCCCAAGTGCAACGGTCCCATGAAACTCCGCCAGGGGCCACGCGGGTTGTTCCTCGGCTGCGTCGCATATCCTAAATGCAAAGGAGTCCGTGAGGCACCCTCTGCTTTGGTTGAACAAGCCGCTGCTGTCGAATAGCGTTCTCCTCGTGAAGTCTTCTTGCCATTCGTGAGGTCTATTCGAGAGGTCTACTCGCCATGCTGTTGCTTCTGCTTTTGAGTTGCCTGTCAGCTGACCCGGTCTCAATCGATCTCTTCGAGGCCGGCACAGGCGGCTATGCGATCTATCGTATTCCGACCCTTGTCGTTACCCCCAAGGGCACCCTCCTAGTTGCTTGCGAGGCCCGCAAAACCCGCAGTGACTGGGGACCCATCGACCTACTCGCTCGCCGTAGTACCGATGGCGGCAAAACCTTCGAGAAGCCGTTTAACATCGCCCCTTTGGAGGGAAAGTTCGAGCGCAACCCAGCCGCCTTGAAACAGAAACTGGGCAAACCCGATCAACGTACTATCAATAATCCAGTGCTGATTGCTTCACGCGATAGTACAGTTCACTTCCTCTTTTGTGTCGAATATGCTCGAGTGTTTTATCGCAAAAGCACCGATGAGGGCGCCACTTGGACCAAAGCTGTCGAGCTTACTGCCGTTTTTGAGCCACTTCGAAAAAAATATCCCTGGCTCGTGGTTGCCACAGGACCCGGTCACGGCTTGGAAACCAGCAAAGGCCGCCTTCTGGTGCCGGTATGGCTGTCCACAGGCGAAGGGCGCAGTGCCCATCGACCCAGCATTGTTTCTACTCTGCTCAGTGACGACGCCGGCAAAACCTGGCAACTCGGCGACATCGTAGCCGACGGCACCGCACCGATACCTGACCCAAATGAAAGCACTGCGGCGGAGTTACCCGACGGCCGAATTTTGCTCAATATCCGCACGCCGGCCAAAGAACGCCGCCGGGCCTACAGCATTAGCAAAGATGGAAGCAGTGGCTGGAGCAAACCGAGCTTTGACGAGGCACTGCCCGATCCGGTGTGTATGGGCAGCCTGCTTAACGTCGGCAAAACGCTATATTTCAGCAATCTGAACTCCACCACCTCCCGACAAAATCTCACC
>JBDNDE010000301.1:0-5623 GCA_046719305.1 Gemmataceae bacterium | reverse complement strand
GCACCACCCGGTTGGGGAGGTCGGTGTTCAACAGGCCGACATCGCGACGTTTCAGCGTGCCGGTGATGGTCGGATCCACACGATAAACGATGTTGCCCTGTCTATCTACCAGATATTTCACATTCTTCTCCGGTCGATAGACTTGGTAGCTGATTCCCTTGTACTCCTCAGTCGGGGCGTTGCTGGGCAACTTGGCCGCCACATTCTCCCGCGGCAAATCCCGTTGGGTGTAGACGATCCCCGTCGACGCCAGCAACAGCAAAGTGAAGCCGATCACAATCGCCGAACTGACCGCACCGAGGGCTATGGCGATCTGCTGCCAGATGGGCGTGCCCTGGACCAGAAAGCCGGTTTTGAGGTCTTGCGACGTGGTGCCTGCGTTACTCGCTGCAATGCACACCACCGCGCCGATGGTCAGGGCCAAGGCCGCATCCTCGGCAGAGCGTAAACCCACGATCAAAAAAATGACACACGTCAGCAACAGCGTGGCCACGGTCATGCCGCTAATGGGGTTGCTGCTGCTACCGATCTCGCCCGTTAATCGGCTGGAGACGGTCACAAACAGAAAGCCGAACACCAGCACCAGCAAGGCGGCCAGGGCAGCGACCAACCAACCGAAGTTGGGCGAGAGATACCACGTCAACGCTGCTAATAAAGCCAGCGACCCACCCAGCACGACCGTGGGCGGCAAGTCGCGATCGGTCCGCGCGTTACCCGTGCTGCCGGCGGCTTTCCCAGAACCTCGCGTGGCCAACAGCGACCGCACAATCAGCGGCATCGTTTTGAACATCGAGACAACGCCCGCGGCGGCCACACAACCAGCCCCGATGAAGCGTAGGAAATCGGGATAAATCTTGTCGGGATTCAGGCCGCTTTTTTCCCCTTCCAAAAAGATCGTCGGAGCCAGCACTAATCCGCCCATCACCGCACCGGCCATCATCACCGCGCTGGTACGCAGGCCGATAATGTAGCCCACGCCTAGGAGTTCGCTGGCCATCTCCGAGGCGAGGTTGGCGGCCTTGCTGTAAAAGGTCAGCGGCAGGCTTACCACTTCGCGGAAGACGCCCATCGTCGCGGTGAGGAACTTATGCACAAAGGCGATGCCGAAACCAATGAATACGATGGCCCCGCTGATCTGGGGCGGTGCTTGGCCCTCGGAGGGTGGATTCGTGGTGGTCCTGTCGGAGGGGTCTTCACCGGCACGCAACACCGCTGCACAGGCGGTCCCCTCAGGATATTTCAGCACCCCGTGCATACTCACGATGAACACTCGACGCAGCGGAATCATCATCAGAATGCCCAACACCCCGCCCAACAACGCCACCGTCATGATTCGGTCGACGGTCATCTCGAAACCCAACAACAGCAACGCCGGCATCGTCACCCCCACTCCAAAGGCAATCGACTCACCCGCGCTGCCGGCACATTGAGTGATGTTGTTTTCTTGAATGGTGGCGCGTCGCATTCCCAGGGTGTTCCACAGGCCGCGAAACACCGTGACGGCTAACACGGCTACGGGAATGCTGGCTGAGACGGTGATGCCGACCCGTAAGACGAGATAGAGTGAACTGGCCCCGAAAACTAACCCCAAGGCGGTGCCAACGAGTAGGCCACGAACGGTGAACTCGATCGGAGCCGCCGTCTCGGAGCCACTCGAGGACGGCGCAGAGGGTAACGGAGTGATCGACATGGAAAAACGCTGCTCCCGGCGGATGAAGATTCTGAGAATCAACATCGGACCCGGCGTGAGATTTTCAAGGGGATATCCTGGCGGCGAGCCAGCGAAGCTTCTCTACAGGGAACGCTTCTGTAGGGAACGCTTCTGTCCTTTCGGAAACCGTTTTTCGCGAATTTCTCACTTTTTTTGCACGTCCCGCCTGGGCGACCGTCTTTAACCAGTGTCGGACCTCTTTTCCCCGGTTTTGACCGACTTTGAGGTGGATTCATGAGCGACCGTTCCTCTCTTGCTCCAGCGACCCATCCAGCCCCGGATCCTTGGGATCGTGTCGCTAGCGAATTGCAAGCCCTGAAGCAATCGCAAGAAGAGGCTTACGGTGGAGTCGATTCGGCCTTGTTGGGGCGGTTCTTGGCTGGAGAGTGCGAGGACGCCGAACGGGCCCATGTCGAAGAGACAATGGCTACCCATCCCGAGTTGCAACAGCTGGCCGATCTGGTCCGTGATGTACTCTGTGCGGCTCCGCCGATCGAGGAAAGTTCGCCCCGAGTGGTTCCCGCCCCCGAGCCGACCGCCAACATAGTGGCCTTTGCCCCACGCCGACGTCGTTCGTTTGCCTGGCAACGCCTGGGCACGCTGGTAGCAGCCGCTTGCTTGTTTTTGGTAATCGGCGTCGGTGTTGGCCCGCTCAGCGGCGTCTTGGGCGGAGGCAACCGTTCCTCTACGGGGTTGGCTCTGGCAAACGGTAGTGCTTCGCGTGAAGCGGTGCCGATGTTGGCCTGGAATCGTTCGAAGGCCAATGATTCCCACTTGGACGCGCCCCCTCTGCTGGCCGCTGCCCCACTGGCACGCGGTGCCCAAGCGGATCTAGTGGTGCCCCAGATGGCTGCTGAGCCAGAGTTGGTTGCACAAGTGCCGCCACGGCCTGTGACGCCAGATGCGGCCCGCCGGGCGTACCATCTGACCCATCAAGGCTTCCAATACCACCGCGAGGGGCAGGTCGATCGAGCGGCCCAGGCCTTGGAGTTGGCCCATGAGTTGTGCCAAAACCGCCTTGGGCCGCTGCATCCGCAAACTCGAGTGGTGGCGTTGAATCTAGCGCAAATGTATGGCGATGCGTTGAACCAGGCTGAGTTTGACGCGGCGGTCCGCTCGCCGCGGTTGGGCAAAAAGGGTCTGGTCGGTCAGGCAGCAGTGCCTACGCTGCCCCCGGCCATGTCCTCGGCTACCCCCCTGGCTGCGGGAGCCAATTCCACGCCGAAAAACCCCGTCGAGGCTCAGGGGGATCGGTTGACGGCGTTGCGGATGCGTCTGGATCGCAAAAAGACAATCGAGGTGCAACAGCGGGTTGTACCGGTGCTAACCATGGGTTTGAGAACTGCTCAAACTTTGGAAGATCGCCTCGCTCTCATCGGTGCCCTCAGCGAACTAGGTCCCGCTGCTTTCCCTGCTGTGGGTATCCTCGCGGAACGCCTCGCCAAGACCAACCAAGCTAGCGAGCAACTGGCCTTGCTGGGTGCATTACGCCGGATAGGGCCAAACGCCCGCCTCGCTTGGCCTACCCTCCATCAACTGGCAACCTCACCAGCGAGCGGCACACCTGAGGTTCAACGCCAGGCCCAAGAACTCATCGCCTACCTCAATAGCCCTGCCGGTCGGGTCGGCGTGCAGGACAGCCTGGGCCTCTTCTCCGCCGCCGCGGTTCGCGAGGCCGTAGCCCAGTTTCAAGCACGGGCTAGCACACGCGAACTGTTTGTCGAGGTACCGCGCCCCGGTCCCTCGCCTGTGGCCAAACTACGCCTTAAGCAGATGGGGCCCCAAGCGGTTGTCGTCGTCTTGCGTCGCCAAAACGTAGAGATTCACCCGGCCGACACGCTGCAGACCGAGACTCCCTTGCCGCTCGACGAGGTCAAGCGGGCCATCGAACACCACTTGAAAAACGCCGACCCCGACGCCGCCCTCCGCGAGGTCTACCGCTTGGCCGAGTAACCCCCTGGCTCACTTAGCCAACAGGTGCATCAATTGCGTTACCGGCGTTGCCTCCAAACGCGGCCGGTCGGCAAACAAGGCCATCAGGGCTTCGACGCGATCCACGGGGTACACCTCGGCCATAGCTTGGCGGCATTTTTCGATCAGCAGTGGGATGCCCTCGGCTCGTCGTCGGCGATGCCCGATCGGATACTCTACCTCGATACGCGGCGTACTGGTGCCATCGCGGAAAAAGACTTGCACTGCGTTAGCAATCGAGCGCTTGTCCAATTCGAGATATTCCGCTGTGTAACGCGGATCTTCTTTAACTATCATCTTCTCCCGCAACGCATCAATGCGTGGGTCGCTTGCTACCGCGTCCTCGTAATCCTCGGCCGTCAGACGCCCAAAGATCAGCGCAATGGCCACGATGTATTGCAGGCTGTGGTCGCGGTCGGCGGGATTATGCAACGGTCCGGTCTTGCTGATAATACGTACGGCCGATTCTTGTGTCGTCAATTCGATCCGTTCGATATCGTCCAGACGGTTGGCAACCAGGGGGTGAAGCTGCAAGGCGGCCTCGGCGGCGGTCTGGGCATGAAACTCGGCCGGGAAGGCGATTTTGAACAAGACGTTTTCCATGACATACGAGCCGTAGCCCTGGACGAACTGGAGCTTCTGGCCCTTGAACAATACATCATAGAAGCCCCAGCGCGGGGCACTCAGGGCGGTGGGAATGCCCGGCTCGCCCTTGATTGTCATCAGCGCTAAGCGCACCGCGCGACTGGTCGCATCGCCAGCCGCCCAACTTTTGCGTGGCCCTGCGTTGGGCGCGTGGCGATACGTCCGCAGACTCTGGCCATCGACCCAAGCATGCGATAGGGCATCGGTGATCTGGCTGATGCTGCCGCCCAATAGGCCCGTCGCCACTGCCGTTGAGGCCACCTTGACCAGGATGACATGATCCAGACCGACACGGTTAAACGCATTACGCAGCGCTAGAATCCCTTGAATCTCGTGCGCCTTGATCATGGCCGTCAGTACGTCGCGGACACTACGCCGAATCTCCGTCGCTTGGCTCTGCCAGTCGCACACCGCCAAAATTGCTCCCAAATTATCCGAGGGGTGGCCCCACTCGGCGGCGAGCCAAGTATCGTTGAAATCGAGCCAGCGAATCATGCAACCAATATCGAAGGCGGCTTTGACCGGATCCAGCCGGTAGCTGGTGCCCGGCACTCGCACGCCGTGCTCGACAGTCACGCCGGGAACGACCGGCCCCAGGTGGCGTTGACAGGCTGGATAGGCCAAAGCCATCAAAGCACAGGCAAGGCTATCTAGCAGGCAGTAGCGGGCGGTGTCGTAAGCCTCGTCGCTGTGGATCTCGTACTGATGAACATAACGAGCAATGTCCACCAACTCGCTGTCTGGTGCCGGCCGGAGGTTGCTGTCCGCGAGGCTGCCCATGATTGGTTGCTCCCGAAGCGCTGCTCTGATGTCGTTAGGCCTGTTGTAGAAAATGTAGAAAATGAATGGAGAAAATGGTGGTGGTCACGACACGTTGACCAGCCCCTCCAAACTCCGCAGGCCGATCTCCTCTCGACAGACCAACGGTTCGCCGTAGGCCGTGCCGATACTCCAGCCCCAATAGCGTGCTCGGTCACGCACCTCGTCCAGTAAGGTGGGCGGCGTCGTGGGCCGTCCTTCGATGAGTTGCGAGTGATAGCAGGCGACGGCCCGCATCTTGGTTTCCAGGTGAGCAGAGATGTCCAAAACCAGCGACGGCTTAGGGTGAAGACGCAAATGAATGCTAAAGTAGTAGAACAGGGCACGGGGATGGTGTGGCTCCCCGGGCAGGTCGGTCTTGGTCAGTTTGGCCCAAAACCGCGCCGCGTCCACCAGAGCTGACGCCGCCACATGGTCTGGGTGGTTATCCTCCCAGTAGTGCGACAGCAGCACCCGCGGGCGAAGTTGTCGCAGCAG
>JBDNDE010000300.1:0-5625 GCA_046719305.1 Gemmataceae bacterium | reverse complement strand
CCCAACCGGAAAAGTTCCCCCAACGCGCCCTTTCCCTCGCGAAGCTCGACTGCTAGGATATCTCCGTCGGATGAACCGAACGGCCGGCCAAGCTGTCCTGATTGAGGAATGGCAGAAGGACGCGAAAGGAATCCACGAGTTGGGTCGGATGGAACAAACGCAAGCAAATTCACCTTGCGGGGTTCCCTTAAGACCCCTATAGTGATCCTTTCAATTAACTGACTTGCCGGCGTAGCACAACGGTAGTGCACCGGTTTTGTAAACCGAAGGTTGTGGGTTCGATTCCCACCGCCGGCTCTCCGCGGGAGCGGACGGTGTGGAACCACCCAGCCGAAAACCAGGGAGAGTCGACACTTTCCCAAGATGGATGACTGAAAGGGTAGGTGGCCGAGCGGCCAATGGCATCAGACTGTAAATCTGACGTACTACGTACTTCGGGGGTTCGAATCCCTCCCTACCCACTGGTTGGCAAACGTGAGGAGGAAACGAGTTTAGGACATCTAAGGATCTAATGAGGAGTTTGATGAACCAAGGCTGATCTAGGTCGCGGGTGTAGCTCAATGGTAGAGCACTTGCCTTCCAAGCAAGATGTTGGGAGTTCGAGTCTCCTCGCCCGCTCTCCGATGCCCCTTGTCAGCCGTCTTGTGGGCGGCTGAACCCCAAGGTAAACCGCATCGGGTCTATCGCCGGAGAAGCAACGCTGCTGTAGCTCAGTGGTAGAGCGCGTCCTTGGTAAGGACGAGGTCGTGGGTTCAATCCCCACCAGCAGCTCTCTCGGTATTGTAGTCCCTCAACCCTGTTCCACAACCGTCCCGGAGCGTCAACGAATAGTCGCGGTTCCGGGCTGATGCCAAGAACCCGCGGAGGAGCGATGGCGAAGGAAGTCTTTCAGCGCACTAAACCCCACGTCAACGTCGGTACCATCGGTCACATCGACCATGGTAAAACCACCACGACGGCGGCTATTGTCGCACGTCAAGCCTACAAAAACAAAATTGAAAAGTTCAAGTCCTACAAAGATATTGCTAAGGGTGGCACCGAGCGTGACGAACTGAAAACCGTCACCATCGCCGTGGCCCACGTCGAGTACGAGACAGCCAACCGGCACTATGCCCACATCGACTGCCCCGGCCACGCTGACTACATCAAAAACATGATCACTGGTGCCGCCCAGATGGACGGGGCTATTCTGGTGGTGGCGGCCAACGACGGCCCAATGCCTCAGACGCGGGAACACCTCTTGTTGGCCCGCCAGGTAGGGGTGCCGAAGATTGTGGTCTACCTCAACAAGGTAGACACCGTCGATGACCCCGAGCTGCTCGAACTGGTCGAAATGGAAGTCCGCGAACTGCTCACCAAGTATGAATTCCCCGGTGACGAAGTCCCCGTCATTCGCGGAAACAGCCTCGCCGTCATGCAGACCGAAGGCAAAGACGACGTGGCGGGTAAGTGTATCGACGACTTGATGGATGCGCTGGACACCTACATCCCGACCCCAGAACGCGCCGAGGACAAAGACTTCCTGATGTCCATCGAAGACGTGTTCTCCATCAAGGGCCGCGGTACCGTGGGAACCGGCCGCATCGAACGTGGCAAGGTGAAGGTCGGCGACGAAGTAGAGATCGTCGGTCTGATGAAGGGCACCAAGAAGACTACCGTGACCGGTGTCGAAATGTTCCAAAAGACTCTGGAATACGGCATCGCCGGCGACAATGTGGGACTGCTGCTACGCGGTATTGAGCGCAATGACTTGGAGCGGGGCCAGGTGCTCGCGAAGCCTGGGAGCATCAAGCCGCACACCCATTTCGAGGCTCAAGTGTATGTGTTGAGCAAAGAAGAAGGTGGTCGGCACACTCCGTTCTTCTCGGGCTATCGTCCGCAGTTTTACTTCCGCACCACCGACGTGACCGGCACGGTGACCCTGCCCGAAGGCGTCGAGATGTGCATGCCCGGTGATAACGTCAGGATCACCGTCAAACTGCTCGACGAATCCCCCATCGCTATGGAAGAAAACCTCCGCTTCGCCATCCGCGAAGGGGGTCGTACCGTGGGGTCGGGCGTGGTGACGAAGATCCTTGACTAACCCCCTTGTCAACGGCCGGTTGACCTGCTAAATTGCAGGCTTCCGGTCGTTTGCTTGTTGCTGCTGGAGTGTCGTCGATGCGTGAATATGTTTGGTTGGAGTGCACGGAATGCGGCGACCGCAACTATCGCGTGCAAAAAGAAACCCGTGGCGCGGGCCGTCTGGAACTGAAAAAGTACTGTAAACGGCTTCGCAAGCACACGATCCACAAAGAATCGCGTAAGAAGTGATAGACGGGCCGGTGGGGTGTCTCGGCCATTGCTGAGCGAGCGAAACAAGCCACAAGGAGCGGGGATGGAGCCTCGCGAGTGACGAGATGGTTTAACTTCGCTGTCCGGTTGAAGCAACGACGAAACACCTACCACGGACCCGAGCAACAGGGGTGTAGCTCAATTGGCAGAGCACTGGTCTCCAAAACCAGCGGTTGAGCGTTCGAGTCGCTCCGCCCCTGCTCGATCTAAGCATCGACTGTCGCAACCTTCAGGAGGAGATTCGACAGGTTTTCCTATGTGGGGAAATGGATCCCTCCCCCCTTTCGATTATGAGGAATTGAGCAGCCATGGCTGTGGCCGTCAAGACAAGTCCCGGTGCCCGTCCAGGGGGTAACCCCACCAACCCAACCCTGTTGAGCTTGGTCGGTGTACTCTACCTGGTGGTCTGCCTGGCGCTGCTGTTCAAGTTCGTCCCCGAGATGTGGTGGACTGTCTGGAATAGCATCGACCTGGCCGGCGTACAACTCGCTCGGTTCCCCGTCGTGGGGGGGACTCTCCTCGTCCTGTTTGGCCTCTTGTTGGCCGGGGCCATGCTCGGCCTGGCTAGCCGAGTCCTGGGCGAAAAACCTCCTCCTGGGGTCAAGGCTGGTGTCTTCGTCGGCTTTGTTAGTCTGCTAGTAATCCTGCTGCTCAGTCGTTGGATCAGCATCTACATCGAACGCCTCGCTTACAGCGGCACCTTCACCGCTGTGACTGGAGCCGTCCTCACTGGGGCCGTCACGGGGATTTTGTTGCTCGTTTTCCTGCGGTTATTCAGCCAAAAGTGGGCGCACAACGGCCTAGTGAAACTGGAAACCATGGGCTGGTTTACCTTTGTGCCCTACAAACCGACTCAGGGACTCCGTGTCCGCCGGGGCACGATCTTCGGCATCCTGTTACTGGTTGGGGCCGGCATCTACACGATGATGGTCCACCATACCCTTCGTCGGATTGGACCTGACTGGACCCTGAACATCCCCTTCACGGGGGCCATAGCCATCGAGTCATTCGGCGACCAGAAGTTGGCCATTGTGTCCTTGCCTCCCGAGACGATGCAGAACGTGGAAATCCGCTATCCGGGGGCCAAGACCCTACGATTGCAATCGCACCAGATCCTCAGCCTGGAAGCCTACCGTAAACTGTTCGCCCGTGTGCTGGCTGAGAAATACCCAGCGGCAGCTGAAGCGTTTGCCGATGCCAACCAACTGGAGGCCCCCGCGTATTTGGAGAAAGTCAACCAGTTCATTTACAGCGAGATCGAATCGGCTCTCGAAGCGAAGACCAGCACGGGCGAACCACTCCTGCGAGCCGATACAGTACGTCGCCTGCGGGCACTGGACAACGAAACATATCTGATGAATCTCGATCCGCTGCTGCGTGCGTTGGTACGAGAACTGTCTATTGCCAAGAAAGCAACCGATATCGATGCCGAAATCCCCTTGGCGAACTTGCCCACGGCAGTGTTGTTGGTGGATCGCTTCGCGATGCGAGAGGTCGATCAAAAAGCCGACGTCACCAAGAATGTCTTTTTGATTGCGGCCAATGATGCCACCAAGCTCAGAGACTCCGAAGGGAAATTGGTACCGAAGTCAGACGTGGATGACGAAATCTCCCGCATCAAAAGCAACGACCTGGCCGAGACCCCACCCGAGACCCGACCCGCTCAGGCCGCCTATGGTCCGCTGGTGTATTCGTCGATCACTCTGTTGCCTAGCCTGCAATACACCGTACCTCTGCTGGTGATCCTGGCGGGTTTGTGGTTGTCGTGGCGACTGGTCAATGTGCCAACCTTTGCCGACTTTTTGATTGCCACCGATGGCGAGATGAACAAGGTTTCCTGGTCAACACAAAAGAAACTAGTGCAGGACACCATCGTTGTGCTGGTCACCATGTTGTTGATGGCGGTGTTCCTTTTCATGGTGGATTTCGCCTGGAAAAACTTACTGCAACCCCTGGGTGTGCTGTACATCCCACCCGTAGCTAAAGATTTGCAACGGCAAATTGAACAAAAGCCGTGGTAAGAGGTGTTCGCGGGTGGACCGCGTAACCGGAGAGAAGAGCGATGAGTACTGAACCGCTAACCCCGCATCAGGAGCCGACCCCGGCTGAGGTAGAAACCTCGGCCCTGGGCGAAGCTGTGTCTGGGGGAACTCCGGAGACGAATAACGATTCGCCAGTCGAGGGGTCTGAGGGGTTGTCCGTTTCTTCCGCTTCGCCAACGCTAGCCTCCGAGGCAGACCAGCCCCTGGACGAACCCGCCGCTACAGACGTGACGCCTCAGCTCACTGGATCGCATCCCACAACCGCGGCAGTCGGTGAAACTACTGCTGACCCCTCAGCAGGGAAGGCGGAGGGCCACTGCGAACCAGAATCACCAGCAGAGGCCACCCAAGAGGAAACCGCCAAGCCACAAGCAAACGTCTCGGAACCCCAGGCAAGCCCGATTGCCAGCACACCAGACCCCGCGCCTGGCTCGAAGAAGCAATGGTACGTAGTGAAAGTCCAAAGCGGGCGAGAAGACACCATTCGCGAAGCGATCGAACGTAAGGTGCGCAAGGAAGGTCTAGAAGCATACTTCGGACAGATCAAAATTCCAGTGGAAAAGGTATCCGAAGTCAAGCTCGACAAGAACGGCAAAAAGGTAACCCGTACCCGAGAACGGCGTCTCTATGCAGGCTACATCTTTGCCGAAGTCGAATACAACGATCGGATATTATATCTGTTTCGCGAAACCTCCGGAGTGGGCGGCTTCGTCGGAGAACATCCCGGCCAACCCGAACGGCCGCCGACCCCGATGTCCGAACGGGAGATCCAACGGATTTTGGGTGGAGCGGTAAGTGGAACGGAAGACGCTAAAGTATCCAATGTGCCGCCTCCTCCCAAAGGACTGAATGTGGGCGACCATGTGCGAGTTGTGGATGGCCCGTTCAATGGGATGGATGCTGTGGTTAAAGCCATCCAAACAGACCAAGCCAAAATCATTGCCGAAGTGATGATCTTTGGGCGACCAGTGAATGTGGATTTTGAGTATTTTCAGATCGAGCAATAGCCCCGGGCGAACAAGAAGGAAAAGGATAAGCAACCATGGCACGCACGGTAACGGCCCAGATTAAACTGCAATGCCCCGGTGGCTCGGCAACACCGGCTCCTCCCGTTGGCCCAGCTCTGGGTCAACACGGAGTCAACATCGGCCAGTTCGTCAAGCAGTTCAACGACCGCACGGCCGATTCCAAGGGGCTGATGCTGCCGGTGGTGATCACGGTGTACTCTGACCGAACCTTCGAGTTCGTG
>JBDNDE010000030.1:0-21943 GCA_046719305.1 Gemmataceae bacterium | reverse complement strand
GCCTGCGCCAGCGCCGCCGGGAACGCTTTGGCCCACCCTGGGGGTGCGGCCCATCTCGCCCGTCCAAACGACGAGGGTTTCGTCGAGCAAGCCGCGCTCTTGCAAGTCGTCCAGTAGAGCGGAAAAAGCGCGATCGGTCACGGGGCACAACCGCGTCTTGAGATCAATAAAGTTGCGATTGTGCGTGTCCCAGTACACGCTCACATTGGTGATGCCATCATTAGGCCAAAAGACACTCACCAGCGGCACGCCGGCCTCGATCAAGCGACGCGCCTGCAACACACTTTGGCCATGCAGGTTCATGCCATAGCGTTCGCGTAGGCGTAACGGCTCACGGCTCAGATCGAAGGCCTCCACAGCCTTGCGATCGGCTAACAGAGAAAAGGCCCGCTCGCGTAGTTGGCCGCCGGCCTGCATCTCCAAAGAGCGGGATAGACGATCCAGCTGAGCGAGCAGCTGTTTGCGACGCTGGGTGCGACTCAGGGGCACCTCCGCCGTGAGTTCAAACTCGCCCACCTTGTAGCTGGGGCTGCTAGCATCGTCGTCGATGCGCAGCGGATCAAACAGCGGCCCCAGCCAGCCGGCTGCCTGGCCGTGCGACTGCTCCACAAAGCGAGGTGCGCCGTTTTTGACCACCTTGGGCATCATGCTCACAAACGGCGGCAGCGGTCCTTTGCCACGCCCCAGTTTGGCCAACACGCTACCGAAACTAGGGAAATCGTCACGCAACGGCGCACTGACGGGCACAGGGCCGCGACCAGTCAGGGTGTAGTGCGTCGCCGAGGTGTGGTTGACATCCTCATGTGTCATCGAGCGGAGGATGGCCAACCGATCCATTCGCTGAGCCAATAACGGCAGATGCTCGCAGATGTGGATACCAGGCACCTTGGTGGCGATGGGCTTGAACTCGCCGCGATACTCCACAGGAGCATCGGGTTTGAGATCCCAGGTGTCCTGGTGTGCCGGTCCGCCCCACATAAACAACAAAATGCATGCTTTCGCCTTGGGTCGTGGCGTCGGAGCGGCCAAGACACGCGGCAAAGTCAAACCGAAGAGGGGAATGGCCCCCGCGGTGAGAAACTTCCGCCGGTTCATGATCGAGACCTCCGTTGCATAGTGCAGAACCACGAAAGCGAAGAGAGCCGTTGGGTATTCCCACTGTACCACGAAAGCGAAGAGAGCCGTTGGGTATCTCCTGCGTGGAGCGACCTTCTTATCATCCAGCCAACGCCTTGCGAGCCGCCGCGAGGACCGCCTCCGTTGTGAAACCGAACTTCTTCATGGCCTGGGCTGCCGGGGCACTGGTGCCGTAACTGTGCATGGCTAGGACGATGCCAGCGGGGCCGACGTAGCGGTGCCAGCCAAGCGGACTACCCATCTCCACCGCCACGCGAGCGGTCACTTTGCTAGGCAGCACCGTTTCGCGGTAGCCAGGATTGGCGGCGCAGTACGATTCAAAAAGTGTCATGGACGGCATGCTCACCACTCGTGCCTTGATTCCCTCGGCTGTCAAGGTCTCATAGGCTGCGACGCACAGTGCAACTTCGCTGCCGGTGCCGATCAGAATGACTTGCGGTTCGCCGCCGGGGGCATCGGCCAAGATGTAGGCCCCACGGGCTAAGCCACTCGCCGGGGCATATTTACTGCGGTCCAAGGTCGGCACTGCCTGCCGGGTCAGGATCAACGCCACGGGGTGGGATGTCTGCTGCATAGCGACCTTCCAGGCTTCGGCCACTTCGTTGGCGTCACAGGGACGCAATTCGATGGCTCCCGGCACGCTGCGTAGCCCGAGAATCTGCTCAATGGGCTGATGCGTCGGTCCATCCTCACCGACTCCGATGGAATCGTGTGTGAAGACCATGATCACGGGCTGATGCATCAAGGCCGCTAGCCGAAACGGCGCACGCGCGTAATCGTAAAAAATCAGGAAGCCGGCACCATAAGCCCGTAACTGGCACAGCGACAGGCCATTGAGAATCGCACCCATTGCATGTTCGCGAATGCCAAAATGCAGGTTACGCCCCGGACCGGCTGGACCAAAGCGGCCCGCTCCTTCAAAGGTTAGCAAGGTTTTCGTAGACGGTGCCAGATCCGCCGAGCCGCCGATCAACCATGGCACATTTTTGGCAATCGCATTGAGCACTTGACCGCTGGTGTCGCGTGTGGCTTTGCCCTTGGCGTCGGCAGGGAAGGTAGGGATGTCCTTGTCCCAACCGTCCGGTAACTGCCTGGCTTGCATCTGCTGGAATTGGTGGGCCAGTTCGGGATACTCCGCCTTGTAGCGAGCAAACAAGCTGTCCCACTGCTCACGCAGCTTCGCGCCCCGCTGCCCAACACCCGCCGCGAAATGCTCCCGCACTCCCTCAGGCACTAAAAACGTAGCATCCTCCGGCCAGCCGTACCCCTTCTTGGTCGCCCGAATCTCTTCTTCGCCGAGCGGCTCGCCGTGCGCGGCGTGGGTGTTGGCCTTTTTCGGGGCACCATAGCCGATGATGCTATCGACAAGCAGAAGCATCGGTTTATCGCTGCTCTGGAACTGGGTCAGGGCAGCACTCAGGGCGTCCAGATCGTTGGCGTCCTTTACCTGCGTGGTGTTCCAGCCCAAGCCCTGGAAACGCGTCGCTACGTCCTCGCTGAAGGCCAGGTCAGTCTTGCCTTCGATCGTGATGCGGTTGTTGTCGTAGATCCACACCAGATTGTTCAGCTTCAGGTGTCCAGCCAGGCTGGCCGCCTCGCTGCTGATGCCTTCCATCAAGTCGCCATCACTGCATAACACATAGACTTTATAGGTAAATAGATCATAGCCCGGCTTGTTAAAGTGGGCTGCCAACCAGCGTTGCGCCATGGCCATGCCGACAGAATTGCCGACGCCTTGACCCAGCGGCCCGGTGGTCGTCTCGACGCCGGTGGTGTGGCCAAACTCGGGGTGGCCGGGCGTCTTGCTCTCCAGCTGGCGGAATTTCTTGATCTCGTCGAGTGAGACGGCCTCGTTGCCCGTGAGCTTGCCGTGATGATCGACCTCGCGGACGCCGGCCAGGTGCAGCACCGAGTACAGCAGCATAGAGGCATGGCCACAGGAGAGCACGAAGCGGTCGCGATCGGGCCAGAGCGGCTGGGCCGGATCGTAGCGGAGGAAGCGCTGCCAAATTGTATAGGCGACCGGGGCCAGCGCCATCGGCGTGCCGGGGTGGCCGGAGTTGGCGGCCTGGACGGCATCCATGGAAAGGGTGCGAATGGTGTTGATACTCAGCTGCGTGATATCCGTTGACATGCTCGGCTCCCCAGGGATGCGATCGCGGAGCGCCACCGCGCCCCTGTAGGCATTGGATGGCAAAAGCGACGCAGCGTCCAGGGGGCGGGGCGGGAGCAATCAATCGAGGCGATGGTCGCTTGGGTGTGCCCAAAAAAAATTCTAAATTCTTCTTGCAATCGCCAGGGCCATTGGTATCCTCCTCACCGTCACAATCCTCCTTACCGTCACAATCCGTGCGGTGTGAAAACGAGTTTGACGGTTCCCCATCCCCATCCGAGGAGACTGCCGGGACGAAGATCCCACGCTCGGTCTCGCGATCCTGCTGTTCGGAATCGGCTCGATGTCCCTCAAGCACGCTCGCGCGACGGTAATCGTTGTGGAGGAAAAAAAGGGATATAAATGCACTCTGCTCCCATGCCCTCTCTGCAAACAAATCACCTTCATGGGCATCACCTACTGCTGCGACCAGAAAAATACCAAGTCCCCGAGGTGCATCATGGATCTTCCTACAGCTTCCTGTCTCGAAAATGGCCAGAAAGGGATTTTGTGCAGTAACCCAGTCACTGGCGCTTTGGGATTAGAAGCAAGGAACTCAGAATGTAGAGAGGGAGTTGGGTGTGTTTTCGGCACATACACGGGGAGGGCTTGCTTCGCTAGATTCGGCACGATCTTCGGTTGCCCCAATCCCCAGCCGTAATTCCTTCTAGCCCGGTCAACACAAACTGTGAGATTCGTAAGCATGAAATTGTATAATATATGCATGATCTTGGTGGTGTTGGCGAGTCTCGCTGTTCGTGTTGAAGCCGACGATCGCCTCGACGAAGTAATCATCGGCCATCGTGAATACAATGAGTCGCTGCGGAAGATACACGCGAAATATGAGATTGTTACGGATTGGCATGAGTCAAAAACCGGATCTGTCAAGCGACGCGTGGAATGGTTCCAGAATGGTCCTTCCATTCGCTGGAAAGAACGGACAGATCGTTTGATGCCAGCACTGCTACCTTCAGGACAGGTAGAGTTGCGAGAGCAATCAGTCGATTTAGAAGTCGTTTCTCACAATGGAAAAAGCGTCTCTTTTGCTCGTACAAGAACTGCGGGGAAAAAAGAAGAATATGGCTCTCAAAGAAAACTGCCCGGCGAGAGCGACCCTGGGTTTGCTGATCTGTGGTCCAGGGCTAACTTTGTTGTATTTGATGTGCAGCGGACGACAATCCTCGATCTTTTGGAGGATAAACAATGGAGGAAGGTCGTTCGACGAGTTGAGTACGATGGAAAACCTCATATTCACATCACGGCCTATCATAAGGCAGAAACAATTGAAATCTGGTTTGCACCGCATGAAAACTATCTTGCCAAGAGGAAGCGAACATACTCAGGAACCTTCAATCCTTTGAAGCCCTACAGCGAGCAGGTAGTCGAGAGTATCCAGAATGCTTCAAAATCTCGAAACCTCGTGTTCCCCAAAAAAGTGACGATGACAGACTATGGCGTGGATGCTGGCAAGTCTGTCCCTGTAAACTGGTCCACAACGCAGTTCACCTATGTTTCGATTGATGTGCCAATGGATGCAAACACATTTGCCCAGCCCAAGATCCCACGCGGCACACTGGTGGTGGATGACATCAAAGGCATCACCTATCAGTCGGACGAAAAGGGTGAGCCGATAAACCCAAAATCCGTCCGTCGCCTACCACCGCCCATTGTCGAAGAACCCGAGCCGCCCACATCCGATTGGCAATGGTATCTCTACCTGGGTCTGGCCGTCCTCGGTGGCCTTCTCATGTCCTTTGGCTTCTATCGGTGGTGGCGGGCACGTTCCGTTGAATAAGTCGTTTTGCTTCAATCCCCAACCGAGATCAACTTCATGATTCGTCCGATCTTCATCGTTGTCTGCGTTGTCGCCGTAGCCGGATTCGCCTGGTGGGGACTCGATGGTTCTGTCAGGTGGACGAAATCCGATCCCGTGCTTACCTACCCGGAAAGTGTTGATCTCGGCGAGCTTCAAGAAGGCGAATTTGCTCTGGCCACATTCACCGTCACAAATCATCGCTCTGATACGGTCACGATCACCAAGTTTCATGCCGGATGCGCGTGCATTTCCTTGTTCAAGAAAGTGGATGGGAACCCGATAAGTCTCGCCAAGGAAACGTTGGCGCAGGGTCAGTCGTTGGAGGTGAATGCCCAGATTTCCATCCAGGGGAGTTCGACCGGTAACCTTCACCATGTCCTTCGGATGACCACGGATTGCCTCGACCAGCCCGAGTTGTCTGTGTCGGTCGTCGCGCGAGTCGCTTATGGATTCTACCCCGAAGCGAAAGAAATCGCGCTGGGCGAAGTCACCCCTGGCGTCGCCAAGCAGGTTGCGTTTCGTTTCGTGGATGCCCGACGGCCGACAACCAAGGGACCGATCGAGATTCGTTCCAGTTCGCCCATGGTTCGGCTTCGGGAGATGGAGCAAGTGAAGCCTGCTGCGGATGAAGAAAGTCATCCGAGTTGGACTCACTATCAGGCAGTACTCGAAGTGAACGTCCCCGAAACCACAACGGAGCAGCGGATTCAGGGTCAATTGGAAATGTTTGGCGGCCGGGAAAAACCGATGGCTGTAGTCCACTTTGCTGGCTTCATGAAGCCCAAGCATATTCTCATTCCCAGTTCACTCATTTTTCGTGAAGACAAAACAAACCCCCCCGTTGAGCACTCCGTGCTTTGCCGAAGCCGAGAGAAGACGACCCTGCGCCCGCTCTCCATCCCGAATGGCTTTCTCGTACAAATCCGCGAGACGGCAGACCCGTTGGAGCAATCCATCGCGATTTTTCGAGATCCGGCAAAGCCTCTCCCTCAAGGGCTATCGAGGTTGACGTTTGAAGCAAACACTAATGGCCACACCTTGCCTCTGGAACTGAAAGTGCTTGTTCCCGCCTCTTAATTCGGAGAAAGGATGCTTCGATGAAACACACGCGAACGGGTTTTACCCTTGTCGAATTGCTGGTGGTCCTCGCCATCATCGCCGTGCTGATCGGACTGCTCTTGCCCGCCGTGCAGAAGGTGCGCGAGGCCGCCGCACGCATGAGTTGCCAGAACAACCTAAGGCAAATCGGCCTTGGGTTGTACCAGTATCATAACACGCATGGCACGCTGCCACCCGCCCTTGACCAGCGTTTTGAGCCAGGCCAACTTCCCGCACTATCCTGGCTTGGGCGATTGCTGCCTTATGTCGAGCAGGAGGCGCTGTGGCGACAGACTCTCGAAGCTTACGCAACTGGAAATCTTATTGTGACCGTGCCTCCGCACAACGGCATGTCCACGGTGGTGCCGATCTTCGGCTGCCCGATGGATCAACGCACTAAGACGCTTCAACGCCGCGACATTCCCTACATTCGTGATGTGGCGTATACATCGTATGTCGGCGTTCTGGGAATCGATCATCAAACAACCAATGGCGTGCTCTATTTCGACTCTGCTGTCGCGCTCGCACACATCACTGATGGCACGAGCAACACTATCATGGTCGGCGAACGGCCGCCCAGCGCCGATCTCAACCATGGCATCTGGTACATCGATCAAGGCTTCGACGGCTACACTGGTGGAATCATACTAGGTGTGCGCGAGTGGCACGGTGGCAGATACAGCAAGTGCCCGCCGGGGCCGTACAACTTCCGTCCGGCGAAGATCACCGACCCGTGCAGCCACTTCCAGTTCTGGAGCCTGCACTCCGGCGGCGGCAACTTCCTGCTCGCCGATGGGGCTGTGCGGTTCTTTGGCTATGGGGCCGACAGCGTATTGCCGGCGTTGGCAACGCGCAATGGGGGCGAGATCGTCGCCGTGCCGTGAGGTGTTGCGAGGGTGAACGCACTCAACGTTTGCGAAAAAAAATGCGTTGGTGCCCCCCTCTCATGGAGTTGTTCACAGGGATGGAACGGAACGGCCTGTTCTTTCTGCGGAGGCTTCGTTTCTGTTGGGTCTGCTCCTGCTGCTGGCTGATGCGGTTCTGCCCACGAGCGATGAAGTTGTAGTGGTTCGGACCGCTACGGTTGGTGTGGCACAACCATGCTGTCCTTCTGGGTATCCTTACGCCGGCAGCAGCGCTCGCCAAGCGGTATGGGGTTGAAACTCGAAAGCGGTTTCGAGCCAAGTGGTTTGATTTTGAAGAATTACACCGCCGATTTGATTCTCAACAATTAAACCGCCGCGCGGCAACAGGAACGAAGACCACATCTATATTTCCCAGTCGCAGTTAGCGGATCCGTTGAAAGTTGGTGAGCCCCTCCCTTAAAGATCAAGTCAAGCGAATCTGATCACAAACGCCTAGTAACACCGACTAGGCGTTTGGCCTTACTTTCCGTCTCACCTCAACTCACGGAACTACATCAGCATCCAATACAATTTCCACTTCAGCATCCTCTTTCAAGTCGGTCACCACGGTCAATTTGTGGTTCCATTTGCCTACTTGAGCCGGCGTGCCTTTGATGGTTAGGAGATGAAGTTCCTTGACGGCATCGTCGTGGGCCACGTTGATGCCGTCACCCTGGCCTTTGATGCTCAGAATTTTAAATGGTATAGAGCCGCGAAGGATCACGCGACCGCTCGCTTCTTGGTTGAGCTTGATGGTGCCCAGAGCTAAGATGGGCGGCGTGACGGTCAAGGCCGGTTGCACTTCGACGTTGACCGGAACACGAATTGCATTTAGACCCGGCAGAGAGGATTCGATCCAGACATCCGTAAACCACCGCCCCACGGGTGTATCAGCCCGCAACTTGGCTGTCAAACGATAGACAACCTCCACCTCCGTGCGTCGCACCTCCGTCACGCTGGCTTGCACATAATTGGTGTCCGATTTCACTTTGTGAATACGGGCATCGCGGTGGCCGTGAAACGTAACGGTGACTGAGGCGGTAGGGGTCGTACCTTTTTTCACCTGGCCAAAGGTGAGCGCCCCGGGAGTGATGGCGAAATCGGCTCGCATGTCCGATTGGACAACCAGGCGGACCTCCTCAAAGGCCGGTTGCGAGAACTGCACAAAGATAGTGACGGCTCGAACGCCGGTGAAGCGGGTGGTGTCCATGTTGGCGATCAGTTGGGTCGATTCACCGGGCTGTAGCGAGCCTTTGACCACCACGGCGCTAACGCAACCGCAAGAAACCCGCACGCTAGAGACGGTGACCACGTTTTTGGTGTTGTTGGTAATCTGGAAGGTGTGTTGCAACAGGGGCCCACGGGGGACAGGGCCGAAGTCCTTTTTGAGGCTGTCGAACATCTGTTCTGCCCAGGTCGCCGCCGACGCAGGAGCTACGGTACAAAGGGCCGCCAGAAGAATCAGACGGGAACAAAACATGTGTGCATTCCTATGAGATCTCTCGTCCCACATCGCACGATGGAGAAAGGATTGCTCGCCGAGAGACTGTCGAACCCTGCCTTGCAGCGCTGCGACTGTCAACGCTCAGCCCTGCGAATCGGGGGACAATCTAGCAGCGCGTTTGAGTCTTTCCGGCGTGATCGGTTTGCCCGGCTCAGTCGTTGGCTCTTGCCAGCACAGCAGCGATGACTTGGACGGCACCGGCGGCCTTCAGTGCACGGGCAGCCTCGTGACAAGTCGCTCCACTGGTCATGACATCATCTACCAATACGATTCGTAGGCCGCTTAGATCCAGGCCGCGGCGTACGGCGAAGGCATCTCGGAGGTTCTGGCGACGCTCGGTACGACCAAACGCTTTCTGATCGGGTGTGGCCCGCACGCGCCACAGCCAACGTGAGCGTAGCGGCAGCTTCCAGCCTTGGGACAGACCGCGGGCCAACGCTTCGGCTTGGTTGTAGCCGCGGCGCAGGCGTCGGGTCCAGTGCAGTGGCACCGGCACCAGGGCATCGACCGAGTCGGGGCAGGGCAGTGACTGCGCCCAGAATTGCCCCAAGGTCTGAGCCAGGGTTTCGTTCCAGCCGGCCTTAAGCCGGAACACCGTCGAGCGGGCGACGCCTTGGTAGAGACTCAGGCGCACGGCAGCATCAAAGGCGAAATGCTCCCGCAGGCAAAGACTGCACTGGGCATACGGTCCAAGACTCGCCGCACAGCGTCGACAGGCAGGCAAGGGAGTTGTAGTCAGGGCAGCGCGACACGAAGCGCACAAAGGGTGATCCAAGGCCCCGCACAGCAGGCAGGACGCTGGGTATACCAGTTCTCCCAAGCCGCGCCACACGGCGGTTTAGCGCGGCAACCGCAGGGTGAAGGAACGAACTAGCCCCTGGGCCGGCTGCGCCTCGACAACAATGCCACGCTCGACGGAGCCGGCCTTGAGAGCCTCGGCGGCCGCTCGTGCTGTGTTGACCCGTTTACCATCGACTGAGACAATCAGCATGCCCGGTTGCAAGCCGGCCAGAGCGGCCAACCCTGAGCGTTTCATACGGACGATCAGGCCTCCGCGAGCCGTTTCGGGAAAGTTCAGCGCGGCGCTGAGTTCTGGAGTCAGTTCGTTGACAGCAAGACCACAACTATCGATCGTGAGGGCCCCACGGTCGGGGTCGATGGTGCCTGGGCGAGCCGTCCCGAAGGTCTGTGGTTGCTCCTCGATCGTGACCGCTAAGCGTTGCAATTTGCCTCCGCGTAAAATCTCAACTTCGACAGGCTTGCCCAACGGCAACGACGTGGTCACCAGTTGCAACTCTCGGCCATCGCGGACTGGTTTACCGTCCAAGCGGAGGATGATATCGCCGACCTTCAGACCGGCCTTTTCGCCAGGAGCATCGGCATAGAGCCAAGTGACTTCGACACCGGTAGATTCTTTGATACCCAAAGCCGTGGCGCGTTGAGCATCCAGGTCGCGGATGCCGATCCCCAGGTAACCGCGACGCACAACGCCGTCCTTGAGCAGCGCCGCAACGATTCGCTTGGCCAGATTGCTGGAAATCGCCAGGCCAATGCCCTGAAAACCGCCACTACGGCTCTTGATGGCAGAGTTGACACCGATGACCTTACCTTCGAGGTTGACCAGCGGTCCACCAGAGTTACCCGGATTGATCGCCGCATCGGTTTGTAAAAAGTCTTCATACATGTTCAAACGCATCGAGCGACCAACACTGCTGATGATGCCGTGCGTTACGGTGCCGGTCAGTCCAAAGGGAGCCCCCACGGCCAGGACACGGTCGCCGATCTCCATACTTTCACTGTCGCCGAAGCTCAGCACGGGAAAGACGGCCTCCTTAACGTCCAACCGAACCACGGCCAAGTCGGTCTTGGGGTCGCGAAAGAGTTTGCTGGAACGGAAAGTGCGGCCATCTTTGAGGCGAACGATGACCGTGTCAGCACCTTCGACAACGTGGTTGTTGGTGACCAGAACGCCTTTGGGGTCGATGAAGAAGCCCGAGCCGAAGCCGACCCGGTTGGGATTCTCGCCTTCGTCGGGGCCTGGAATCTCGAAACGTGGCGGGCTAGGTAATTGCATATCCTCGGGTCGCCGACGCCCCACTTTGCCGCCCGCTCCACCTTCCACCACTGCCTCGATGCTTACTACGGCCGGTAAAACTCGTTTGACAATCTCTCGGTAGGAAGTGAGTTCTCGCGGCAACGTGCCCGTCGCTGGTCCCTGGCCCTGAATCCAAGTATGGCCGATATAGCCTCCGACCAAACCAAGGACCAGACACAGGGCTATCACGAGGTTGCGATTCATGGTCAAACTCCGTCGAGTGAGAAGGCCAAAATCAATAGAAATTATACCGGGCTGAGACGAAACGAGCGGAGAACTGACGAGTAGTTCGATACCTGGCAGGTATTCTTAACGACGAGTCAAAATCGTCCGACGTCTTATTTTTTCTTGCTAAGGGTTGGTGGGAGGTAGTACATCAATAGGAGTGCAATCCCTCCGCCTCGGTTGGAACTCCGAGAGGTCTCTCCTACCATGCCGATACGTAATTTTTGTTGGCTAATGGCTGTCGCTGTGGTCCCCACGGTCTGGGCTGCACCGACAGCCGTCGAACTGCCCGGTGGGCGAAAGATCGAACAGGTGGATTTCGAGCGTCATGTGGTCGCCCTGCTGGGACGCATGGGCTGCGCGTCAGGCTCGTGCCACGGCTCGTTCCAGGGCAAAGGCGGCCTGCAACTGTCGCTGTTCGGTTATGACCCCCTCAAGGATCATTATGCCCTGCTCCGCGATGGTCACGGTCGTCGCGTCCAAGTCGGCGACCCGGAAAAAAGCCTGCTCTTGCTCAAGGCTACCGGTCAGATCGAACACGGCGGCCTAGTGCGGTTCAATAAGTCGTCCTGGCAATATCGCTTGCTGCGGGCCTGGATCGAGCAAGGAGCCACCATCAAGCCCGGCCATGGTAATGTGAAATCGGTAAGTATCCACCCCAGCGAGTTGGCCCTGCCGCGTCCCGGCACCACCGGCAACTTGCGCGTCATCGCCACCTTCGCCGACAACTCCGAAGAAGATGTAACAGCTCTGTGCGACTTCCGCTCCAATGACGACGCCGTTGCCGAAGTCGATTCCTTGGGACACGTCAAAGGCTTGCGTGCCGGCGATACGGCCATCGTGGTATCATATCGTGGAACAGTCTTGCCGGTGCGGGTAATGGTGCCAGGGGTGTTGCCGCCTGGCTTCGTCTATCCGCAACTGCCGGCTGTGAACTTTGTCGATCAAGAGGTGTTTGCGAAGCTCAAGCGGCTCAATATTGTGCCATCGGAGCTAGCCGACGATGCAGAGTTTTTACGTCGCGTGACCATCGACACGATCGGAGCGTTGCCCAGTTCCGACGAAGTCCGCGCTTTTCTGGCTGACAAAGACCCGAAGAAACGCGAAAAGAAGATCGACGCGTTGCTGCGTCATCCGCTCCATGCGGCCTTGTGGGCGACCAAGTTTAGCGACATCACCGGCAATAATACCGACGCCTTGGAGAATCCACCTCAGCGACGCCCCTTCCTCAGCCAGATGTGGCACGATTGGTTCCGTAAGCGGATTGCCGACAACATGCCTTACGATCAGATTGTCAAGGGGGTGCTAACCGCCACGAGCCGGGAGGGCCGCAGCCCAGAGGAATATATCAAGGAAGTCGAAGCGTATGAGGCGGCCCAGGACAAAGGGGAAAAGACCACCTACGCGGAGCGAGCCACCCTCGACCTGTTCTGGCGGCGGCAACAACGCGTATCCATCGAGGAATGGGGGGAGAAGACAGCGGCCGCGTTCTTGGGCGTGCGTCTGGAGTGTGCCCAATGCCATAAACATCCGTTTGATCGCTGGACACAAGCCGACTACCGTAGCTATGCGAACACCTTCGCTAGCCTCAGTCCGGCTAATGCGTCGCCTGAAGCGGCCAAGTTATTCAAAGAAGCCAACACCGAGCGGGCCAAGCGGAGTCAGCAGGCCGCTGCCGAGGCCAAACGCAAGGGCGAAAAGTTCATCGGACTGCCGATTGGTCCACTGCGTGAGGTGTTCGTGGCCAAACCAGGCAAGCTGCTTCCCGACCCCGACACGAACAAGCCGTTGCCCATGCGAACATTGGGTGGCCCCGAGATCAAAACGGCCGCAACCGCTGACCCGCGTGAGGCGTTGTGGCAGTGGATGCGCGACAAGGACAATCCGTTCTTCGCTCGCAGCTTTGTCAATCGTGTCTGGGCGCACTACTTTGGCATTGGGTTGGTTCATCCCGTGGATGACTTCTCGCTGGCTAATCCGCCTTCGAATCCCAATCTCCTCGACGCTCTGGCCAAGCAGTTTGTCGAATCGGGCTACAACCTTCGCGAACTGGAGCGTACGATTCTCCTTTCTCGAACCTACCAGCTTTCCAGTGTCCCCAACCAGACCAATAGACTCGACAAGAACAACTATGCTCGCGGCTACATTCGGCCAATGATGGCCGAAGTAGTGGTGGATGTACTCAACGATGCCCTGGGAACGAAGGAACGGTGGGGGCCAGGTGAGGGACACGAGAACGCCCGGGCCATCGAGGTGGGCGCTAGCCGTGTCAACAACCAAAACGTCAACTACGTCTTCCGCGTTTTTGGCCGACCGCCTCGCACCACCGCCTGCGACTGCGAACGCGCTGCCGATCCGGCCCTGCCGCAGAAGCTGTTTCTGCTGGCCGATAGCAACCTGGTCCAAAAGCTGCGGACGGCGAACAACCGCGTCGCCCAGGTACTCAAAGCCCACAAGGAAGACAAAGCCGCACTAGAGGAGTTGTTCCTAGCGACGCTATCGCGTTACCCCACGCAGCAAGATTATGCGACCTTTGAAAAACACAAGGCTAGCAAACCCAAAGCGACGCGGACGGAACTGTTCACCGACACGCTCTGGGCGCTGATCAATACCTCGGAGTTTATTTTCAATCACTAACCATGTGCGTTCTAGGTCGGCGGAGGGACGCTCCGCTCACGCCAGGCCAACAATCTCACACGCGCTGAACCCGGAATCACTTAATTAAGGGGGGCTGATGATGAAAAAGACTGATTGCGAAGGGTTTTATCGCCGCGACTTCCTGAAGATCGGTTCCGCCGGTCTGCTCGGGCTGGGGCTGGCGGATTTGCTGCGTTTGGAAGCCAAGGCCAAGACTGCCAACCCCAGCAGCAAAGCACGGGCCAAGTCTGTCATCATGGTTTGGCTCGGCGGTGGCCCGGCCACCATCGACATGTGGGATCTCAAGCCCGGCGCGCCGACCGGGGGCGAGTTCAAGCCGATCGATACTGCGGCCAAGGGGGTGCAGATCAGCGAACATCTGCCCAAGATGGCCCAGGTGATGGACCGCGTAACCATCGTTCGCTCGTTGGCCCACACCATTCCTTCGCATGGACCGGCCACCGTGTTCATGACGACCGGTAACAAACCGACGCCGGCACTGAACTATCCGTCGATGGGTTCCCTAGTGACCAAGCTGTTGCCCAGTGCCGAGGGGGTGCCCCCGTTCGTCAGCTTCGGTGAAATTCGCGGCGGCATGGGCAGTTCTTCGGGTTACCTGGGCACCGCTTACAACCCCTTCATCGTCGAGGGCAACGCGGGCACTGGTCGCAAAGGCTCTGCTCCCACTCTGCGAGTGCGTGGCATCCAGTTGCCCACCGGCTTCACGCTTCAAGAACTCGAAGACCGCGAAAAGCTCCGCAACGGCTTCGAGAGCAGCTTCCGCGCTTTGGACAAATCGGCCGACACCGTGGATGGCTTCGATGCCTTCCACAAGCAGGCGTTGGAGATTCTGCGGGGTGACAAGACGAAGAAGGCGTTTGACCTGGATAGCGAGAAGGATAGCGTCCGCAATGCTTACGGGGCGACGGCGTTTGGCCAAGGAGCGTTGGCGGCTCGTCGTCTAATTGAAGCGGGCGTCCGTTTCGTGACCATCACCCTAGGCGGTTGGGACACTCACAGCCAGAACTTCCAAAACCTCAAGACCAAGCTGTTGCCCTCGCTAGACACCACGTTGTCGGCCCTGATTCGTGACCTCGATGATCGCGGCATGCTCCAAGACACCATTGTTTACTGCGCCGGCGAGTTCGGCCGCACACCCAAGATCAACAAAAACAGCGGCCGCGATCACTGGGCCCGCTCGATGGCAGTTGTCTTGGCCGGTGGTGCCTTCCCGCGTGGCTACGCTCACGGCACCACTGATAGCAACGGGATGGCACCAGCCACCGAGCCTTGCACGCCGGATGACATCTCAGCTACGATCTTCCACCAGTTGGGAATCGATCCGCACAGCGAGTTGATGACGCCATCGCTACGGCCGATCCAGTTATTCCGGGAAGGCAAAGTGGTGAAGAAGTTGTTGGCGTGAGCCAAAACCCTATGAGAAGCAAAACGTCAGCGGGTCACTCTTATCCAAAGTGACCCGCTGACGTTTTGTGCCAGGCCCCTCTCAGGAGAACTCTCTTCTCTGAAGAGAATTCCCCTGGGAAGTAAATCCTAGCGGGGCGTTTCACAGATCAGTTCACCACCGCCAGAATGTCTTCCTCGGTCATCAGCATCAGTTCTTCACCGTCAATCTTAACCTCGGTGCCGGCATACGAGGTGAACAGCACAGTGTCACCGACCTTGACTTGAAACGGGGCACGTTTGCCGTCTTCTAACCGACGCCCTTGACCTACCGCGAGAACCTTGCCCTGTTTGGGCTTTTCCTTGGCCGAATCCGGCAGCAAAATTCCGCCAGCCGTCTTGTCCGTAGCTTCCAGACGCTTGATGAGAACCTTGTCGTTCAGCGGCACAACTTGCATGAGAAGTTCGCTCCTTGAAGGGGTAACAAATCAACCTTGGCTGTTGGTCGGGGGGGGAAAGGACGATCCGTAAAACCTTGACAAAGCACGTGTTACGGTGTACAGCAGCACATTCTTATTGATCGGCTTGGGCACCACGCTGAAGAACTGAGCCGCTATCGCCTGACGCACCACTGCCTCATTAGGATCGGCTGTGACGAGAATGGCTGGCAGACTCGCCTGGAATTGGCGAGCCAGACGAAGCGTATCAACCCCCGTGAGCGTTGGCATGTGCATATCAAACACCGCCAGATGAACCGTGTTGACCTGCATGAGCAGGTCGATCGCTTCTTCGCCCGAGCCGGCAACGAAAAGCCGAAACCCCTCGGGTTGAATAATGTCGCGCAGCACCTCACGGCTGTCGCGGTCATCATCCGCGATCAGGATCGAGAATTCTTGTCGAGAGGTTGCCGTGTTCATCCTCCCTAACCCCCCAACCCAACACTCTTTGCGAAGTGCAGCAAATGGTATGCCGAGCAACGACGCACGGAAGCAAGTCGTCGCAACTCCTTACTCTAGTAGAGCATGGGATCGCAAATGATGCAAGAGCGCGTCGAAACGGTCCGGCCAGTCTGGGTAGGCTGGTGTCAGTTTGACAGGCTAGTGTGGACAACCACGAGATCTGGACGCACCCTTGCCGCCCGTCGCAGACGATACAATCCACGCGTGCCAAACTCGGTGTTCGAGACATCCAAATAACGCAACTGCCCCAACCGCGGCCAAGCTTCCAAGATCTCTGCCGTTTCACTGCTAATGGCTGTGCCCGCTAAACACAACTGGTTCAACCGTGTCAGATGCGGCGAATGGGTCAGCGCCCGTATCTCAGCATCACCGATCTGGGGGTTGTTGGCTAACGAGAGTGCCTCCAGGTGCGGAAAGGCCCGCGAACTGGCTAACAGAGCAATACTGCTACCGCTGAGGTCGTTGGCCGAGAGGTTCAACTGACGCAACCCCTGTAGGTAGTGGGAGAGAACCAGGATAGCGACGCCGGATTGACGTAACCTCAGTTCAGCCAAGTCGAGCGAACGTAGATTCACGACTCGTTTGCAGGTCGAGAGAATTTGCACGGCTTCACCGAGGAAGTCGCCCTCTAACACCAACCGTCGCACCTGGCGTAACGCCTCACACGACACGAACCGGCGTAGTTCAGTCCACCCCTGGTAGTGTAGAGTCCACTCGGCTGTTGGTGCCTCTGCAACCAACCGTTTGCCCCAGCGGACGAACCCCTCAGCGTCGATGGATATCCGCTCGACCAGACCACCGGCGATTTCCCAGCGATAACCGCACTGTCGCAAGGCACTAAACCAGACATCGCCATGAGTTCGCACCAGCTGGTCGCATTCGTTTAGCAAGACCTGCCACTCTACAGAGCCAGCAACCGCTTCCTGGCGGGCCAACTCCTGACGCAAATACCGCGCTCGCTCTGGTTGGCCGTGATCCTCCAACCAATCGGCATAAATGCGCCGCAGGCAGTGGTCGCCGGGAGAACAGGCAATCTCGTCCCACAACCCGGCCTGTTCGCGTTCTTCGGCACTAGCTTGCGGGGAAGATGCACTAGGGCGCGGCCGCGGCCCTCCAGCTGCCTTGTCCTCGCCCCTGAGCCAGATGAACCGGCCGCACGAAAGGCAACTCATAAAGAGTCGGCCGAAGTTGGGGCCTTGTTTGCGGACGAGATGGGCATGCAAGGTGTTGTGACGCCGGCATTGCGGGCAAGCGATCGACCGCGCCAACAATCGGGCCTGATCGAGAGAATGAACCGGGTTGGGGATCGGGGCATTCATTAATTCACTATACCTGTGGCCAAGGCACAATCCAAGCTCGGGAGGGTTTACATCTCCAAGCGTTCCCCACCAGCCAGATTCCAATGAGCCAGGTCTAGCGGGAGATCTCTCCCCACACAGCTACTCGATTTCCACAGCGACTCTATTTCACGTTCAGTTCTTTGCGGGCGGTGTCGGCCAACTTTTGCAATCGATGGACCACCTCCGGATGTTTGTCTGCAAGGTTGTCGCGTTCACCGGGATCTTGCTCCAGGTCGTACAAGGCCAACGGGATCTTGGCCTCGACATAAACGCCCGGTTTGCCATCTTTGCCTGCGGTTTTGAGGCTGCGGTAACTGTGGGGCACATGCAGTTTCCAGCGACCGGACCGTAGCGCGTGCAACTCACGGCCCCAGCAGAAATAGTACGCCTGATGCGGACTTTTGGCGTCCTTCTCCCCGCGTAACAGCGGTCCAATATCCTTGCCGTCCAGTTTCCGCTTAGGCAGCTGGGCATCGCACAGCCTCGCCAGCGTCGGCAGCAGATCAATCGTCATGGCCGGCTCTCGACAAATGCTACCAGCGGGGATGATGCCCGGTAGCCGAGCGATGGCCGGCACGCGGACGCCGCCCTCCCAGGCGGTGCCTTTACCCTCGCGCAGGTTACCGGCGCTACCACCGTGGTTGCCGTAGCTCAACCAGGGGCCATTGTCGGAGGTGAAAAAGACTAAGGTGTTCTTCTCCAGGCTGTGCTTAGCTAGACAATCGAGAATCTGTCCAACGCCATGGTCGATCGCCTCGACGACATCGCCATACAATCCCCCGGCTGACTTGCCGCGTCGATCCTCGGCCACGAACAACGGCACATGGGGCATGGTATGCGGCAGATAGACGAAAAACGGCCTGTCCTTGTTCTGCTCGATGAACTGGATGGTGCGGCGAGTGTATTCGGGCGTTAACTTGCTCTGATCGGGATTGGTTTCGATCGTCTTCTCGCCCTCGATCAGTGGCAGCGGTGGAAACTTGGCCGTCGGATGCTTTGGCCACATGTCATTGGAATAGGGTAGGCCATAATAGCGGTCGAAGCCGTGCCGCGTGGGCAGAAACTCCGGCAGGTGGCCCAGGTGCCATTTGCCGAAGCAAGCCGTAGCATAGCCACGGGCCTTGAGCATGGCGGCAAGGGTTGTCTCGGTGGCGGCTAGGCCATTTTTGGCATTAGGCCCCAACGCGCCAAAGATGTTGACCCGATTCGGATAGCAGCCTGTTAGTAGGGCCGCCCGCGAGGCCGAACAAACCGCCTGAGCCACATAAAAATCGCTAAACCTCATCCCCTCTTTAGCCAGCCGGTCCAGGTTTGGCGTCTGGATTGTCTTCGAGCCATAGCAGGATAGATCGCCGTATCCTAGGTCGTCGGCAAAGATCAGCACGACATTGGGCGGCCGTTCGGTCCCTGCAATCAAAGCTAACGACAGTAGCACCGCACTCAGCATAGCAACGGCCTCGATAGAGATAGCGATATAGAGATAGAGGAGAGAAAGGGCTTCAGCAGAGGTTTCGAGAAAATTGTAGAAAATCGCCCCCGAGGTGTCCTCTTTGCCCGGTTGCTTTCGCTTATCCTACTGGCGTCACCCGTCACCCTGGCCGTTGGCTGGAGAGCAAACTCCGTTCTCGCCAACGGTCGCTTCCTTTTTTCTGTGTTTGAAGAAGCGATCAAGAGGTTGTCCTCCGAGCCAGAACGTCGCAGAACAGTCATCGCCTCGGCGTCCCCTTCCTAGAGAACACACAGAAGAGGTAACGGCTCGATACAGGAGATCAAGAAGATGAATGGGAGCTGATGGGCTGCCGGCTGCCAGGTATTATCTGAGAGTTTTTCTTCGGTCGATCGTTTCTGACGGCCACTCAGGGAACATGAACTCGATCTATTGAGATCCAATGCAGCTCTGAGATCCAATGCAGCTCGGGCACCGCTTTTTATCCATGGCTCTCGCCCCGCCTTCCGTAGCGCGGTAAAATGCCCTGCTGACTCCGTATCCAACCATCCCGCCGAGGAGATCGTTATGTTTCTCTCGCGCCGCCGCATCTTACAGGTTGGGGCCATCAGCACCCTGGGATTGTCGTTGCCGCAACTGCTACGGGCCGAATCGATCTCCTCCCGACGCACCGCTGATGCTTGTATCTTGCTCTTTCTCAACGGCGGACCAAGTCATCTGGATATGTGGGATCTGAAACCCGATGCCCCTGCTGAGATACGCGGCGAATTCAAACCAATCGCCAGTTCGTTGCTTGGTGTACCGGTCTGCGAACATCTGCCGCGCCTGGCCAAGCACCTACACCGCGTCACGCTGATTCGCTCTGTCCATCACTCCGTCAACAATTCACATGCAGCCGCCGTGTATGCCGCTCTGACGGGCCATGATCGTGGGGAGGCAGGCGGCGGAGCCAAACCGACCGACAACCCAGCGATTGGCTCGGTAGTTGGCAAACTCGTTCCGCCTACGCGGCCGGTGGTACCCTATGTCTCCTTGCCGTACATTACCAAAGAAGGAGCCGGGGGGCCGCCGCAACCGGGGTTTTTCGGCGGCTGGCTGGGCCGGGCGACCGATCCGTTGTTCGTGACACGCGATCCTAACGCCCCGGACTTTCGCATCGACGAACTCAATCCACCTACCGATGTTCCTTCCGAACGCTTAAACGGCCGTCGTACCCTCTTGAGTCATCTCAATCGCTCAGGTGAAATGGATGCATTTCAACAAAAGGCGTTTGAGGTACTGACATCTTCGGCCACGCAGCAGGCTTTTCGTATCGACCGCGAGCCACGCCGTGTCCGCGATAGCTATGGCCGCAACATTTATGGCCAAAGTGTGTTGCTGGCCCGGCGATTGATCGAAGCCGGCACGCGGGTCGTGTGCGTCTCCTGGGCACCCGACGCCAACGCAACCTGGGACACGCACGGCGGCAATTTCAAGAAGCTCAAGGGCGAATTGTTGCCGCAACTGGACCTGGCCCTCTCTGCCTTGCTGGAGGACCTGGTCGCCCGATCAATGCTGTCGCGAACTTTGCTGGTGGTTATGGGCGAGTTTGGCCGCACTCCCAAAATCAACAGCAACGCGGGCCGCGACCACTGGAACTTTTGCTATTCGTTGCTGCTGGCGGGCGGCGGCGTCAAGGCCGGGCAGGTGTATGGTTCCAGCGATAAGATCGGCGGCCGACCGTCGACCAATCCGGTGACACCGGCGGATCTTGTGGCAACGATCTACCAGTGCTTGGGGGTGCCGAAGGATCTGGAGTTGCGCGACCATCTGGGACGCCCGTTTGCCCTGGTGCCCTGGGGCGAGGTGATTAGCGAGGTGCTAGCATGAGCAGAGAGCAGCTTTTGTCCTGGCGTGGGCCATGGAAACGAACCCCACAAAAGAAATCCCGGACCGTCAAGTCTCTTGACACTCGGTCACTGCTGAACCATTCTGAGGTTAGTTGCGTATTCCGCGTTGCTGGTGTATCGCCCCAACGCCATCGCATCGTTTCGGGGAGTGTTTGCACGGCTGGTGCCGGCCACGGTCTTCAAAACCGTCGTGGGGTGTGAACAACGCTCCAGGTGGATTCGATTTCCATCCACTCCCGTTAAGGCAAGATGGCACGAGACCCCGATGCCCGATCCTGTGAAACCATCGCATTCCTGGCTCGGCCCCCTGCTGGGATTGGCAATCGTGATCGTGGTTGTGTCTGTTTATTATTCGTTGTTGCGTGACACTCTCTCTTGGGAATCCCTCCGTTGGCATCTTGATTACTGGAAGAGCTTGGTTGATGACCATCTTCTCCTCGCTGTTTTGTGCTTCTTTCTTGTCTATGTTCTGGTCACTGCTTTCTCTCTCCCAGCGGCCGGGCTCCTCAGCCTCTTAGCCGGGGCGTTGTTTGGCCGATGGCTTGGCCTGGGCATCGTCAGCACGGCGGCCACACTTGGCGCGACGCTGGCGTTTTTGACCAGCCGCTACTTGCTGCGCCAATGGGTGCAAAGCCGTTTCGCGGCTCGGCTGGAGCAGTTCAACCGTGGCATCCAGCGTGATGGGCTGTATTATCTTTTTCTGCTGCGGCTGGTCCCTGCCGTGCCGTTCTTTCTCGTGAATCTGGTCATGGGCCTGACGACCATGCGGGTGCTACCTTACGCCCTGGTCAGCTGGGCCGGCATGCTCTTGCCCGGCTTTCTGTATGTCAACGCCGGCACCCAGCTAGCCGCCCTGGAGTCTGCGGCGGGGTTGCTATCCTGGCCGGTGCTGCTGTCGTTGGCAGCTGTAGGGGCAGTGCCGCTGGGCTTACGCTTCACCATGCGATGGTGGCGGTGTCGGCAGCAGAGGAGTCAACGCTGAGCCAACTATGCTATGCCTTGCCACTAGGGGCCAAGGCCATCAGGTCGCGTACCGTCTCACTGTAGGCTACGGGATCGACTTGCAACGTCGGTACACGCGGCAAATGTTCCAGTAGCTCATCGCTGCATGGGCCATGCGGGTGATTCGTTCCCGCCACAAAATATGCTTGGGTGATACGATTGGCTGTCTCATCCATCATGCCAATCACAATGGTATCGGCCACAAACACCACGGCCGTGACGTTTGCCTGCGGGAATACCTTGCTGAAGCCGGTAATGCCGCCTTGATCATGCATCAACCGTCGCCAGCCGCGATCTTCTAGCTTGCTGCGTAACGTCACGGAGGCAATCACG
>JBDNDE010000003.1:0-41911 GCA_046719305.1 Gemmataceae bacterium | reverse complement strand
CAGCCCAGCGGCCTTGTTTCCGCTGGAGCAGTGGCTATAGTGTGCCGACCCGCGTAAAGGATGCGCGGTGTGTTTGTGCGGAGATTGCACGATGTCTTCTCGACGCTTCACGGGCCTTTGCGCCCTGCTGCTGGTTGCCTGGGGTGCGCCGTTGGCCCTGGGACAAGCTCGCGCGGCCCCATTGCCCTGTCCGTTGTTGCTGACCGTTCACCCCGCTACCTATCTACCCATCGACTTCACTCCCCGGCCCGGCACGCCCCCGGCCGAGGAACTCGATCGCCTAGAAAAGACGCGTCGCGGACCGGCCGTCTCCGGATTGCTCGACCTACTTGATACCCTGGACGAAGTGCCTCAGCTAGCCCCCGCACGCCGTCACACCATTCGCTTCGTAATCGACTTGATGCAGCAACTCGCTCTAGTTCGCGACCTTTTTACTAAGGCTCGCTTCAAAGTCGAGTTCCGCAAAGACGCTGAGAGGCGTTCTGCCTTGGAGTTGAGCTTCTCTCGTCGGGCTGACTGGAGTGAGCTTGCCGCCTGCTATGCGGACAGGATGAACCAATTCTTGCAATACCTCGACCGTGATGCAGGCCAAACCCGGGTCGCCCATCTGTATCTGCAAGCGGCCCACAAGGCCCTGGAGGCCGGCGACATTTCTAAAGCGACCCAGTTGGTCCAGCTAGCGCACCAGTGGAAGCCAGCCGTGGTCGAGGCCGATCCGCTGGCATTCAAGCTGCAAATGCACGCGTCGAGCAAGAGCGGCCCCAGCGGTGAAGAGGCCACCGAGCCGGCTCGTTTGCCGATTCATCCGCGGCAGTATAGTTCGGCGGTGATGCGGTTGAGGGCCTGGAGCCTTGAGGTAATGGGCTCGGAGCAGTTGTATACCGCGCGGAAGATCCTACGCTCGAGCTTAGCTTCTTCCGCGGTGCCGCTTACGGCCCCAGCCGATTTTGAAAATGGCATGGCCTGGATGGGCTTCACGGTCACGGGCCGCCCCACCTTCACGCTGATGGTTCGCTGTCCCGAGACGGGCAGCAACTGGGTGGTCCACGTGGGCAATGGCACACTACCGGTTGTCTGGATGCTGCCGCAACGCTAAAGTGCCCGGCCAGCGTACCCGGCAAGCGTCCAAAAAAGACCCCTGCCGCAACTGCCTGGTCGGGCCTAATGCGGGTCGGATGGGGCAGGCAGTCGGATGGCGCAGTCGGCGTAACGTGTTGTCGGCGTTCAAGCCAACAACTCCGCCCGCACTTGGCCTGTGCCGGCGACGCTGTAGGGACGGCCTAGACGGTCGTGAATCTCGGTGTGCGGTTCGATGCCCAGCAGATGATACAGCGTCGCCAGCACATCCTTGGGCGAAAACGGCATCTCGACCACACTGCCACCGATGCGATCGGTCCGGCCAACAACTCGGCCCTGGGCGAAGCCTGCACCGGCGAAGGCGGCCGAATATGCTGCTGACCAGTGATCGCGTCCGCCGCCCTTGACGTTTTGCAAGCGGGGTGTGCGGCCATGTTCGCTCAGGACGACAACAGCGGTGTCGTCGAGCAGGCCGCGTGCTTCCAGATCATCCAGGAGGGTGGCGAAGGCGGCATCGAAGCCTGGGCCGAGTTCCTCCTTCAGGCGTGGGAAGTGATAAACATGCGTATCCCACCCAGTGTTGATTAAGCCTACCTCGTCCCAGAATACGGTCACAAATTGCCCGCCTGCCTCTAGCAGACGACGTGCCGCCAGACACGATTGACCAAAGAGCGTCATGCCGTAGCGTTCGCGCAGGGCCAGCGGTTCCTTGTGAATATCCAGGGCGTTTCGCAGGGCATTGGAGGTCATTACCCCCAGAGCCAAGTCCCGCTGTCGAGCAAACGCCTCGTCACGATCGGCCCGGCGGGCCAGGGCATCTAGTCGCCGGCTCAGCGCTTCGCGGCGAACAATCCGGTCTAACGTCAACCCCTCGGCCGGTGGCAGCAGGGTAAAGCGATCGCTGGGGCGGATGCCGGCGTAGGGGTCGGCGACCATTTTGGGCGGCACTCCGGGGGTGCCGGCGTCGCGTTCAAGGGTGCGGGTCCCCGGGGCGGTGAAATCACAATACACTGTATCGTAGGCAGGCCCCAGAAAGCCCCCGAACGGCCCCGAGCGTGCTGGGCCGCGTTTCGAGCCAAACGGGAACGGCAAACCGAAATTGCGCGGAATGCCTGGCTTGGCTGCTGTCTTCGACAGATAATCAACCACCGAGCCAATGAACGGCCAATGGCGCGAATCACGAGCGTTGGTTTCCAGAGGAATATCGGTGGTCGGTACGCCTGTAGTGGCATAAGCCACCCCGTGAATTGGGTACGGATGCGTCAAGGAACGCAACACGGTGATCTTGTGCATCAGGCGAGCGGTGCGGGGAAAAATTTCGCCTAGACGCACACCGGGCAACGTCGTTGCGATGGAGCCGAGTTCGCCGCGCACCTCGGGGGGGGCGTCCGGCTTGGGATCAAACGTCTCCAATTGACTGGGCGACCCCCACAAACACAGCAGGATACACCGCTTGGCCTTGCCAAAGCCGCGTAAGCGTGTGTCGCCGCGGACGCCTGGCACAGGAGGCGTCACTGCCCCTAGAGCAGCCAGACTGCCCAAGTGCAACAAATCGCGACGATTTAGACCATCACAGAATCGCCGAACGCTGCCTGGGATGCAGAACATATGGGCCTCCGTAAAACCATGCGGTGCAGAACCATCAGCGGCGGAAAACCACCAGCGGCAAAGGGCGATCAGCGGGCCAAGCGACACGCGGCAAACACCTACATGTTCACTTAGAGGTTAGCGGGCTAACTCAATACCGCAGACCCGTCTTACGCACGTGGGTCAGCGGTTTACCCTCCAGCTGATGTAGCCGGCCCCCCGTGACTGTGGCAATCACTAGGTCATGGTCCCCGGCCGGGTAGCGGTTCTCGACACGGCACAACAAATGGCCGAGGGCTTCCGTAAGGATAACACAACCCGTCTCGCTTCGCTCGGTCAAAAGTCCCTCGAAGGCAGGTTGGCCCGGATCGAAGCCCTTGGCGAAGTGAGCAAGCAGCGCCTTGTGCCCTTCGCCCAACAGATTGAGGGCAAACCCGGCTCCGGGGGTCAACCAGCCATAGACACGGCGCTGGGGTTGGATGGCAACACTCAGCCGGGGCGGCTCGAAGGAACATTGCATGACCCACGAAGCCAACATGCCCGTTTCCTCGTCGTGATGGCGTGCAGTGAGGATGTACAGGCCGCTGGGCACACGACCCAGTACGGCGACCCAATCGGCGGTTGATTCCGGCATGCGAGTTGGCTCCTTGGCAACATCGGCGTAAGCGACTTATCGCGTCTATTGTAGTCCGTAGGGTCGCCGACGCTACAATAACAATACGATGTCGCACGATCCCTATGCCGCCTTGCGGTGGCCTGACTATCGCTGTCTGCTTACCTCGTCGCTCTGCTCGGCGACCGCCTTTGGTATTACCACGGTAGCCGTGGCCGTGGAAGTGTACAATCGCACCGGATCGACGCTGGACTTGGGCTTAACGGGCTTGGCGCAATTTGTGCCCATCCTGGTGCTGGCGTTGCCGGCCGGCCAACTGGTTGACCACGTCGCGCCCAAGAGCGTCTTTCAAGGCGCGTTGGCGTTCGTGGCGGGCGGCTACTTCGGCCTGGCTTTGTTGACGCACCTGCATGGCCCGCTGTGGGCAATCTTCACCTGCCTGGTACTCGTCGGCATGGGCCGTACCTTCATCATCCCGGCCCGCTTCGCCATGTTGCGACAGGTGGTACCGTTGCATACGCTGGGCAACGCCGTCAACTGGAACAGCAGCGGTTGGCAGGTGGCGAGCATTTCTGGTCCGGTCCTGGGCGGGCTGATGCTTTGGCTGCTGGGCGCGCGGGATACCTTCCTCCTAGCCACCGCGTTGACCGTCTTAGCGCTGACTCTGCTGATCCCCACCCGGCCAACGCCCCGGTCCAGCAGTGCAGGCTCGCCACGCGATCTGGCTGCGCTGTTTGCCGGCGTGCGCTTTATTGTCTCGCACCCGCTGTTGCTCTCGGCGATTTCGCTGGATCTGTTCGCGGTGCTGCTCGGCGGGGCAACAGCGTTGCTGCCGGTGTTCGCCAAGGAGGTGTTTCACATTCCCGAAGGCAAGGACGGCCTGGCTGTTGGCCTACTGCGGGCGGCTCCCGCGTTAGGGGCGGTGGTCATCGCTGTGTGGATGGCACACCGGCCGCCCCTCCAACGCCCAGGTCGAGCTTTGTTATTGGCCGTGGCAGTGTTCGGCCTGACCATCATCGCATTTGGGTTATCCCGGTCGTTCTGGCTTTCGTTCGTTGTGCTGGCGATAAGTGGAGCAGCGGACAACATTAGCGTGATCATCCGCGGCGTGCTGGTGCAAACCCTCACTCCCGATGTCATGCGGGGACGGGTCGCGGCCGTCAACGCCGTATTTATCAGTTCGTCCAACGAACTGGGCGAGTTTGAATCCGGCGTAACGGCCAAATGGTTCGGGACGGTGCCGGCGGTGATTCTAGGGGGATTGGGCACGCTCGGTGTGGTGGCCGTGTGCGGTTGGCTGTTTCCGCAACTATGGCGACTCGGCCCGTTGCACACCTTGAAAACACTTCAAGCGACGCCCGAAGCGATCCAACCGGGTGTCCTCGAACCGATTCCACCCGATGCTACGGCAGCAACCAAGAAAGTCTAGGGATGGACTTCCCGAACTCTTCCTCTTCAACGATGCGTCTTGACACGGGTTAACGCCTGGGCTGGCGTCAACCGCAGCGTGAAGGTCACCCGTGAGGTTGCCGCTTCCTGCACCAGTTCCAGGCTATGCAGCAACTGCAGACCGCCCAACCATTCGTCGATACGCTGGCTGGCCATCTCGCGTGACAGCCCGTCGCGGCGGCTGAGCCAGTCAATCCAACGATCGCGACGCTGACTAACATGCTCACGCAGACCGGTGAACGACAAACGCAGCAACGGCAACTCGGTTGGTGTCGTCCGTTTGTTCGCCTTGAAGCGGGCAATCTCGTCGGCGTGGCTGGTAACCACCAAGTAACCGTCGCGAAGGGCATACGCGGGCAAAAGGTGGTAGGGCAGTCCCTCGACGACTCGAACACGAGTCTTGTCGATCGTGCGTGGCCGACTACGGGCCGGCTGATCGGGATGGAGCTTGTTGTGAGCCAAAATCGCCAACTGCGCCCAGGCATGGACCCCCTCTAGGAGGGTCTCGTCCAAATCATCGCCCGGCTGGGGCTGCAGCCGCACAGCGAACACCGCCCGAGGAAATAGTTCCCGCGAATCGCTCGGTGGAGCCACCGCGTACAGTCCCCAGTCCGGCCCCAGAACCGGCAAAACTTCCTTGATGATGCCCCGGCCGATCAACACTCCGAGGTTGCTTTCCAGTTCTCTTTCACTGCGTTGGCGTAGCTCGGGCGGAATGAAGTCACCCAACACGCCATATAGGCCCACGAGGTCGACCGGATTACCCATCGCCAACAACGGTTGCTCGGGCATCCGTGACCACACCTCGGACATCCGAACGGGGGCCGCGAAGAAGCGTTGACCAGCGCAAGGCAATTTCTTGGGGTCGCCCAACAGATGCAAGCGGAGCGTGAAATCGACCTGCCAACTAAGCGACAACTCCAGCCCGTCTAGCCCTTTCCAATATTCGTAGATCGACTTACTCGCCGGTTCGCGTCGCGCCTGAGCGGCAAAAGTGGCATCCAGGGCGCGAGCGTTGAGTAATAGACGGATCGTAGCTGCTCTCTCCCGCAAACTGGCCCGTAGGGTGCCGAAGCGGCCCAGATCATCTTTTTTGCGGTCCAAGTGGCTGTTCAGGGCGTCTTGGAGAATCACCTCCTGACCCGTGAACAGGAGTAATGAACCCTCCAGATAGTAAAAGTTGGTGTCGGCCCGTTCGAGGCGGCGGATATACGTTCGGCCACGATGCTCTACGGTTTGCAGTTCGCGCAATTCACCGGCTTTTTTTTGGGCGTCATTGAGCCGATCGATCAGTTTACGAAGCGCCTCAGGCTTGCGGGTACGCAGCACGATGAGGCCTTGATCCTGCTCAGGGTTGTTCGCCGGTCCAGGTCGATAGACCAAGGCCAACCTCTCGCCGGGGAAGACCTCGGCTAAGTCGGCTGGAGTTAGCTCCAGGTGCTTGTAGATGTACTGCTGAAACTTGAGCATCTCCTGCCATTCTTTGGTGTGCTGCAAACGGCTCGCCAAGGCCGACTTGCCCAAAGCCTGACCAAACGGCGAGGACACCAACTCAGCTAGGCGGCTGTCGAGATGGTTGGCCAACAGGACAAAGGCAGCATCGTCGGGCACAAATCGAAGCAAATCATCTTGCAGCGTGGGTGGGGCGGCCTGGGGCAACAACAGACAGCACAGCACGACGTAGGGCATGTTCGTTCACTCTTTCCGTTTTCATTCCACCGGGATCGGCCGCGCCAGCGGCAGATCGCGCCAAAAGCGGTTCATGGCCCGACGGGCCGAATCGGTCACTGGTCCCAGTCCGGCGCTGAGCCGTTCCCCGGCCGAACGGATCGGTTCGACGGGCGGAGTAGGCGGCATCTGCACCTCGGGCCATTCCACAGTTGCCATCGGCCAAACGGTAGAGGTGGACTCCATTGCTTCGCCAGCGGTGCGAACGGTCAGCGAGGCGACCGCCTGACCGGCACGCTGAACATTTTCCCGTAGGGGCACTTCCGACGGGGACGGCTCAATACCTGGTCCCTGAACGACCTGCGGCTGGTCCGGCAAGGGCATCGGCGGTTCGCTAGAGCCGAGCCACCATTGCAGACCCAACGCGAGCAACACGACAGCAGCTGCCAACAAACTAGCTGAACGGGACCAGAAACGACCTTTGAGGCGTTGATGTTGACGCTGGTCGTGTTGGACGGCCGCCACGAGCCGAGCGTGCAGATCGGCCGGCACGCCAAGGGGGGGTTGTTGCTGCAAGGCGTGCAAGAGGCGGTCGGCATCCCCAAGCCGATCGGCACATTCGGAGCAGTGCTTGGCATGCTGTTCCCAAGCGGGCGTTGCCTGCCCGTCGAACCGGTCATCGAGCCACTGTTCCCATTGCCGACAACTCATGAACTTTCTCCCGGGGATAGCCGGTTAGGGGTGAGCCGGACAGGGGTCGTTTCGGAATCCGCTTGCGGCTCAACCACGCCTCGGCGTTTGAGATATTCCAAGATTTCCAGCCGGGCACGATGCAGCCACGTTTTGATGGTGCCTACCGGTCGATCCAGGGCACGCGCGATGTCGTCATAGCCTTGACCCTGCTCGTGAAACAACACGAACACGCTGCGATACTCCAGCCGCATCGACTCTAAAGCCTCGCGGATCTCTCGCAACAACTCCTGGGCTGGCCCTTCTTGGCTGTCGCGGGCCACTACAGTATCTTGGAGAAAATCAACCGCTTCTGGCCGTCGCCCTCGCTGCGACAACCAAGTGCGACACCGATTGACTGCAATGCCAAGTATCCACGGCCGCAGCGGTCGTTGCGAGTCCCAACGATCCAGGCTACGAAACACCCGCAGAAACACTTCCTGCGTCACGTCTTCGGCATCCTGCCGATGCCGCAGTAGCCGCACACATAGACCGTACACATCGGCTTCGTACCGGCCGATGAGTAACTCCATGGCCTGCGAATCGCCCCGCAGGCAGCGGCGAACGAGAATAGCGTCCTCCGCGATCACGAGGCTCCTTTCCGCCTGGCCTCGATAATGATTACCCTTCCCGCGAGGAAAGGTTTCACACGTAATGTCGAACGAGGAGGTCATTTTGCACCCACAATAGTTTATTGAATGCCCGCAGCGTTCGCTTCTCCGTTTCACGCTCCAGCCCCAGGTTCAAGATCGTATTCAACAAGCTTTCCGCCACGTACCCCATCAGGGCATTGATTTGCACCAGTGGCACTACCACCTCCAGGTTACCGGCTTTGGCTGTGTGGAGCTTGCCCACCATGTCGATCGAGATATTCCACCATCTTGCCGTCATACGGCCGAGTTACCAAAGCTGTCAGTCAGATGGCGGGCTAAGTGCTGCTTGCGAAAAGCAATTACCGGGTGATCGGGAGTCACTTCTTGCAGAGGGGCCGCCGTTGGTCCTATCCCACGTAACCATGCTGTCGCGGCACGAAATGGCGCCACGTGGCGGTATAGGAGAGAAGTTTGTGGTAGACGGCGTCGACGAGCTTTGGGACCAAGGGGGTTAAGGAGGGGGCGCTGGCATGGATAGCCTGGAGGTCGTCGGCACCGAGTTTGATGAATTCGCAGAGGTAACCGAAGCGAAAGGCCAAGTCGGATTCGAGGCGGGGTTCGTCGATGGTGAGCAGTAGGAGAGACTTTTTGTAAAGAGGATTAAAGTGTCTATTAATCTTCTTTAGTCTCATCTTGCTCCCTTCCTACACTAAGGTCAATGGAGTCTTGCCATGTTTTCGCAAAAAGTCGAATACGCCCTACGGGCTGTCATCTTCCTCGCCAACGAGGGCGAACCTCGCACCATCGACCGCGTCGCCGAGGTCACCCACGTGCCCGGACCTTATCTGGCCAAACTGGTGCAAGAAATGGTCCGGCTCGGCTTGCTCCGCTCGCAACGCGGCGTGGGTGGTGGCATCAGTTTGGTGAAACGCCCGGCCGAACTGACTTTGCTGGAGGTGGTCAACGCTGTCGATCCCATCCCCCGGATTCGCACCTGTCCTCTGGGCATTGCCGCGCACGGGGCGCGGCTGTGTCCCCTGCATGCTAAGCTCGACAAGGCTGCTGCCGAGCTTGAAGCAGCTTTTGCCTCAACCACGCTGGCCGACCTGTTGGCCGAGCCGAACCCGAGTGTGCCGTTGTGTCACAGCCGCAGCGACCGGGGATAGACGAATCCCGATCAACGATTTCTTTGACTTGCTTCATCTATTTCTCTCGCTACTTTTGTCTGCTCTTCGCAGCCTCTTCATGAGAGCGGTTTAATCTAGCAGCGTCCTCTTTTGTGAACCTGTATTCTCGGTTCTACTTCCAAAAGGAGAGATGTCCGTGACATCAACTCGTCGTGGAGCGTTCACGCTGATTGAACTGCTCGTCGTCATTGCCATTATCGCTATCCTGATCGGCCTACTGCTGCCCGCGGTGCAAAAGGTCCGCGAGGCTGCCGCCCGCATGCAATGCACCAACAACCTCAAACAACTCGCCCTGGCCTGCCACAACTTCGAGAGTACCTACGGCTACATGCCGGCTGGTTTACCCACTTGCGTTGATCGGCAAACGCAATTCCCTGTGCCTGATGGGCCGTTTGCCGGCCGGGTGCAGTCGATGAACCTGCCGATTTGGTGGGTCAGCGGTACCCAAGGGCCACGCTCGGTCCTCGGGGTGCCCAGTGGTGTCGCCGAAGCCGAATGTTACGGCATGGGTTGGACGATGCAGCTGCATGCTTACATCGAGCAAGGCGCGCTGGACAACTTGATGCGTCTGTCGTTGGCCAACGATCAAGAAGATTACGCTCAGGCCAACCCGCCAGACAACCTCGACGGGGGTCGGCCACAGTATGGCAATCAGGGTACCACGATCACCCGGTTGTGGCGATGCCCCAGTGCCGACACCACCGATGTGATTTATTCCAATTTCAGCCTCGAAGGGTTGCGTAAGGGCAACTACGCAGCCAACTTCGGTGCGGGCTACTTCCAAGATGCCGCCCCCGGCTCCAACCTCGTGGGGGCGTTTGGCATCGTGAGGATCAACAAGTTCCCCTCCACGGCACGCTTTGGCCAGGGGACACGCATGACTGAATTCACCGATGGCACCAGTAACACCACGCTTATCAGCGAAGTGCTCGCCACCAAGACGAGAGGCGACTGGCGTGGGGTGTGGATCGTGCCGGGTATCGGAGCCAACACCTTCACAGCGTTCACGGGTCCCAATGCTCCTGAGCCGGACGCGATTCCTGCTTGTGAGGGGGAGGCACTGCTGCCCTGCACCCAGTTGCGGGCCAATGCCCCTACTGGCGGCATGACTTACGCCGCGGCTCGCAGCCGCCACACGGGGGGGGTGAATGCCTCCATGGCTGATGGTTCGGTGCGGTTTGTCACCAACAACATCAACTTGGCGACCTGGCGTGCCTTGGCCACTCGCATGAACGGTGAAGTAACGCAAAACTAACTCCGGTTCATCGACAACTGCCTGGCGGCGATCGAAGAGAGAGACACCAGGCAGTTGTCGGAGAGGGAAGCAAAAATGTCACGCCTACCTTTCTGGGTTGTCTTGCCGTTTTTCATCGGTCTGCTCGGCTGCTCTGGTAGCAACGCCAGTGTTCCCGATGAGCATTCCTCCACGGTCCGGATGTTTCTCGACGGTTACGAAGACATCCGCGAACCGCGTTTTCTCAGCCGGCATTTCGCAGCTGGCAAGGTGCCCGCGAAGAGCGAGTTGGCCAAGTATGCCAAGTATGGCATCGAGGTAGTCGATACACCGCGGATGCAGGGTGGAAAGGCAACCGTGCAGGTGAAGATTCTCGATGTACAGGGCAAGGAGATCGCGATCAAGGAATGGACCTTGGTCAAAGAGGGGCAGGCGTGGAAATTGGAGAACGCGCCATTGCCCTAACTGCTATCCGTGGCTGTAGTTAATCCTCCAGAAATCCGAAGGGAGAATATGGAGGAAATATGAGAGACGAACTTCCTTTCGTTTTTTATACCTTCCTCACATTTTCTTCGTTCCTTTCTCGCCATCTCTTCATCTGGAAGAGCTACGATATTTACGTCATGTGTTGTACGTAGTTATTCCACCTTGTTGAAGGGAGAACGAGTTGATGAGTCCTTTGCCACGTCGATCCGCCTTTACGCTCATTGAACTGCTTGTCGTTATCGCAATTATTGCTATCCTCATCGGCCTATTGCTACCGGCCGTACAAAAGGTCCGCGAAGCTGCCGCCCGCATGCAGTGTCAGAACAATCTCAAGCAACTGGCCTTAGCTGCTCACAATGTCGAAAGTAGCACAGGTACCCTTCCCCCTGGCTTGCCGCGGATTTTGCAAGCCCAACAGCGTAATGCACCCTACGATGTGAGTAGCGTCGGAAACCAAGTTCCGCCAGTTCCTGGCACGGGAACTCCCGCCGCAGGTGAACCTCCTCTGTGGCTGGTTTGGGGAAACAGCAGTACATATTTCGGCACACGATGCTATGGCCCCAGCTGGCCGTTCCACATTCTTGCCGAGATGGAACAAGCTCCTTTGGCCTCGCGAATTCCCCTCTTCGTAAGCTTGGATGGTATCGGGGGTCAGGAAGCCAATCCGCCTGACAACATGGACGGCAATCCCTTTCGCCGTGCGGATCGAGACACGCAATCGACACTATCGCGAATTTTGCGATGCCCCTCGTCGGATCACAACCCCAATGTGGATTTCAACAACATCAGCCTCGAAAATCTAATGCGTGGCAATTATGTCGGCTGTTGGGGAGGCGGGAATTTCGGCTCCGCCGCTCAGTTCGGTGGCACCCTCACTAGTGGGGTCTTTGGTCTTACCGAAGTGCCGAAATGGCCTGTTGAAGCACGCCTGGGGGTTGGAAAAGGGATCACCCTTCTGAGTATCACGGATGGGACCTCCAACACCGTGATGTTCAGCGAGGTGGTGCCCTGGACGGTCGACACCCTGGGAGCCAGCAACAGCAGCCCTGCGGGACGCAACCGTGACATCCGGGGAGCCATGCTCGTGCCCGCCGCAGGGGGTAACATGTTCACCACCCTCACCCAACCCAACAGCAGCACGCCGGATCAACTCGTCTCCTGCGAAGCTAATATCCCCCCGACGGACCCCTTGGGACGTGTTTGCACTCAGAATCAATCCGACGGCAACACCTGGGCTGCCGCACGCTCGCGTCACACGGGTGGAGTGAATGCTGCCTTCGCTGATGGATCGGTTCGCTTCATTACTAACAACATCAATGTCAGTGTCTGGCAGGCTTTAGGCACGCGTTCTGGTGGGGAAGTTGCCACCAACTTCTAATCCTGTCATCAACCAACCACCTGATTTGTCCTCGTGGACGAATCAGGTGGGATTTTGGCTTATATAAGAGATATTGTGAGAATATGATTCATTCCATACAACTTCGTACCTGTTTAGTTGCCTTGCTTTGTTTAAGTTGGATCGGTTGCGGCAGCGGTGTTCCGACACCGCCTTCTTACGGTTCCGAAGAGGGAAAAAAGATCGCGGAACTGATCGACGACTTCAATGACGACATCAGCGATCCGCAGAAGTTCTCCAGTTATTTCGTGTCCCGCACCGCTAAAAAAAATACCGAGTATGCTAAGTACATGTTCGACGTAAAAGGCTCCCCTTCAATTCAAGGCGATCAGGCCACCGCCCAAGTCGCTGTTCGACAGGACAACGGCAAGGACAAAGGTGAAGTCCAGTGGACCTTCGTGAAGGAAGGCAACACGTGGAAAATCAAGGACGCGCCGCTGCCCTGACCGCGGCCGCAGCAACCCATTCAAACACCGGCTGGCTCGTCTCGCCGGTGTTTGATCTGTTGTTCCTGGCCAATCTCGGCTGGGTGTTAGCTTTATTGCCCTGGGGCAAAGCCGGGCCGCTCGAATTTGCCCAACTCTACTTCATCACCACTCCCCATCGCTGGCTCACGCTCGTGTTAGTGGCCACTGACCCCGACCGCCGCGAGGGCCGTCCTTGGCTGTTTGCCGGCTTGGCGGCTTTGTTCGCTGTTGGCGTTGGCGGAGTCTGGTGTTTCACGGGGGATTTTATTTGTCTGTTGCTCATTGATTACATCTGGAACGGTTGGCACTTTGCTAGCCAACATGCAGGTGTAGCTGGTATTTATGCCAAACGCACCGGGGCAACGGAGCGGCCGATCCTCGAACGCTGGGGCTTACGACTGTTTATTTGTTACGTCATCGCCCGTACTGCCGGCTGGACCATCGGCTGGTTGGAACCGTATCCCACCGCGATGAGCGCTGTCGCCTGGCTCGATGTGGCTATGTTGGCCCTGCCGGTGTGGATCGTCGGAGGGGAGTTGCTGGCTCGGCCAATTCGTTTACCCAAGCTCGTCTACTTGACGAGTGTCTGCTTGTTGTACTCGGCGTTGCTGATCGCCTTGACCACTTATTCGCGTGGGTGGATTCTTTCGCTTACGATTGCCGGTGCCCTCTTTCATGCAACCGAATATATTGCTATCGTCACACATTATGCCTGGCGACGTGAACAAATTGGTTCGGCCGGTCTGTTCCGCGCCATGGCCGGACGCTGGCTGCTGCTGCTAACGGCGTTCCTGATCTTCGTCGGCTTGATCTCCAGCTACCTCGAAGCAGGCGGCTCCATCCCCGCCTGGTGGGTCGGTTTGAACCTCTGGGCTGCCTTCCTGCATTATGCCTACGACGGCCTGATCTGGCGGATCCGACGGCCGCAGACGGCCCAAGCGTTGGGAGCCAGTGCATGAAAGCGGTTTTGTGTGCCACGCTGGTTCCGCTGGCAGCGCTGTACTTCATGCTCCCGCTGGACGAAGCTCCGCCTTGGCCTGCCCCGGTTCCGTTCGGTTGGCCTATGCTGCTGTTGGCCCATGTGTTGTGTGGCCTGCCGCTAGCTCTGACTCTTGGACGACTAGTGCCTGAGAAGTTTGCCGGTCTTGGCCTTGGGCTGGGCCTTTTGGGGGCCGCGCTGACCATGCTGTTGGGGGCTACTCTGGGCACAGCGCTAGAGGACTGCGGGGTCGTTCCACGGCATCTAGTGCGGGTGCTGTGGTGTCTGGCGTTGCAACTTCCCTGGGCTTTTGCCTTTCAGGGGCCGTGGCCCGCGACCTGGTCGGTCGGTTTGGTCAGCGTTGTGCTCTGCCTGTCGGTTCCGGCGGTGTATGCTCGCACGCTGGCATTGCAATCTCATGAACAAGTCAAAACGTATTTACGCGAGGACCGCCTCGTCTCGCGGCTCTACACTCTCGCCGCTCGTGCAGCCATTGGATTGGACGAAAGGCCACAACTGAGTCAACTGCTCGCTGATCGCAACCAACTCGAAAAGGCTGTCAAGCAAGGAGGAGCTAGCCGCTTGGCAGCTTTGTTGAATCTGGAACGCTACGAAGAAGCCGCCCGCTTGTTGCAGCGAACCGAACTCGATGCGGCCGGCTGGCGCACCTTGGGGATTCTACGGCAACGCCAACGCCGCTTCGCCGAAAGCAACGAAGCGTTAGAACAGGCGCTAGCGCGGACGAGCGACGAACACCAACGCATCGAACTGATCGACAGCCTAGCGTTCAATGCCCGCGAGTCGGCCCAGTTTGCCCGTTCGGAGCAACTCTACCGCGAGGCTCTCGAACGCTACCCCAACCACGCTGCCTGCCTGCACTTCCGCTTGGGCCAACACTACCACGCTGGCAACCGCGTCGCCGAGGCACTGCATCATCTGCGGCTGGCCAAGGAGCTAGACCCAGACAACTATCAGCTGCCGGCTGCCAATCTGGTCCGCGAGTTGCGACGGCACACCCCTGGGTGCTTACTGAACTGGCCGTGACGGCAAGCCGAGGCGGACCGGCCCAACCCAAGCGTCGGCATCGGGGGGTAAAACTTCACCATTTTGCAGCACCACCAGCCGGCCTTGCCGTGCCAGTTCCGCAGCGGCCGCGCGAACGGCCGGCATAAGGTTGCGCCAGTCGGCCCGCCCCGTGCCTCGTGCGACCTCCGAGGGGCAAATACTCGCACCGGGCCGCCGTCGGGCTAATAATCGCAGAATTGCTTCGTGAATCTCTCCGTGGGTCATCTGGCCTTTTTTTGCCGAGTGAGCTTACGCCTGTAAGTTGCAAAATCGTCTTTCGTGTCCCATACTATCACCGAGCTATTTACAAGATTATCGACACCCGCCTACAGTTGTCGATACTTTGGTAAGGAGAAATTTTTTTAGATGATCAGCATCTCTGTCGTTTGCTTGGCGCTTTTGTTGCACCCATCTCAAGCGACCAAAGCCCCCTTGGGAATCAACTTGACAAGTGTCGTGGATTGGTCCACAGAGCTAGTATTTGTGGATCAATTTCGCATAGCCCGTCGTTGGATCAGTCAAGCCAAGGGCAAACCCTGGGGCCAGGGGGGGCCGCTGGATGTCGATGCCGATGGTCACCTCAGAAGCCTTCAGCCGGATCAGTACGCCGAAACGATGCTGTGGACCGATTTTGGAAAGAGCTTTCCCGAAGGCACTTTCGTCTGTCTTTACGAGGGCGACGGCGAGTTGACCTTCTGGGGCGACGCCCGCATCAGTAGGAGCGCTCCTGGCCGTATTGAATTAGCGGTCAGGGCTAATACCGGCACAGCCTCGCTAAGGATTATGCGCACCAATCCGCTGAATCCCGTCCGTAACATTCGTGTCATTCATCCAGGCTTTGAGAGAATTTACACTAGCAAACCTTTTCATCCAACCTTGCTCAGACGCTGGGTCGGGTGCAAGGTCGTCCGCTTTATGGATTGGCAGAAGACCAACAACTCCAAACAGGTACAATGGTCCGATCGGCCACGACTCACGAGCCATTCTCAGGCGGTCAATGGGGTGTGCGTGGAATTGATGTGTGAGTTTTGCAACACGACTGGGATGGATCCATGGTTTTGCATCCCGCACCGTGCTACCGATGATTATATTGTTCGTTTTTGTGAGTTGGTCAAAGCACGCCTCGATCCTAAGAGAACTGTCTATCTCGAATATAGCAACGAATGTTGGAACAATCAATTCGAACAGGCTCGCTATTGTGCTGAAATGGGCCAGAAGCTTGGGCTGAGCACAAACGCCTTCACAGCCCAACTACGTTTCTACTCGCAACGCTCGGTGGAAATGTTTACCTTGGCAGAAAAAGTCCTGGGCAAAGCTCGCCTCGTTCGCGTCCTTGCGACGCAGGCATCTAATCCCTGGACGGGCACCACCGTGCTGGATTGGCAAAATGCTCACCAGAAAGCCGATGCAATCGCTATTGCACCTTACTTCGGTGGTCGTCTGGGTTCCCCTAAAACGGCTGACATGGTAGCCAAAATGTCGGTCGAAACATTATTGGACGAACTAGCCAAGGACCAGAAGGAGAATATCCCTCGGATTCAACGATATGCCGAGGAAGCCAAAAAACGCAAGCTCCGGCTGCTGGCTTATGAGGGCGGGCAACACCTGGCCGGGCACGGCGGCGCAGAGAACAACGAAGCGCTGACCAGGTTGTTTCACGCGGCGAATCGTCATCCACGCATGAAGCAGCTTTACGCTCGGGACTACGCTATTTGGAATGCTGCGGGTGGGGATCTGTTTGTGGTCTTCTCCTCCGTGAGCCGTTATAGCAAATGGGGCAGCTGGGGCCAGTTAGAAATGTACAACCAGACGACCTCACCTAAGTACGAAGCCCTACGCGAGTACCTGGGCTTGGCCCGCCCCTGACCCTGGGACTAAACTGGGCTTGCGGTCGAATGCAAGCCCAGCACCGCGGCCAGCCAGCATTCCAAGTCGTGCGACTCGCGCGGGCTAATGCTGTGACCGATGGCATAGGTCTGAAAATGTGGGGTGTAGCCCTGCTGGCGAAGGTAGCTAACCAATCGCTGGGCCACCTCACAGGGTACTATTTCATCGTTGCGGCCATGCCCGATAAACAGCCTTTGCGTTCGGAGCGGCGGTAAAGTCGGGGTGAGGTCGTCCACCCGGCGCAACGAACCGGATAGCACAGCAAGGCCGGCAAAACGTTCGGGATGTGGTAGCCCAACCCGCAGCACCATTGCCCCGCCTTGAGAGAAGCCAACCATCGCGGTTACCCGTGGCTGATAACGAGTGAACAGATGCTCTAACCACGTCTGTACTCGCGCTAGCGTCGCTGCTACGGTGGCCGGATGTTCGTTGCCCCCTCGCTCATACCAGGCGCGAAGATTTGGCTGGCTCGCATCGCTCAACGGCCCCTCGGGCAGCACGTGTCGGCGTCGCCGATCAGCCGGGCCACACCACGCTACTAGATCCGCCGCATTGGCCCCGAAGCCATGCCACCAGATGATCAGCGGCACCGTGGGATCGTCCGGCCCGCGTTCCAGCCAGGCGAGCCCTGGTCCGTCGTGTGCTTGCCAGTGCATCCGCCGATTTCCTTTCTCTGTCCTGTTGTCGGGCGTTGCTCGCCGTTGAGTGAACACCTCCCCTTGTATATCTTCTAGAAGGGAGTTCCTCGATCCAGAATCAAGAAGTCGTGCAAAAAGCAAGCGGAATCTCCTTAACTTGTCGCCGCCCCACTCTGGCCACTCGACTTTCATTACACAGCCGGTCGACGCGCATGGGCTTCGATTCGTGTTGCTTTCTCTGCCGACACCTAGGGAGTAGCCGATGGCACAGATGTTTCCCGATCGCTTGCCTCGTTCCGCCAGCAAAGGAGAGCAGCGGCTCTTTTGCCTGTTACAAAATCTGCCGGAGGATCATCTGGTCTATTACGAGTCGCTCGATGGATTGAACCTGGTGGGCTATTTAGTGTTTGCCCCCGATCGGGGCGTGCTGTTGCTCAGCGTCCAGGGCTGGCAACCGGGCGAACTGCTGGGCGGCGAGGCGGAGTGGGTGGGTCTGAAGCAACGGGGCGTCGAGCGTCGCGAACCCAATCCCTTGCGACGCTTGCAAGAACTAGTCGCCAACCGTCTGGAGGCGTGCCGACAAAGCTCAGCCCTGATCCGCTCGGCCCTGCTGGAAAGCGAAGGCCCCAACGCCGGACAGTGGAAGCTTTCTTTTGCTTGTGTGGTGGTGCTGGCCAACATCACCGCGGAGCAATGGCAGCGGCACACCAACACCAACCCGCAGGCCACGGCCATGTTTCCCGAACGCTGGCTGGTGACCCGAGATGAACTCTTGCGCTGGGAGACGCTCCAGGCCGCCGCGTTTCACCTGGAGTTGGGCCGCTTCTTTGGGCCGCCGATCCAATTACAGCCACTGAACGCAGAGCAGATCGAGGCGTTGCGGTGCCTGTTTCATCCCGAAGTGCAGTTGCCCGGTCAGCCCGAGGCCACAGTTCTGGTGACGCTCGATCAGCGTCAGGAGCAACACGCCCGCGCTCTGGGCGAGGGGCATCGCCTGGTCTACGGCGTGGCTGGGTCCGGCAAGACGGTGCTCCTGTTGGCCCGCGCTAGGCTGCTCAGCCAACAGCGGCCCGAGGCGGCCATCTTAGTGCTGTGTTTTAATGTGTCGCTGGCTGCCTATCTGAAGTCATGCCTCAATGACTGCAAGAATGTCCATGTTTATCATTTCGATGCCTGGTGCAAAGCCAACAATCTCAGCCGCGGTTGGGAGCCACCCGAGTCCAACGCCGAACTGGGCCAACGGCTCTTGCAACTCCTGCAAAGCGGCCAGGGCGACGCTCGGCGATATGATGCCGTGCTGATTGACGAGGCCCAGGATTTCGATCCGGTCTGGTTTCGTTGTGTCCTGGAAGCCTTAGTCGATCCCCAAGATGGCGACTTGCTAATTGTCGGCGATCGAAACCAAGGCTTATATGGCGATCTCTGCATTAAATGGAAAGAGCTTGGTATCAACGCTCAAGGACGCACGGTGTCGAAAAACTTCGACCTGCATCGCAACTACCGCAACACCCGCGAGATTCTGGCTCTGGCCGCGGTATTTGCCCAATCGCCCGAAAACGACGACTCCGACCGTGACGAGGGACGTTTTACTCTGTTACCGGTAGACCCAGCTTTAGCCGTCCGCTCCGTTGGCGTTCGGCCATGGCTCCTGACCGCCCGCGACCGCAAACAAGAAACCCAATGCGCTTTGGCTGTGGTGGAGATGTTGCTTCACGGCAGCGATCCGCATTACCAACGCTTGACTCCTGAGCAGATCGGCATCTTGTACCCGTGGATCCCCAAGAGTGAGGAACCGCTCATGGAAGCGTTCCTTTCGCAACTGGGTACTTTGGCTCCGGTGGTTCGCCTGACGCATGGACGCGACCGCTACCGGGTGGGCGAGCCGGGCCTCAAGATTCAAACCATTGCCGGCTCCAAAGGGTTGCAGTACCGCGCCGTGATCCTGCTTTGGGTCGACCGTTTGCCCCGACCCTTTGAAACCAGCAATCTGGGTGAAGATAGCCGGCTCATGTATGTAGCCCTAACGCGAGCAGTAGACTATCTTTTCCTGATACACAGCGAGCCGTCGGCCTTCGTAAAGAGGATGCAGACCTCGGGGCTCTGCGATGTGCGTGGGGCAGCCACCTTGTTGGGTACGACCAAGTTGGCCCACCCCTCTTTGTGACGGAGAGTTAGCCATGAAACGGTTGCTATATGTTTGGAGTGGATTGCTTGTATGGTCGTCCTCGGTGGTCTGGGCGTGTCTGTGGGATTACGACACCCTCCGCCAGGAACGCGCCCGCTTTCCTTCGGCGTTGGAACTGATGACCGGCAAGTTTCTGCGGCATTCGCCGGCGTTTTACGAGTGGCGTATCCGTGATCGGCTGACCCGGCTACAGCAAAACCCCGACGACCTGCGTCTGCGCGACGACTTGGCCGTCGCCTACCACAAGATCGGCCGCAACGACCAGGCGATTGGCATTTGCGTTGAAATGCTACGTATCGAGCCACGTCGGTACGAGACGCTCTCCAATCTCGGCACCTTTTACATGCTCGATGGCGATTTGAGAAAGGGGCTGAACTTCATCGACCAAGCCCTAGAGGTTCACTCCGACGCCCACTTTGGCCGCGAACGCTACCAGAAATGGCTTGCGCAATATGCTCTGGCCTGCTGTCCCGATGGCCAAGTGCGTCTACCGCTCCACCAGCCAAAGGAGAACTCTGGCGGGTTCGCTCGTTTCCTCAAAAAACAACTGCCCCATTGGAACTTGCAAGAGAACCAGAAGGCCGTCCAAGCCGTACTCGGCATGATGCGGTTTGCCAACCATGACAATCCATTGCTTTTGGAAGCGTTGGGCGATTTGCTCCTGGCTAGCCGGTGGGACACCCAAGACGGAGAGGGCAACCCGGCTGATGCCAAGGCGCTGGCCACGCGAGCCTATCTGCTAGCGGCTCGACACACCGAAGGCGACACGGCCCAGGCTTATCGTAAACTGGCCGAGCAAGCCTCGCAAATGCAGGTGGTGACACGAATGGGTGAAGACGCTCTGCCGGTGATCGAAAAACGCCTAGAGCAAGAACTGGCCGACGCGCACAAGTGGTACGACGAGTTAGCGGCCAAGGAACGAGCCTGGATCGACTCGGGAGGCGATGTCGAAGCCGAGTACGACCGGTTGTACGACACCCAACCGCAGTCGCCCGATGATGACATGGCGCAGCGGATGAGCAGCCCTAACCGCGGTCTTCTGCCGGGGTTCGGCCTTCTCACGGCCATCATCGGCGGACCACTGCTAGCGCTGCTTGGGATTGTTCTGGCTGTTCGTGCCTGGCGGCGGGCGAGTAGCCCGCAGGGGTGAGACCGGTTGTCACGGTTGGCCCCTTCGCATGGGCGCTTACTCGTTGCCCTGGAAGCCCCATTCTTCGCGAGCGCGGTTGCTGGCCTCAGGCGGTGGGTCTTTGCCCCAGCCGGACATCAACACATCGCCATAATCGGTCAACACCACCGAGCCGCGTCGCAGGTCTTTCTCAAAGACCACTTGCGGCTTTTTATTGACCAGCACATAGTACCAAGCGTCGCGGCCACGATCCCGGCCACGCACCAGGTAAATTTTTTTGCCTTCCACCCGCTTGGAGAGGGTGGTTTTGGACGAAGGGCTAAGCGTAGCGCGTGGCGTTGGTTCGTCAGGCGGTGGATCGTTCAGCCAGGCGCGGAACGAGTCGGGCAACTGGCCAGCGTTGACGCTCTTGGCGCATTCCTCCAGCCATTCCGGCCCGAGCGGCTCCAAGGTACTGAGCATCTCGTGCAGTAACTCTTCACCGCGAGCCTCGACTTCGTGCCACCAGGCAAAAGCCTCGCCACGCAGGCCGTCCCAGTTCAGTACCGCCTTGAGTCGGCAGAGCTCGGCCCGTAGTTGCCGCCGTTGCTCTTGCAACTGCCGTTCAGCCGCTTCGCCTTCGGCTAGACAGGCGGCTAGTTCGGGCTGTTCGTAAGCGGGCACCAAATAGGCATAGAAGGGTGGCGCATTAGGCGTGAAGATGGTCACGGGTGGCCCCAGCAGCGGATGCACTGTAGGTCGGGCTACCTCGTCGGGCAGCAAGACCGGCCGCGGCGTGGGACCACGCGACCGTGATTTGGTCACTTGGCCATCGGGCGCTTTGCTCAGCGACTGCGTCTCGCAAACCACCGTGCAGATGCCGGCTAATTCCGAGGCGAGCTTGGCATCGCTGGGCGACAAGGCACCGCCGAAGAACAGCTTGGTGGAAAAGCCGTCGGCTACCGGAGCCGATGCACCGTAGAGATGCTCTAGTTGCCGCAGCGATTGGACCGCGCCAGTGATGGCGACGCCTCGGCTGCGTAGCGTCGCCAGACGTGTTTCAAACTCGGGTAGTCGGCCACAGGCAGTGCCCAGTTCGTCGAGGATGACCGAGCAAGGGCGTTCGAGTCGGCCGCCGGGCGAGTCCATGGCCTCATCGAGCAGAGCGCCCAAGAGCAGGGTTACGAAGAGATTGGTCAACGGCCTGAGCTGGTTGGCGTGAGCTTCGGGGATTTCCAGGATCAGCACCCCGCCTTCCCGAATCACGCCGCGCAGGTCCAACTCATCCGGACCGGAGGTGGTGCGGGCAATCGCCTCATCGGAAAACAACGTCATCCGCATAGCGCAATCGGCAATGATGCTCTGCTGCGTCACGTTGCTGGAACCATCCAGATACCGCCGCAGGGCCGGGTAGCGTTGCTCAAAGCTGTTTTTAAACGGATGATTATCACTTAGCACAGCCAGATCATATGCACTGTTATCAATCACTTGCTTGGCTCGTGCCAGCGAACTGATCTCCCGTGGATCATCAGCCAGCAGCCGCAGCACATCCGCCAGCAGGTTGATCGATGAGAATAGCCAGAACGCCTCGTTGGTTCGGCTTTCGCTGGCGGCATCCTCGACGTTGGAACAGACGGCGTGGGCGATTTCCAAGGCCAAGTGCCGCGAGGCAATCCGCTGAGCAGGATTCCAGCGGTGTGTGGTCCGGCTCGTCGATTTGAAGTTAATGACTCGCACTGGTTGATTCGGCCGATAACGCCGAGCCAACGCTTGCATGTAGCCGGGTAATACGCCGCCTTTAGCATCCAGAGCGATGATGGTCCGCTGCGGGTCGGCCATGTCGGCAGCTAGTTGCGTCAGGATCAGTTTTTGCGTTTTACCGCAGCCCGTGGAGCCGATAGCCAGGATGTGGCGTTCGCGCCACTCGGCGGGGAGATGCAAGCCGGCATGCAGACACGGAGCCAAGCGGGAACCGTCGTCGCTGTCTTCGACCAGGAGGGTAGCCTCAGGCAGGAAGAGACTACCCGGTTCAGCAGAACGCAACAGCGCTGCTAAATCGCGACGGTTGGCCAAGCGGGCGTTGCCGTGGATGCCCGACGCCAACCGTGCTGGCCGCATGGGAAGATCGCCCGGCCGCATCCACAAGGAAGGGTCGTGCCGCCAATCATTTGTTGCCATGGAAGGCTCCCGCGAAAATGCAATTCAGAGGCGAGCAACTCCTGCGGCCGCAGCAGGTTTGCTCCTCACTGAATATTCAACGAGGACATCGGCCAGAATTTTCGTTCCAGATTCCGCAGTGTCCCCTTATTCTACACCCCCTAATTGTCTCCAAGGCAACGATCCCTAGAATTCTCGTCATGAAACTTATTCTCGCTATCATTCAACCCTCGAAGCTCGAAGCAGTCAAGGAAGCGCTCAACAAGGTCGAAGTCTTTCGCCTTACCATTGTCGATGTCCAAGGCTTCGGCCGACAAAAGGGCCAAACCGAGACCTATCGCGGCCACGAACTGACGGTCAATCTGGTCCGCAAGGTCCAGTTGCAGATCGCCGTCAACGAAGATTTTGTTGAGCCGACCGTCAATGCCATTATCGAGGCTGGCCGTAGCGGCCCCGAAGGACGCATCGGTGACGGCAAGATTTTCATTCTGCCCCTGGAAGACTGTATCCGCATCCGCACCGGAGAACGTGGCCCCGAGGCCATCTGACTAACCTTGCAAGCAGAGAGGCAAGCGTACCGAACCATGACCATTCACGACGTGACCGCCCTGACCCAGGAACGCTGGGTTAACCTGTTTGCTGCTACTTTCGAGAATCGCGGCCATGTCGGCCGTTGGGTGTTTGCCTCGCGCAAAGAGCGTCCGCACGAGGACCGGCGGCCCGATGCAGTAATTCTGGTGCCGATCTTGCGGAATCCCAGCGAGCCGGCGCGGCTGGTGGTCCTTCGCGAATTTCGCGTTCCGGTCGGCGACTACTGTATCGGTTTTCCCGCCGGCCTAATCGACGAGGGGGAATCGCTCGTGGATACCGCCTGCCGCGAACTGGCCGAGGAAACCGGACTGAGTGTCACGGCTGTCAAGCAGGTTACGCCACCTTTGTTGATGTCGAGCGGCCTGACGGATGAATCGGCCTGCCTGGCGTTTGTCGATGTAAGCGGTATGCCCAATCCGCAGCCGGAACGCAGCGAATCGTTGGAAGTGCAACTGCTCGACTATGAAGCAGTGGTGCGTCTGAGCGAAGACACCACCACGCGCCTCGACGTGAAGGTCTGGCTCATCCTGTGGATGATTCGCCTCCAAGGACAGATTGCTTAGCCGAACTACCGGCTGGGGGCGGCGGGTTTGGCTTTTTCATTGAAGCGTAGCACAGCTTTACCGATCTGGATGCGATCGCCATCTCGCAAAATTTGTGGATTTTTCATTTCTCGATTATTGACATATGTTATACTCGCTGGATCGAGATTTTCCAACACATAACGGCCCTTTTCCGATCGAATCCGGGCATGTTGTTTCTGCACAGTGTTATCACCGAACAAGGCTATATCGCAGCCTTCCTGTCGGCCGATGGTCGTCTCGGCGCTGCTGAGGATGAGTTGGCGACCGGCTCGGAAGCCGGCCTCGACAGTGACCCAGGCTTCGCGCAAGATCACTTGGGCCAGGCCGATGAGCAGGCCGATACACAGACCCAACACGAGGAAGCCAAGTAGCGAGGGGCTGGCTAGATCGTCGGCCTGGTCACCCAACAGCAGAGCGAACCCCCTGAGCAGGGCCAAGAAAAGCAGTCCCCCCAGGAAACCGCCCAAGCTACCGCCTAGCACGCCGTTGACCAGTTTCCGCCGCGGGCCAACTGCTTCTTCCCCTTGAGCCATGGCATACACTACGCCGTACAGCCCGGGGGCGGTACCGATCAGCACTCCGGTAAGCGTCCACCCGAACAGAAGAAACAGCGACCATTGCGTCCAGCCATAGAACGCCTGACCGACTAGTCCCCCGAGCAACCCCCCGACCGCCCCGACGAATGCCCCTATCGGCACAGCCAAAAAACGCTCCCAGCGGGAGGCGTTGAACACCAGATCGACCAACACCAGAATCACAGCTAAAGCTATCCCCAAAACCAATCCCTGAATGCCGGCCGTGAGCAAGGTTTGGTTTTCGATGCGGAATATTCGGCCCAACAGCCAGCCAAGCAGGCCACCCACCGCGCCATAGCTAGCACAGTAGTAGAGGTACCAACCAAAACTCATAGCAATCAACTCCCAAAGATGCCACGATCTTTGATGCGGACGGTCTGGGTTTGCTCGTTGCCGGTGTTGCTGCGGACCCGCAGGGTGTGGTTGCCCGCCGCCCCGGCACGAATTTTCCACGTCACCGGACTGACTCGCGTCGAGCGGTCGGCCGGCAAAGGCGGCACGAGAGCCTGGAGCTTGCCCTGCACAAGAGAAAAGCCTGGCGGTAGCTGCAGGGTGAGCGTTTCATCACGCTTGGGATCGCGGACGTAAGCGGTGAGCGTAAATTCGCCTTTGGGCACGAACGACCCGCCCACAGTCAGGGCCAGATCGCTTTTACCCTCGACTTGCCCCAGGCCGTAGGTGAAGGCCATCTCACGCGATCGGCCGGGTTGAAGCAGCCGTGGTTCCCAGTAAAGCACGACGGCAGAGTCGTTGAATCGGCTGATGGGATGCACCGGAACCTTCCACTTGGTGGAGTCGGCTTGGCAACCCAGGCCAAGGCGATTGTCCGGCCAAGCACTCAACTGCACGCGATCTGGCGGCTCCACCCCAGCGAGCCGAAGCCCTAGTTGAACGATGATACCAGGGTTAGCCAAGTCATCGCGTTCCAGAGCCTGAATGAAGTCAGGTAGCTGGGATGGTCTATCAAAGGTAAACGATTGATTGATGAGACGTTCTTGCCCTGGAATCAGAAACGGGACACCATCGTTGCTGCCGATGTAGGTATCCAACATAAATCGCAAGCCGACCCGATGCGGCTGCCTATCCTTATTACACAGTTGATAATGTACCAGGCAGGTGTCGATTTTCCTTGATTGTTCTCCGGGAATTAGGCCGACGCTTTGCACAATCTCAACCTGCTCCCGATGACAACGCCAGATCGTTCGCTTGCCTTGTTGCATCTTGAGCCGTGCTTCGGGCATGCCGTGTTGTTCGACCCATTCGCCCTCATCATCTTCTCTCCTCAGGCGTGTTTTGGTGATCAACTCCAACGGCGAAAACGCGCCGAAGATCAACTCCCGGCCATTCAAGGAAATCACCGTGTTGTTACTGCGGCCTTTCTCATCGAAGGTTAGCTTCTTTAGGACAAAGTCTCCCTCGCGGTGGAGTAGACCAAAGGTATGCCGGGGATAAAACTCGACTTGGATAGTTTGATTTCGCAAGCCAATTGTAATTTCACGTTCCTCCGTTCGTGGCTGTGTGTCATGTTGCAGTTCAACTACAACAGGCATCGTGGCCGGATCTTCAACGATAAATGTCTCAAAGGGTCGCGAAGGTGGCTTTTCCCTCGGGTCGGTTGGATGTTTTAGTACAGAAAGATCGCGTGAAACGACCAGCAACACCCCCAGCCCCACAATAACTAGGGGCACCAACGCCGTCAGCAATCGGCTCACCCGTTCTCGGGGCGACACCACGGGGGCGGCCGCTTGCATGATAGGTGCAGTCGGCCGTGACGGCAGCGGCGGGGGGGCAGTGACCAACTGTGCGCGGATCGGGACAGCGTCGGTTCTTTCTGGTAGCGCTGGAACGACGGACGGCGTAGCGGTTACGGGCGGCAGCGGCGGCGGCACAGGCAGCGGCGGCGGCACGGGCGGCTTCGGCACGGAGAGCGGTGGAGTCGGCGTCGCCACTTGTCCTTGCACCGTCAGCAGCACCGTGACCCGATGCTTCACCCGGCCGTTGGTCGTCAGCGTCACTTGGGCCGTATGGCGGTCACCGTCGTTGCCGGGAATGCATTGGCTGCCCAGACGCACCACCGCCAACTTGGGCATTAGTTTAATCTCGCGAATCGTGAGCCAATCGGCGTTGCTCTGGACCACCACCCAGATGGGGCGTTTTTCTTCCGTGGATAGCTTCAACTCGCCGACGGCTTCGCCCCCTGCCGGGCCGCGTAGTCTCAAGATGTTGTCTTCTAGTGAAACCTTCACTGGCTTGGAAAATCCCAGCGCCTCGAAATACTGTTGCACCTGTGCCAGGCCGGTACTGGCCGGTTCCTGCACCGGGTATTCCCAGCCATTGGTGCGATACCACTGGGCGACGGCCCCGCTGGCAAACAAGTCGCCCGCTTCGTGCGGTTGATCCTTGGCCAGTTCGGCCAAGCGTCGGGGGGTGGTTGCGCCCTGGAGAACCCCGGTAGGGAAGGGCCGCACTGGCACGCTAAAGGTGATGGGGACTTCGATGAAGCCGCCGTTGCTATCCACTACAATCAACCCCTCATAGGGTTTGTGGCTGGCCCGCAACAGGTTGGCCGGGATTTGCAGGTAAAAGCTGGTTTCATGAAGGAATTGAAAGACTTTGCGAGGCGAAGAGGTACCTTGGTCTTGACCAAATTGTAACCACGGCACGTTCGAGGATATCGTGCCACGTAGCAGCCCCATGCCGGCGTTTTCAAGTTCCAAAAGCTGGCGTAGCTCTTGCTTGGCGGGTAACTCGCCGAGGTTGAACTTTGCGGGGCGCACCACTAGTTTCGGAGCAGCCATTTGGTTCGAGGGGAGTTGCCGTAGCAAGTCGTCCAGGGCCAGATCGGCAACAGGATTTTGTTGAGCAAGGCGTGCGACTCGCATCAGATCGATCCGCCCCAGCTTAGCGAAAAAGTTGGCGAACTCTCCACAGGCTAAGAGGTGCTTAGCATTCTCCCAGTCCGCGACACAAGCCAAAACAAGCTCATCGAAGGAAAAGCATTCCTTTTTTTTTGAAAAATGAAACGGCTGGCTAAATCGTTGATGTGTTGTTCCTCGATTGGCACCGCTTGTATCCAGGCAAAACCCATCTTGATAACAATAGACCGCCGCGGGTGGGTTGAGGCTATGACAACGGGAACAACGAACAGGCGAATTCATGGCGACAGTTCCAAACCAGTTGAAGAAGAGGCTAAGACGTCAGTCGCAGAGAACAACTCAGCTGGAGAGTACAGCGAATCTTAGTGTATTTTTTTTCTTACGACGTGCAACTTCTTTCTCGTCGACCCGTGCCTTGCTGCTTGGTCCTTCCTGTTTACCTCACGGACCGTAGCGATACAGCAACTCACACAGATGCCCCAACACCCGTCCTTCGCGGCGTGATGTCACCCCTTTGGGCAACGGCACATCATTCACGAAGAAACAAAATAGCACCTTGGTGCCCTGTGCCGTGGTGCCGATCCCGGCCAACGATTTGGCCCGTAGATGCGACCGGCCGCTCTGATAATCGCTGTCGGTGTAGGTGCCGGTTTTGGCAAAGAAACGATCGCGAGCCGGCGAGTTGGGGGGGACGACCTCCGCCAGGGTGCCATCGACGCCCAAGCGTGGTAGCAACGCCTCGAAGGTGGCCCAGTCCGGCCGGGCGTAAAGTTTCTGCAACAATTGCACGGTCACACGCGGCGAAACCCGGTCGCCGTCGCCGCCCCCGGCCCCGGTTTCCAAGGAGATACGATCGACTTCTACGCCCAGCTTACGTAGGATCTCGCCTTGCAAACGCATGCCTGCGGGAATCGTGCGAGGGGCGGCTTTGCCTTCAACCCGAAGCAGCAACGGCAGGGTGCTGGCATAGAGGTTGTGGCTGACTTTGAGCGTCACTTTGAGCGTCTCACGCAGAGGGCCAGAGCTGTAGGACGCCAACGGTTTCACCTCAGGTCGGGCGTACCAGTCAGGCTGGGGCAATGTCGCCTTGGGCGCGGCCAAACTGCTGACTTCGACAAGGATGCCTTTACGCCGGAGGGTGTCAATAAGCAACGCGCGGGCAAATCGGGCCGGCTCGCCGACAGCGAAAACTTGTACACGCGGCTTGCTGCCCAGGGGGATCGTGCCACGCACCGCGAAGCTCTGCGCGTCGATCGCTTCCACACGAATCACGCCCGCTTCTTTTGCCCCAACCGTTCGCACCTGCACATCGGCATGGATGTATGATGTCTCAGGCACCAGCGTGAAGGTGGCTGGATCGCCGACTTTGCCCCCCGGACGCACCACCACATCAACCAGATTGTCATTGACAACTATAGGCGTCACCCGTTTGGGGCCGCTGCCACTGCCCAGACCCGGTTCGAAGAGACGATCGTCGATCAGCACCTCGCCTGGCAGTTCCTTGAGGTCGACTTGGGCGACTAACGCCTCTAGCCCAGCCAGGGGCGAGGTCGGCACTAACTGCGTTGCCGATGTCGTGCTATCGGCGTAGGTGTGGTCGTTGTCGGCGAAAACGTAGCGTCGATCGGGCAACGTCCGCCCCCCTAGGGTCAAATCCCCGCCCGGCACAAGGATCAAATCGTCACCTCGGAGGTAAAGCTTGGTTTCGTGACATTTCTCCGGGCCGAGATTGACGAAAGCTGCTGCACACGAATACAGTTTCGTCACGGATGCCGGCGCAAACAGTTGATCGGCCTTGTGTGCGTAGACTATCTGGCCATCCTCGGCGCGAACCACGAGAACGCCCCAGCGAGCCGAGGCATACTCGGGTCGGTGCATAACAGCTTCGAGCCGTTGTGCTAAGCTGGGCGGCGGCGCGACAGCTAGCGTGACCAAGAGCAAAACCAACACGGCGGACCCTCCACATGATCCTACAGCGTATTTGTTTTACCCTAATGTACGACCCCGCCGTGACTCGGGCACTCAGGTGACGGCGTACTTTTGCAAAATCTCGCCGCGAGGTACATCGGCCAACTCGTGGAACGTGCCCGCGAGGATGGCATCGCCCAGCTGGGCCACCTGCCGGAAGTACGCATCGCTGGGCCGCGCTCCGGTCAGCTTGCGTTGCAAATCTTGACAGACGATGTCGGCAGCCAGAATGGTGGTTTCATTCTTCGAGGCGTGGGCGTGCAACGCCGTGACCAAGATCGTTACCATATCCTGCACCCGTTGCGAAAGCTCGGCCATCCGGCACTGGCGGTCGGCGAGCTTGAGTTGGTGCTTGACCATGGTAGCGGAAATCTCAGCCCGCGCTTTGCCAAACTGCTCCAGGGCAAAATCGACGTGCGCTTGCAAGCGGCGGTCCATCCCGGCCACTGTCTGCCGATCGCGGGCCACAAACATCTGGCCGACACGCCATTTGGCGTAGTTCCACAACTCGCCGCGTAATGCCCAGCCATGCGGCGGCCAGAGCGGGTTGAATTTTTTGGGGTCGATTTTCTGGGCAGCCAATGCTTTGCCGATCGGCTCGAAGAACTGCTTGCCATGCTCCTTGACGAGACTTTTGAAGAAGGCCATTCCCAGCACTTCGCCTTCGCCCTCGTAGATGCACGGAGCCAAGAAATCGTAAATGTTATCGCCGAACATGTGTCCCTTCAGAAAGCTCCGTCCGCCGTGCGTCTTCATATACAGTTCAACAGCCGCTTCCTTCTGGGCTTCGCTGCCGAAGATCTTGGCGATGATGCACTCCATCTCTCCCCGGTAGCCCTTCTCGATGAGCCAGGCTCCCCAGTTGACCAGGGCATCGCTGGCCACGATCAGGCCGGCCAGCCGGGCCATGCGCCGCTTGACCAATTCGCGACGCGCAATCGGTTGGCCATACGTCACGCGAAACTCCGCCCATGGGATCATGTTTGCCAACATCAGCCGCATGCACCCGGCCGCATTGGCGCATAGCGAAAGCCGCCCAAGATTCAGGCCATGGTAGGCGATGGTCAGCCCGTCACCAACGGCCGGCTTGAGCAGGTTTTCCTTGGGTACACGGAAGTTCTTGAAGATGATGCCGTTGTTGTGGGCCTGCCGCAGGGCATACAGACCGTAACGCACCAGGCGGAAGCTGTCATCCTCGTGATCGGGCAGATCCACTACCAGAACGGCCGGTTTCTTGTCGATCAACACGACCACCGCAGCGGTGCGACCGGGGATGACATTGGTGATAAACAGCTTCTCGCCGTTGAGCACATAATCATCGCCCTCTAGCGTGGCAGTAGTCCTCAGCGCTGTCAGGTCGCTGCCCGCGCCTGGCTCAGTCAAGGCGAAGCCCGACAGACGCTCGCCACTGGCTAGTCGGGGGAGAAAACGCGTTTTCTGTTCGGCATTGCCAAACGTCCGCAGCGGGTCCACCGCCCCGATGCAGCCGTGGATCGAGGCCAACCCAGCGATCATGGCATCTTCCGTGGCCATGCGAGTGATGAACCGAGCAAAGCGGGGAAACGGCGTGCCACAGCCGCCATACTCGGGGGCGATCAGCAGGCCCCAGTAGCCCACCTGAGCCAGTTCGTTCAACACCTGCGGATGAATCTTGCCTTGCTCATCCAAAAGCGTGTTGGCCTCACGATGCTTCCGCACTACCTCGAGCGAGTCGGACATCACCTTCTCACAGGGGTGTGAGCCGACGATCGGTTCGGGTTGAAACAACTCTAGCGGTGCCTTGCCATCCCAGATCGCCTTGTGGATGGGGCTGTTGGCGGTCTGATACTGTGGCTGAAAGAGCTTCTCGACCTGCTCGTCGGCTTTATCGAGTGCGCCGGTGCGGCGGGCTTCCTCTTCCGACTTGCCGCCCAGACGCAGGGCGGTTTCGGCAAAGCTCTGCTGCTCTTTTTCCGGCGGGGTAGCAGTATTCATGGGAAGACTCCTCGGGCGTGTGCTGATGAGAGAGAGGTTGGGGCGACCAACGACACGGTCTTTTTCATTCTACGCATGCACCGCGGCAGTGGCCGAACTCTTCTGCCCGGGGCGAACCGTTTAGCGTGCCAAAGGGGTTGCCTCGGGGTATCGCACACGGCGAATCGGTTGCACCCGTTGTTCCGTTTCCCGCAGATGCTCTAACAAAATGCGACGTACCTCCAGGATCGCCAACGGATGCTGATGCACGGTGAAATGATCGGCCGGCACGATTAATTCACTGTCGGCATCAGCCAAGCGAGCGCTGTTGAGCGGTACCACGCCATCACTTTGCCGCCAGAAACCGCCGCCAAACAAGCGGCTCAGCAGCAAGGTATCGCGGCTGCTGACGCCGATGATGGAGTGATACTTGACGCCCTCGGGTCGGGGCCGGTGCGCCAGAAGTTGCAAAGCAGGAGCCTCGGGGGCGAGCAGATCCACACTGGTGGGCAAGATTTGCTGGCGCAAGGCATCGTTGATGTCGGAGTTGTTTTCGATCAAGTCTCTCATGGTGCCGAGCAACTGCTGTGGCATGCCCGCCAGTCGCGTAGCCAGCCGTCCTAGAGGCGAGGGACTCAGACGCGAACCGCGATGCGGTGTGCCGATGAAAACCGCCCGCGTGATGTACGGCTGACGCTGGAAATAGAAGGTGTTGCGGAGCGAAGCACGCGAACCGGGCGAGAGCTTGAGCGAGTCCAACGGATCAGGTGAAACAAGGTGCCAAAAATCGTCCCCGCTGTCTGTGGTGAGCAAGCGTGTGATCAAGCCGCCCATCGAATGGCCGACGAAAACCATTTCGTTCAGCGCCGGGTCCGAACCATCGGGATCCAACCGCCGACGCACGCTCTCCAGTTGGTTGCGCAACTTCGCTGCACTCAGCAGATAGGGATGCCCCGTGGGATAGAAGTAGACCCAAAACTGATACCGCTCCCGCAGCACGGGATCGGCCAACAAATCGTTATACATCGGTGCCCAGGTGGCCGGCGAACTGAGCAGGCCATGCACAAACACCAGCGGAATCTTGCCCGGACGATACGGCTGCAAAGCATGCAGGCCGATGTGATTGCCTAGGCTGTCGGGTCGCAGAAAAGCCACCAGACCGAGGCGTTCGAGATCGGTTTGGCCCAAACAGTAGGCCAAAGGAGTGGTCAGGTCGGTTTCCAAAGGTACGGTGCGTTGCCGCACTCGCAGGCGGGCGATCGTGAGCGGATTGATGAGTTCCAACCGCCGCGCCTGGGGGTCGGCCACGGCTTCCAGACCGCCCTCGAAATCCAAAAACGCCGTCATGGGAAAGCTCAGTCCCACCGGATGAAAGCCATGTTCCGGGCAAGCCGCGGCCGGATCACGAGTGCCGATCAACGGCACGCCTAGGCCATACGTCCGGTGGCGATTGGCCAAGCCAACCACGCGGTAGGCTGAACACAGTTGCACCGGACCAAACTCGTCGGGGCGATAATCGAAGCCCTGAAAGCGTACCGGAAGGATGCTCTGGCCGGTTTCGTCCGTTTGACGTAACGGGATGAACCCCTCACCGTTGCGACGGCTCAACAGCAGGTGGGCGACCGAGGCGTTGTACAACTCGCAGATGACCCGAAACTGCGGGTCGTAGTCTTCGCCCGGCTCACGCACTGTGCGAAACAAATAGTGATAGGCATACCCCGCTGCTCGCGTGTAACGCTCCGCGGTTCGCTCGCGTTCGGCCAAAAGAAACTCTACCTCGGCCAGGGCCGCGAGTAATTCGGGTAACGGTTCACGTTTTGCCTCGGCAAGCAAGCGTTCGGAAAGCATATCCAGACGTTGCGGATGCAAATGTATTAGATCATAACGCCGCAACACCTGTTCGGTGCGGAGTGAGACACGACCGACGGTCGGTGTGCTATCGCCCGACGCCACCCGGACCGGTTGGGCTACCGGACGCACCCCCACGCCACTGCAACCGCTTAGGAGCATCAAAAGTAGGACGACATACCGCATGACCGCGACAGAATAACGAGTGCATCAACCGGTTCAAGAGCGAAAAATCCTGCCCAAGCCTGTCCTTTCAGCTTCGACCACCGAGTCCCGGGTGCAGAAGAAGTCACGATTTTGCCTTGGGCAGATTGCACCCCCAGCCCCAATCATGCAAAATAACCCGACCCGCCGTCTTGTGCCCCGCCTGAGATCTTGCCCTGATCGCTACTTTCCGGTTGCTCGCTCCAGCCGCACCCGATCAAGTGGTCATCGAGTTTTCGTGACAGATCGAAACTCGGTCCGCTGCTCATCGCTGAAAGCGCTAAGTGCCACGGTGAGCATTCCAGAAGTAGCGCGATGGCTTGTAATGTCCTGCCGGCCAACCTGCTCCAAACGGGGGGGCCGGCAAACCAGACGAGAGCTTGTGGATCAAGGTCACCCATCATGAAGGCGCTCTCTAGATGCCTTGGGCAACGCCTCTGGACGAAGGAATCTGCCGCCTCCAAGAAACTCGATGGCAGCGGCTTCTTTGCCCAGGCCTGCTTGCTGGCTCGCCGGTTGGTGGAGCGCGGCGTGCGTATGATTCAGATCTACACCGGCAACGGCCAACTCAAAGACGATCACGGCAACGCCAAGGACCACGAGGGCAAGGCCAAGCAAGTGAATCAGCCCAACGCGGCGCTGTGGATGGATCTCAAGCAACGCGGCTTGCTCGATAGCACCTTGGTTTTGTGGGGTGGCGAATTCGGCCGTACCCCAACCGGCGAAGGGGCGCAAAGGCGGCGACCACAACAACCACGGTTTCCGTGGGAGGCTAGCGGGCGGCGGCACCAAAGGGGGTCGTCAGGTAGTGGGCGAGACCGACGTATTTGGCTTTGCCGCGGTAGAGCGCGGTAGAGAATAAGATCCACGTTCACGACCTGTACGCGACCATTTTGCATCTGAGGGGACTCGACCACACCCAACTCACCTCTCGATACGCTGGACGCGATTTGCGCCGAATGGATGTGCATGATCGACTAGTTAAAGAGATGTTGGCGTGATTCCGCAACCACGCACTTTGCCGGAATCCAAGTACGGGGGAATCCTTCCCCCTGGCGAACAGTCCTCCTGACCGTGGCCATTACCCTATGTCGCCGCGGACCGATCAGCAAGCCGCTCCGCAGGGCACAAGGTAAATTCTTTTTGCCCGAGCAACTATTTCACATGGGCGGCTACTTCACGTTGCAATACTCCAGGCAGGCCTTGGGCGGTCAGTGCGCCACGAACCCCTCCTACGCCGCTACGCACTGCCCGGACGCGTACTTGAAAAATCGCATCCATGCGGGCTGGCAGGCGAGCCAGCGGCTCGAACAATACCCGTTGTCCAGAGATCCGCCAACGGGCTGGTCCTTCGGCCTGGACAGGAAGCAACTCGGGCGGCAAATCGATGACTGCCTGCACGTTCTGGACCACCAAAGCCCCCGGGTTGTAGATCCGCAGCGTGTAAATCGTCTCGCTATCCAGGGCGAGAGGATCTTCTAGTCGGGTGAGTTCTAGTGTTAACTTCGGAGTCTCTTCGATCAACACGGCCTGAGTGGTCCGTACCTCTCGTAGGCCCGGGCCTTGCACAATGCCCCGTAGCGCCCAATCCCCGCCACGGTGGCCGCGTAGCGTCGCTGTGACTGCTTGCAGCCCATTGGCGGCAAGTCGGTCGAGGGTCCAATACAGACAGGACCCAGCAGGGTGCATCTGCCCTTTTTCGCCAGCCGACACGAATTGCACCCCATCGGGCAAAGCCAGAAACACCCGCAACGGCGGAGTCTCTTGTTGGCTTGGGTTAGCCACCAACAGACGAACGGTGAACTCTTCGCCGGTGCGGACTCGGCGGGGAGTCTGCACCTGGACGCTCACCAGCGGTGCTTGCACGTCGATGGTGGTCCGTTGCTGCGTATGCAAGCCGCCATCGGCCTGGAGGTGAATCTGCAACGACTGCGAACCGCCGGCCTGAGCGCGAAGCGACAACTCCTCGCAACGTGATTGACCTGGCGGCAAATCGTTGGACAATTCCGCCGAGAGTTGCTTCCCCTGAGCGTGCCGCAGCCCCTCAGGCAGTTGACAGGAAAGCCGAATCCGACGCAGGGTGCTGGGGGTGTTGTTCTGGATGTGCAGTTTCACGCTCAACACCTCGCCCAGCCCCACTGACTGCGGAGCTTCGATTCGCAGGCCAATCGGCGGCAGGAGAATTTCGCTCCGCGCGGCCTGAGCCAGGGAAAAACGGGCCTGTGGCTGCACAAGCAACTCGGTGCCCTGGCTGGGCAACAGTTCCGCTCGCAACGTCCGTTTCGATTGCGCCGGCAGATGCCCGATCTCCCAACGTAGCACCTGAGGTATCGCAGCCACGGTCGGCTCGCTTGCCAGCACCCGGCAGCCGGCGGGTAGAGCGGCTTCGATCTGCACCCCCACCAACGCTTGCTCCCCCGTTTGGAGATGAATCTCACAAGCGACCGGCTGATCTTGTAGCACGCGCGGTGGCAGATTCACACGCATTTGCAACCCCTCAAGGGCGGGCGGCATCGGCCGGGGCGTTGTCTGGGGAATCGGAGTTGGATTCACCAGCGATACCGGAGCCAGGGGACCCGGTTGGGCAGAGGTGGAACTGGAACTGGAAGCGGGCGCGGTTTGCTGGGCCAAGGCTTGCTGCACTACTTCCACGGGCAGCGGACGTGGCGCTTGTGTCAAAGCTACCCCCAGTCGCGGCCGAAGACCATCATCTGGCACCCCCAGAGGGGTGTCCAGGGGAATCGTCAGCACCGTTTCCCCAAAGTACACGGCGGAGGATCGGGACGGCCCCATGCCCGACGATGATGTCGCCGGCGAGGTCGCAATCACCGGCGTGGAGATACTGGGTTGTCCCTTAGCGGCCCAGACCGTCTGAGCCGGCAGCAGCAACGCCAAGCACAACGCGATGCTCATGCTCCGTCCTCCAGCCGATAGCGGCCACGGATTTTGTCGGCGGGATATTTCAGGAGGTTACGGGCCATCTTGGCCCGGAAGGCGTCGCTCAGGTCAAGGTTCAGAGCATTGGCCAAAGCCAAGCACACCCCCAACACGTCGGCCAATTCGTCGGCGACAGGCGCTAACTTGGCCGGATCAGTCATCTGTTGGCGGGACTCGGCATTTTCCATCCAGAGGAAATGTTCGAGTAGTTCAGCCGCTTCACAGGCCAAAGCCATGGCCAGATTTTTCGGGGCGTGGAACTGCTGCCAGTCACGTTCGGCGACAAAGGTGGCCATCAGTTGGCGAAGTTCCGCAACAGTGGTAGAGGCATCAGCCACGGCAAGGCCCTCGACGCAACAGAAATCCCTCTGTGGGCTATAGAGTGGCCGCCGGCCTGAATCAAGGTCGCCCTGGGACGTTTAACGTCGGCAAACGCGGTGGCTTTGCTTGGTTGGAGATGGGGATGGAATCCGGCGGCGGTTGCTGAGCCAGCAGGGGCGGAAACTCCACCACACAAATGTCGCCCAGACCCAGGGCGGTCTCGCCCATCAGTTTGCGAAACGGTTTCATGAGGGCAGCCGGCACACCGGGCAGGTCGCGTAGCCCGAAATGTTCCTCACGGACGATGCGTACCTCGGGCGGCAGCAGTTGCTTCAGCCCTTGGAGCGACGAGCGATGCGTACACAGGATCACCGTGCGCGGCTGCACCCGAACCAGTGTGCGCAGCGCCTCGATCTCCTTGCTTCGGTACACCGTCAGATCGCTGCGGCCCAGGGCGAATGCCACCGAATCGCAGCCCCGCGGATAACACACTACGCTGGGTGCCTCCGCGCACAACTCCCGCACCACTGCCGCCTGCGCCATGGGCGAGCGATAATTCGCATACCATGGCAAACCAACCCAGTGAATGCCGGCCACCGTCAGCGCACCGGCCAGGGCAACACTTCGCGTCAGCGTGCCGCGCTCCCAGCCGGTGCGGCTTAGAAAGACCCCGAACACCAAAGCCAGAAACGGCATAGCCGGCAGAATGTACGTCGGCAACTTGCACGACGACAGCGTGAAAAACAGCACGCACCAACCCCCCGCCACCAAGTGAAAAGCCAACTCCGGCGTCCGGGCGTCGGCTGTGTCACGACTCAGCAGGAAACGACCCAGCGGCCAGGCTAACAGCGTGGCCGGGAACAGTACGCCGAATACGACAGGGCCGTAGAACCAGACCCCTTTGACATGGATGCCTGGAGCCAGGAACCGCTCCAGATTGTGTTCCCAGAAAAAAGTGGGCAGAAACTCCGGCTGGCGCACCCCCAGGGCCACATACCACGGTCCACTGATCGCCAACACCACCAAGAGGTATTGCAGCCAGGCCTGCCTAGACAGATCCTGCCCAGACAGATGCCAAGAAAGACGGGTCGCATACAACGCCAGTGGAGCCGCTACCAGAATCCCGATGACTGGTCCCTTGCACAGAACGCCCAGACCGCAAGCCACCCCGGAGGCCCACCACCAGCCCGTATGCAGAACTGGCCCCCGCACTGCCTCCAAAGCGCACAGCAGCGCTAGCGTCGTCAACAGCATCAACAGGCCATCGAGGATCAACAGGCGACTCATGACCATGAATCCGGGCGCGACCATCAACAACAGCGCGGCCAGAAGAGCGGGCCGCTCGCCGACGCTCCGCCGTCCCACCAGGTAGACTGCCAGTAACGTTGCGTGCACGCACAACGCCGGCACAAGCCGTGCTTGCCATGGCCCGACTCCCAGCAGCGAGTAGGACAGCATCACCAGCCAGTAAAAGAGGGGCGGCTTGTCGAGGTACGGCTCGCTTTGCAGAGTCGGCACCACCCAATCGCCACGCTGTAGCATCTCGTAAGGAATCTGGGCGTAGCGGCTCTCATCCGGCTCGATCAACGCATGAGACAACATTGGATAGAGCAAAACGGCGGGCAACACCAGCAGAACAACCAGCGAACGCCGCGAGGGGCGTTCGGGTATCGGCGGTGGAGCGGCCGGAAACAAGACCCGCGACCACAAGTGAGCGAGCGTCCCGGAGACGGTATCCAGTGCGCGATCCATGGGGCAACTCCCTCCCTGGAAATCAGAGCCGACAGGATGCCACAGTCGCTCCGAAAGGGTCAACAGGAATCGAGGCTGGCAACCGGAAGCTGCAGTAAAACCAATCACGCAACGGGTCATCCTTCTTGCTCCCCTGTTACCAGCCCCAGCCTGCAATTGTCCTGCGAGTCGGCGCGGGGCGGCCCACTGGGTTGCTGAAAAGAAGCAATCGCAACCACCGAGGGGCAACTCAACGCAGGCCGAGCATAGCAAGCACGCGGAAGCCGACCAGACAAGAAGAGCGACCCCAGAAGACCTCAAGGTTCATGCAAGTCAGCCAACGGTTGGTTCAAGCAAGCAATGCGTTCGGGCAAACAAGGAACGCGTTGGGGGAAAGCCCTCCGAATGCGTGACTTCTGCTTTACTCAAATACTCAAACGTTCCGAACAGACTCACCCCAACCCCTTCAGACACTCTACGCTCGGTCGTTGGGGGGCCCTTCCCAATCGGTTGCCGCGCTGCTAAACTAAAGGTTTAATAGATGCAGACCGAATATCTCGGGAGTATAACGCCGATGGGCATTCGACGAATCCGCCGTAGGCAACGCCAGTTTGACATGGCCAAGTCGCGACGGGAGAACAGCTTGAGCAAGGTCAAGGAGCGGGCACGTCGTGATCAACGCATGACCGAGACCATTCAGAAAGGGAGCCTGCCGTTCATCCCGGGTGTGATGAGTTGGCTCAGCACTAAGCTCGATAAACCTTCCCGCAAGATCACCCAGGCCGACATCGACCACTTCTTAGCCAACTCCAAAGCTTAAGTTAAGGTCAGGCAGTTACTCGCAAGGGGTGAAAAACCACAACTACACAACTAGACGGGGAACTCTCTCGGTCCTCGCTGCGTCGAACAGGTAGAAGCAAAAACGGTATGTCGCTTCGGAGGAGAATTGACCCTGCCGATTCGACGTGCCACAATGCCTTTCAACGGGGCAGTCCACGCCCCCATTGAACCTTGAGGCTAAAGCGATGAAGCACCCTGCCTACCGATCGCGCCTGCAAAACCTTTGTGCCACGGGCCTGCTCCTCGCTGCCGTGGCCAGTCTCTACGGTCTGGCTCAGGCTGAAGACACCAACCCTAAAAAAGATAAAAAAGATAAAAAGGCCGACACGCCCGCTAGGGCCCTCAAGCCCACTGGACCGATGACACTGAAAATGACCATCGTCTCCAGCGGTTCGGATGTGGCCGAGGTCAGCAAGATCATCGACGAGAAGCTCGAAGCGGAGTGGAAGGCTAACAATATCATGCCTTCGCACTTTATCGATGATTATGAGTTCATCCGTCGAGCCTCGCTCGACATCATTGGCCGAGTGGCCAAGCCCGAGGAAATCGCCCGCTATCTCAAAGACCCCCCAGATAAACGTCGTTCCTTGCTCATCGACCGATTGCTGACTCACGAAGACTACGCCCGGCATTGGGCCAATATGTGGACCAACTGGCTACTGACACGCGCTGGGGTCTTCGGCCGAGGCAAGTACCATGACCAAATGAACGGCTGGCTGAAAGATCAATTCGCCAGCAACCGCCCGATTAGCGAAATTGTCACCAAGTTGATCACGGCCAGGGGTAAGAACAGCGAGAATGGGGCGGTCAATTTTCTGCTAGCGCATGTAGGCGAGAACACGCCCAACGCGCGAGTCAAGGAAGAAGGGCAATTTGAGATGGTGCCCGCCACCTCGCGAATCGCTCGCATCTTCCTGGGCACACAAATTCAGTGCGCTCAATGCCATCCCCACCCGTTTTCCAACGGTCTGAAGCAGGAAATGTTCTGGGGCGTCAACGGTTTCTTGCGGCAAGTCAAGCGCGAAGGCCAACCGCCCAACCCCAACATGAACAACGCGATGATGACCCCGGCCGATCTGACACTGATCGATGACCCCACCGTGAACCCCGATGCCAACGTCTTCTTTGAGTTGCGTTCGGGCAAAATCAAGATGTGGAATGCCGAATTCCTACCGCCGCCAGGCAAGGAGCGCGGCCCGCGTCTGGACCCCAAAAAGACCGGCATCGAACGGCGCGAAGAATTGGCCCGCTATGTCATCGAACACGAGATGTTCAGCAAAGCGATGGTTAACCGCACCTGGGCGTTGTTCTTTGGCCGCGGCTTCGTCAATCCCATCGACGACTTCAACGACAACAACCAGCCCAGCAATCCCGAACTGCTCAACACCCTTGCCGAGCGCTTCAAACACTACGGCTACGATCACCACAAGCTCATCCGCTGGATCACCCATAGCCAGGCCTATCATCGCAGCTATGTGGCCAATCCCAGCAACGACAAACCCGAGCATGAGGTGCTCTTTAGCCGGATGGTGATGAAGTCGCTGTCGCCGGAGCAACTCTTTGAATCGTTGGTGACTTCGACTCAGGCCGAAGCCGGCGAAGACCCCAAGAAACGGAAAGAACTGCGGGATCGCTGGCTCGGTTCGCTGGTCACCAACTTCGGCGACGACGAAGGCAACGAGGTCACCTTCAACGGCACCATCGTCCAAGCCCTGTTGATGATGAACGGCCGCGACATCAACGAGGCCATTTCGCGTCCAGGCAAGGGCACCGTAGCGACAGCCATGAACAAAAAGGGAGCCAACCTCAATTCGGTGGTCACCGACTTGTTCCTGGCCACGCTCAACCGACCCCCACGCAAACAGGAATTAGCCGACATCCAAAAGAAATTGCCGCTCAAAGCCGGGACCAAGGACGACTTGAAGGCCGCCTACGAAGATCTGCTGTGGGCCTTGCTCAACAGCAACGAGTATCTATTGAACCACTAAACCTGTCACGCTCGACTGTTTGCCTTGGTACGGCTCGGAGAGTTGTCTCCGGGCCGTCTCTTTTTCCTCCCAGCAAGAAAGCTACAATAGCGTTTTTCGGAGGGAGACTCGGTCATGAGTGTGCGCGTGATTCGTCGGGCCTTGCTGAGCGTCTCGGATAAAACCCATCTGCTCGATTTCGCCCGGGGCCTGCACGCCTGGGGCGTCGAACTCGTTTCCACCGGCGGCACCTATCAGACGCTCACCCAGGCGGGACTACCCGCACGCGAGGTCGCCCAACTCACCGGCTTCCCCGAAATGCTCGATGGCCGGGTTAAAACGCTGCATCCACGCGTCCATGGCGGCATTCTACACCTCCGCGACAATCCCGCTCATCAGAGTGCCATTGCCGAGCATGGGATTGAGCCGATCGACTTGGTGGTGGTTAATTTGTACCCCTTTGAGCAAACCGTTGCCCGGCCCGAGGTTTCCTGGGAAACCGCTCTCGAGCACATCGACATCGGTGGACCTTCCATGATTCGTTCGGCTGCTAAGAATCATCGAGATGTCGCTGTTGTCATCTCTCCCGAACAGTACGGCCACGTTCTCGACGAAATGCGCAACTACGGCGGCGGGTTGACGTTGGAAACCCGTCGTCGCCTGGCTAGCGAGGCTTTTGCCCGCACGGCCGTCTACGATCGGGCCATCGCCTGCTATATGGCCGGCCAAGCCGGTGGAGAGATGTTCCCGACGCGGCTGGAACTGTCCTTCCAGCGGCGGCAAGTGTTGCGGCACGGCGAAAACCCCCATCAAGCCGGCGCGTTTTACGTTGAATCGCCGACCCCAGTCGGCAGCTTCGCCGGGGCTACCGTTTTGCACGGCAAGGAGCTTTCCTACAACAATCTGCTCGATCTCGATAGCGCGTGGAACCTCGTCCGTGAGTTTGCCGAGCCGGCCGTTGCCGTCATCAAGCACAACAACCCGTGCGGCTGTGCCATCGGGGCGACACTG
>JBDNDE010000299.1:0-5639 GCA_046719305.1 Gemmataceae bacterium | reverse complement strand
ATTCACTCCACCAGTGTGAGCGGAATTCAAGGGAATGTTACTGCCGGTATTTTGACAGACGCCCGTATTCCCGCAGTCGCCCGGAGCGTTGGGCCAACCGGTGCGCTGATTGATGGGATAACGAATGGTAGTCATCTGGAAGTGGCGCGCATCCCCCCCGTTGCCCGTCGGCGGGGCCGAGGCAGCATGCCAACCGATCATCCAGCCGTGATTGAGGCCGGATCCCCAGGCCACCCGCGAGCCGTTTTGCGTGATCAAGAAGTTGTTTTGCTCGCTAACTACCAAGGTGTTGCTAGTGCCGTCGGTGATCTGGGCCAGCTTAATGAAGTTCCCCGGAACCAGAGTGCCACCCGCTGAGGCGATGCCGCCGCTGCAGCAGCCTGGCACACCGGTGTTACCGACAGCAATCCGAGAATCGATAAATCCAGGAATCAATCCGTTGACCGCCCCCGCGATGCCGACATAGTGATTGTTCGAGATCCGCGAGCCGCTGTGCGGTGCAGGCGCAATATCCCCCACCGGCGACGACGGGCACAGGTACGTTTTCATCGCCACATTGGAAGCCTGAGCGCAGTTGTTGCTCGCAGAAGCCCCCCAACCGGAACCTCCTGTGAAGGTGAAGCGGTTAAACAGGTTGTCCTGCTCAATATAAGGCAGGATGAACACTGTCCAAGCGCTTCCCCATCCACCCCCCGTTCCGAACGGCGGTTGATCACTGTAACCGCCCGGCGGCAGGTGGCCACGAGCATCATGGTAGGCATGAAGCGCGATGCCGATTTGCTTCAGGTTGTTCTGGCACTGCATCCGGGCCGCTGCCTCGCGCACCTTTTGCACGGCCGGCAACAGCAATCCGATCAGGATGGCGATGATGGCAATGACGACTAACAACTCGATCAGTGTAAAGGCACGGCGTGACCCAGTTGGGGTCAAAAATCGAGCACACATGGAGAGAGGCCCTCAACGAATAGAGGATGATGTTCAAGTCGCATGACGAAAGGAGGTGAGTCATGCTCATCAAGATCCTACCAGATCCACTCCAAACCGCAACAGAATTTTTGCAAAAAAAGGCGATTCCAATTTCATCCTTTTCTCATCAGGCTTACGGCCACTCCTTACCCCTCTGGGCGTCGCGGGCCTTGCTCCTATGCTGACTTGGCCCGAGGGTCCACTATGAACAACCGCTCTATTCTCCTCCAGGGCGACTACATCACCTTGGCCCAAGCGCTCAAGGTCGCCGGTCTGGCCGATACCGGCGGCATGGCCAAAGCCCTCGTTCGCGAGGGAACCTGGCTCGTCAACGGCTTGGCTGAAAACCGTCCCGGCCGCAAACTCCGCAAAGGCGACCGTTTCGCGCATCCCCAATGGGGTGAGTGGTTGGTCGTGGCTCCAGCATGAAGCTCCCCTGGGATCGGGTGTTGCGTTTAGCTTGGCCCGTGTTGCTGCAACAGTGGCTCGTACTGGCCGTGGCCCTGTCGGATCGTTTGCTGGCTGGACGCTTCCAGAGCGATCTTCCCACGGCGAATCAATCCGCCACACAGGCCGCCCAAACCACGGCCTATTACCTGAGTTGGTTTCTCTCCAGTGCGGCGGTGCTGGTCAACTCTGGTGCGGCTGCCGTGGTGGCTCATCGCATCGGAGCCAACAAACCAGAGCAAGCCAACCAGATTCTGCATCAATCGATTCTGTTAGCGATGGGCGTTGGTTTCGTTTTGGCAATCAGTTTTACCGTAACACTCGTACCATTTTTGCATTTGTTGCAACTTGAAGCAGAGACAGTTCATTATGCTTCGCGCTATCTGCTGGCTCAGCTGCCTGCCTTGCCGTTGCATCTGGTGGCCGCGGCGGGCATCGCCTGTTTGGCCGGAGCCGGCGATACCCGAACCGGGATGTGGATTTTCGGTGGCGAAGCGGTTATCAATCTGCCCTTGGCCTGGGCAGGCTTTTGGTTGCTAGGGTTTCCCGGCATTGCGGCGGGCACAGCGGTTGCTCAGGCATTGGGCGGTTTGGCCGTGATCTGGTTGTTGTGGCGCGGGCGGGCCGGTCTGCGACTGCGTTGGGAAAAACTACGTCCCGATTCTACCTTGATCCGGGAAATGTTTGGTATCAGCATTCCTTCGGCCCTGGATAGTCTCTCCACTCAAGCAGGGCATCTGTTCTTCCTCGCACAGGTCAACACCCTAGGAACCACAGCCGCCGCCGCCCATGGTATCGCTCTCGGGTGGGAAGCGATGGGCTACCTGACCGGGGCAGCCTTCGGTACTGCCGCCTTGACCTTAGTCGGTCAAGCTCGTGGAGCCGGTCGCCCCGACGAGGCCGCCCGCGCCGGTTGGACGGCGTTGGGCCTGGGGGCCGTCGCCATGTCGTGTATGGGCGTGCTGTTTTACACTCTGGCCGAGCCGATGTTCTTGCTGTTTTGCCCTTACGAAACCCAGCGGACCATCGTCGAGCAGGGCGTCCCAGTGCTACGGCTCGTCGCCTTCGGTATGCCGGCTCTGGCCGCAAGCATGATCCTGGTGCAGGCGTTACGAGGAGCCGCCGACGCCCGCGCGCCGTTGGTTTTCACGTGGCTGGGTTTTTTCGGCGTACGGATTCCGTTAACCTTTGCACTGATCCACTACGGCTGGGGCCTTTGGGGAGCCTGGCTCGCTATGAATATAGATATGCACGTGCGTGGCTTATGCCTCATCCTTCGCTGGGCCTCCGGCGCTTGGCAACGTCGGATCATGGCCCCTAGTACCTTGGCCGCCACTCAGCTAAAACCAATGCCACCAGTATGGACCGATGGCTTGGGGGAGCAACAAGCAAACCAAGACACCGAAGTAAAGGGGCGACGACTTGACGGTTAGTTTGTCGAAGATGAACTCCTTGGTAATCAACAACGACCAGCAGCTGTTTTTTATGCCACCTTCTGGGTACAGGGGGGGTATGGACGGCGAATAGGCGGTTTGCGCGGTTCACGCCCCGATTCGCACGCGGCGGCGATCCTGCTCGTGCTGGTCGCGTGCCCGGCTCCAAGCTGTTTGGGCATACAGGTCGCGGTAGAGTTGCTCCTGAGCGCTGCTCAGCGCCCGACCGCGACGGCTCATCATGATCCGCGCCGTCGCGATCAGACTCTCGATTTCAGTGTTTTCCACTAGACGGCCCTCGACCACATTACAGAAGGCCGGCACATAGCGTGGCAATAAACTGCCCGAGGGAAGTAGGCCGGCAAAGGGTCCAACATTCGTTCCGGTATTGATGAGACAACCGATCGCTGTCTTGACGTGATCCCCCAAGAAGCAACCCACTTTGGTACGTCCGGTGTCGGTCAGCTGACCGTTCACCATGACTCGCACCGGACCGTAATCGTTTCGCAAGTCGCTATTCGAGGTACCCGCTCCGAGATTCACCCAACTGCCCACATAGGCGTGCCCCAAAAACCCGTCGTGGTATTTGTTACTGAAGCCTTGCACCAAACTAGCTTCGACTTCGCCACCGATCCGGCAGCCTGGACCGAGCGTTGTTCCGCTGCGGATCTTGGCTCCAAGCACTTGGGTGCTAGGGCCGATGTAGCAAGGCCCTTCCAGTCGACTAAAAGCACTGATCCGAACTGCCTGATCGACTATGACCGGCCCGTGGGTTGTGTCGGCTACGACGTGCGGCTCGATGGTAGCAGTAGCGGCTATGAAGAGATTTTCACGCGGACCAATGCAAAGGATGTCCGCCTGAGGTGTGGACTCGCATAAGGGTGCATCCGAGATCAAGCTCTCTGCATTCACATCCACCAGATCCCATAAATGGCGAATCATTCGTCCGCCGGCTGGCCGCTGCGGTAGCTGCGTACGCCAGGCTTCCAGATCATCGAGCAACGTCTCCGGATGCAAACGCCGAGCTTGCTCGGGACCTAGCACGGCATAAACGATCTCGTCGTCCAGCACCCCTAGATGCGCTAGGCTCAGATCGGGCGGGGGTGCCTGTAGCGGCAACCAGCGTGATTGAACTAGAACGAGCGGCCCAGCACGCAACCAATCGGCATCATTGACGGCGATCGATTCGCTCAGTAGCGGCGCGATGCTTGGCCGCACCACTGCTCCGGGTATGGTCGCTCCAAAGAGATGAAACTGTTTGTCGGCCAGGGAGCCGCAACCACTTAAAAGTGCAAACGCAGGGCGTGTCAGCGTGAGCGGCTCCAGATCGAGAACGGCCCCATCCTCATACAGACAGACGCGCATGGAGTAGCCCTCTAGGTGATGAGCAGCAGCATAAGCGGAAGGGGGCGAGGAAACAAGGCCGAATAGGGCAGTGCTAGAAGCAGACCGAGGGAAGCAAACAGCCAGAGAACCACAATAGCTACCTCAGCTAAAACCCGCTTTGGTCCTGAAGACGCACAGAGGGCGGGGCTTAAGCGGATAGCATGCGAAATCGGCACCGGAGGGGACTTTGCCCTCGGACAGTGCCGACTAGCGATGGACAACGTAGGTTTAGGGTTCTTCAGAGATGCTCGTCTTCGCCGGAGCATAGCGTTGCATTTTGAACTTTGCGGCGTTGGCCTTAAGCCACTTCTTGGCCTCGGTGGCATACTGGTTGAAGTCGGTGGGCGGGGTCCAGCCATCTTTCTCGGTCACGCCTAGTTGTCCGAATAGGCTGGTTGCAGGCAGCGAGTAGAACTTGGGGTTCCGCGGCTGCCAATCGGCCTCGGCCAGCGTTTCGAGTATTAGTTTGCTCTCGGCCGGGGGTACCGGTTCAAGTTTGGCCCCTGGGGTAGCACGGCGATAGCGGGTAATCAGCAAGGCAGCTGTCAGGTAACGTTCGTCGGCATCTTTGGAATTTAAACCTTTTAGAGGATTTGCCAACAACTTGGTTGCCGATTTAGCTTCTTCGACTTGTGTTTTAAACGTGGGATTTTCTTTTTCACGCACGGCCGAGTAAAACATCTCGGCAACATAAATGTTCTTCAGTTTAGGATGCTGGCGAACCAAGAACAAGGCGGTGTCATTAGGTTCGAGTTGCAGCCCGGGACGCCGCCCCATCGCCGGAAAGAAGCCGACCTGCACCTTTTTCTCCACCTTGCCCAGCAACTGGTCGTTCACCTCGACCGTAGCCAATTGCATCTGGCGGTCGTCGCCCATCTCCAGGTCCGCCGGCACCATCTTATCACCGAAGCCGGTCACCTTGCCCACAAAGACGACATCGGCTGAGGCAACCCGCACGGCAATGGGCGGCGGAGCGGCGATGCGGGCCGAAGCGACGGCCACCAGGGACAACAGAGTGAGCAGTGAAAGCAATCGAAAACGCATGATAGATCTTCCTCATGGATCATGAATAGGACAAAACATCTCTCACTTATCACAGGGCAGTGAAACTGTGTAACGGCTCCGCAGCAGGGCGGTGGCCAGATAGCGGTTCTCAGCGAACTTGGCCTCGTACGCACGCAGTGAATTTTTTGAGAATCTCAGCAACTTTGCGAACCTGCACACGTTCGGCGTCCAAGGTAGACCTAGGTAGACCTACTGGCAGCACGTGGAGAAGCGGGCGGCGGCGCGATCAGGTCCGCCAAGGCAGGGGTACTGCCAAAGGCTAGAATGCCAAGGGCAAGAAGAAGGAGGGCCGGCCCCCCACACCACGTCAACCGCATGCCTTACTCCTGGAGAAGGGAAAAC
>JBDNDE010000298.1:0-5690 GCA_046719305.1 Gemmataceae bacterium | reverse complement strand
TGAGTGGTCCGGCCTTGGTTGGTATCGACGGCTGCATCAGCCTTGCAACCTTGGGTCGGGTCTTTGTAGCCGGTAAAACGATTGACGAGGCCAAGTTGGAGATTGCCCAGGTGATCCAGCGTCGGCAGCCCGACGTGAAGCTCGAAGAGATTTTGGGTAAACTGAAAGTGGATGTAGCCGCCTACAACTCCAAATTTTTCTATGTGATCAGCGACGGAGCCGGCTATGGGGAGCAAGTGGTCAAGGTGCCGATCACGGGAAATGAAACGGTGATTGACGCGATTGCTGCGATTCAGGGTTTACCGGCAGTAGCTTCCAAGAAGCGGATCTGGCTAGCCCGTGCAACCCCAGCGCACTCGGAGCCTCAAATTCTGCCGATTCATTGGCCGGGCATTGCCATGGATGGCCAATCCCTGACCAACTACCAAATGTTTCCGGGCGATCGACTCTACATTCAGTCGGATCGGCTGCTAAACTTCAACAGTGCTATGGGCAAAGTGTTGGCACCGGTGGAACGAATCCTGGGTGTGACGCTCTTGGGTGCGAGTACAGTGCAAACGATCCGTCAAGGCAACCAGTTTGGTGGTGGTAACCCCGGAATTCGCTAGGCGAGGCGATCGGGTCGACGGGTTGACGGTTGAACGGAACGAAGGAGACCGAGCGATGGGTAAACAGATGCTTGTGGCTTTGGTCGCTCTCGTCGCCCTGGCTGGGTCGGCCTGGGCCCAGTTTGGCGGCTCGGGGACGGGATTGGGGCCGGTGCGCCCGCCGCAGTATGGGCCGTTTTATCGCCCAGCTCTTAGCCCTTACCTAAACCTGCTTCGGGGCGGTGATCCGGCGGCCAACTTCTTCCTGGGCACCGTTCCCGAGTTTCAGCGTCGCTCGGATACTTTCGGGCAACAACGGGCCATCGGGGAACTCGACGAGCGAACTCGGCCGGACAGCCCACTGTTTTCGGGCACGTCGCCGATTCCCAACTCGACCCGCCGCTTCTTCAACAACACTGGCGGCTATTATCCACCGGTGCAGTTGCCCCGCCGTTGATGGGCCTGTGATGGGCCTGATTTCCTGAAACAAACCAGACCGTCGGTAGTGGTTTTCCCACTGCCGACGGTCTGGTTTGATAGGGCCCATCCCATTCGATTAGTCTGGGTGGGTTGGCTCGGCTGAGGTCGAATCCTGGGAACGGCGACGACGATATACCGTCCACACCGCGAGCGAGCCGCCCACCAGAGCCGTGAGCATTGTCCCCGGTTCGGGCACTTCAGTAAGAACCGGCGGTGGGTCGCGTGGATCGACGGGGGGCGGCGGTGGGGGTGGTTCGGGGGGCCGCACTACCATCGGAGGCGGACTAACGGGTGGCGGAGTCTTTTTGATTAATGCCCGAGGACTTAGCAGTTGGGTCGAGACCAATACGCTCAACGCCTCCGCCGCGGCCGATGGGAGAAAATGAGGCGAAAGTTCCGTCTCTTGCGAGACCTTGGGGGGAGCGGCCGCTTGGGCAGGCGCTGCCAGGAGGGCAAACGCCACGCTCAGGGAGGCGACTCCCACCATGATCCGGGGTATAGCCATTCCCCATACTCCTGTACTGAAAGTTGAGGGGACCTCTTCTTCCGGGCGGGTTCCGTCCGCTTCGGTTCTTTTGTAAGTAGCATCCTTTGATCGCGAAAAATAGATCAGTTTGACGGGTTGTAAGCATTGCTCGGAAAAAATGGTTGGCTTTTGTTGGATCAATTCCGCGGGTTAGGACGATCTTCTCTGATAGTTCGAAACTTTCCAGGCCATTATCTGTAGCGAGCGGGGGTCTTCCCGCCCGGCGGAGAGCGACGCCATGACTAATTGTAAGGGCCTTGGGGCCATCCTCACGGGTTTGTCGGTCTTGGGAGGTACGGCTATGGGCCAGACCTCGGGCGGGACCGAGCGTGCCCCGGTGATTCGCGGGGTTTCGCAGGTGCTCCCCAAAGTGATGGTTGGTAAACCGATTCCGCTGAAAATCAACAGCCCGGCCCCGGCCCTTCTTCCCGAGACGTTACGCGCTGGACAATCTCGAACCGCCAACCGATCCAGTGGTGTCGTACCCACTTCCACGGTACCACCTCCCGGCACGGTTATTGCGACCAGTTACCGCGAGGTGATCCACGCCCAGCCTAAATTTCCGCCTCTCGATGAGATGGTCGAATCCCCCGAGTGGGACAACGACAGCACCTTTGCGATCGATCGTCGGCCCCCGCGTGGCTCACGAGCCATGCCGCTAGGACCGGCTTCGTTGCTAGCGACTCCGTCCTTGGCCAAAAACAAAACACCCCAGCCCACATTTCCCACCACAAGTGCGAACAACAGACCGGCTAGCTCACCAGTCGAAGGCCCCTCTACGGTGCCTCCCGCTTCTGTCACGCCGGCATTGCCGACAGCGACCACGCTTCATGGTGTGATTGATGCAGCCCACTTCACCCGCAGCAGTTGGAAACGCACCTACAACCCCATCGATGGTGATTTGCCACCTTTAACGGTGGTCGAGCAACCCGAGTTGCTCATCGAGCAAGATGGCAACGCCCCACGGGTTTATGCCGCAGCGGAATATCTTCTCTGGTGGACCAAACGGGATAATGCCCCGCCGCTCGTGACTACCGGCGCAGCCGACCCTCTGGTCGCTAGTCCCGGTGCCCTGGGCAACGCGGATACGGTCATCCTGCAAGATGGCAATCTGGGCCGAGGTCCGCAATCGGGGTTGCGAGCGACGGTGGGCTTCTGGTTAGACGACTGCGCCGGTAAAGCTATCGAAGTCAGCGGTTTCTTCCTAGGTTCCCGCTCTGCCACGTTTAGCGCGGCATCCCCTCAGTTTCCTGTTTTGTCACGGCCATTCTTCGATGTAGTGGCCGGCGCTGAAGAGGTTGAATTGGTGTCGTTTCCCGGGCTGATTGCTGGAAATATCTCGGTACGCGCGCCGAGTGAATTGTGGGGACTGGAGGCCAACCTGATTTGCCCCATTTCGATGAGTTGCAACAGCCGTGTCAATTTTTTGCTTGGTCCGCGTTATCTGCATTTGGCCGAAGCAATCAACATTGTTGAAGATTTGCAATTTCTCAATGATATCAATGGTTTCCAGGCGGGCCAGCGGGTCCGTGTGGCGGATAGCTTCCGTACCCGCAACCAGTTCTGGGGGGGCCAAGTCGGTGTCGAGGGCCGCTGGTTGCAAGGCCGCTTCACAGTCGACGGTCGTGCCCGAATCGCCCTAGGGGTCACCCATCAGGATGTCACGATTGATGGCACACAGACCTTCTTACAGGGAGTCAATCCCGATCCGCGACCCGGCGGGTTGTTAGCAGTCGGTTCCAACATCGGCACCCAACGTCGCAGTAATTTTTCGGTCGTGCCTGAGGTGAACGTCAACCTGGGCTATTATGTGACCGATTGGATGCGGCTCTCTGTCGGGTATAACGCTCTGTGGTGGACGAATGTTGTGCGTCCCGGCGACCAGATCGACCGCAACGTCAATCCGTTCCTGGTGCCCAACTTCTCCACGGTTGGCCTAGTCAACAATGGAGCGGCTCAGCCTACAGTGCCGTTCCGAACCACGGACTTTTGGGCACACGGCCTAACCTTCGGTGTCGAACTGACCTACTGAGCCGAGACTGGATTGGTTGATGAACCCGGTATCTCGAATTCCGCCGCGCGGCCAAGGCTGAGCGGCGGAAACTCTTTACGGAGCTAGATGGTCATGATAGACCGAGAAGAGAAACTCGAAGCATTCTGACGGAGGAAGCCCCCGATGCGATTCGTCCCGTTGCTCTTGTTTGGTCTGGCGTTAGTTCCCAGTGCCCCAGCTGCACCCGAGTTTGAACGCACTCGCGATGTCATTTACGGGCGCAAATATGGCCTGGCGTTAACTATGGACATCATGACCCCCAAGAAAGCAAACGGCCTGGGAATCATCTTTGTTGTCTCCGGCGGATGGTTTTCCCGCCCGGAAAACATCAACGCCGCTTTCGTCGCTCCCTTTTTGGCCAGGGGCTACACCGTATTCAACGTCGTTCATGGGAGCCAGCCCAAATTCACGATTACCGAGATCATCGAGGATCTGCATCGTGCCATCCGCTTTATCAAGTTCAACGCTAAAACCTACAACATCGACCCCGACAAGCTCGGCATTACCGGAGCCTCGGCAGGTGGCCACCTTTCGCTGATGATGGCCACCACTGGCGGTCCAGGCGATCCGAAAGCCTCCGACCCCATCGACCGACTGTCCAGCGAGGTCAAAGCAGTGGCCTGTTTCTTCCCGCCTACGGATTTCCTCAATTTCGGGAAGAAGGGCAACGCTCTCATCGACCGCCAGATTCAACCGCCGTTTACTGCTGCCATGGATTGGCACGAGTTCGATGCCAAAAAAGCGTTGTTTGTGCCCATCAAAGACAAAGAGCGTCTGGAGATGATAGCCAAAAAGGTGTCTCCGGCGTGGTGTGTGACCAAAAAAACTCCGCCCTGCTTGCTGATTCATGGCGATGCGGACAAGCTTGTTCCGCTGCAACAGGCAGAGATCTTCGCTCAAAAAATGAAAGAATGCGAATGCATCTGCAAAGTGGAAATACGCAAGGGAGCCGGCCACGGCTGGGGCACTATCCTGGCAGATATTGAGCGGTTCGCTGATTGGTTTGATGAATATCTAGCGGGCAAGAAGAAAAATGATTGACATGCCAAGCCTTCTTCGGACCAGAATTTATTATCCCGCCTCGGTTGCTTAGGATGCTACAATAACTTTGGTCCTTCGGAGGATGAGGGACCTCTCCTTGTGGGAGAGGGGGGAAGCGGCTTCCGCCTTCCCCCTCTCTTTTTGTTGCGCCTATCGCTCCGCGTTCACCCACTCTAGCAATCTTGGGAAACGCTTCCGATTCATTAACGACTCACCAGCGTAAACGAAACATCTTTCTTAGCCATCACATCGATCCGACGATTGAACACAGGCTTGCCCGAAGCATCAAACGTATAAATCAGCCATGCTCCCTTCTCCAAGCGTGTTCGAAAAATGCCGTCGGCATCGGTAGTGGACTGATACTGCAAGTTTTTGTTGTCGGCGTTCACAAAGAGCACGCGTGAGTTAGCACGGGGGAGTCGATCACTAGTGGTTAAACGCCCCTGCACCACCGAATCTCCCCGAGAAGCCATGCGATCCATGCGGGCATCGGGCACGTTGCGTAAACCGCTGCCTGAGGAGGGGGGCATCATCGGCGGGGTATACATGGGGGTAGAACGATCCATCTCCGGTTCACGGGTTTCCGTGCCGGGCGGCGCGGGAGGTAAGCTCGAACCCACGGGGTCACGGCGCTCGGCCCCTCCTGGAGCGGCAGAACCATTCGGTAAAAGGGTTGACCCTGCCGGCGGAGCCATCACCGCTGGTCCGTTACTAGTCGTACAGCAGGAAGTGACAGGCTCATACATCGTTACCGCCTGCTGAGTTAGGACCGGGACCAAACGAGTACGTTGCAAATAGTTAGTGACCGGGCAACATTGGGCACGCAAGCGATAACTCACGACCGGTTGGGCCACCTGCTCATATCGACAGGTGCAGGGGTTATAGGCACACGAGTAACGGTAGGAAGTTACAGCCTCGGTGTAATAACGAGTTTGATAAGAAACCACTGCTTCGGTGTAGGTCTCTTGTTTGTATGTCATAACTGGCTATGGTCCTGCCGAAC
>JBDNDE010000297.1:0-5750 GCA_046719305.1 Gemmataceae bacterium | reverse complement strand
CGCTGACGATCACCTTGATGACGGCCCACGGCAGCGAAGATGTAGCCATCCAAGCACTGCACAAGGGGGCGGCTAGTTATGTCCCCAAGAAAAGCCTGGCCCGTGATCTGCCTGAGACACTCGAACAGGTGCTTTCCGTGAGCAAGAGCAAGTTCCAGGGGGCGCGATTGTTGCAGCATCTGGAGCTTCAGGAGAGCCACTTTGTCTTACCCAACGACACCAGCCTGATCCCGGCAATGGTTCACACATCGAAGAGGACATGATCCGGCTGTCGTTGTGTGAACCAAGCGGACTGGTTCTTTTGGGAGTTGCCATCCACGAGGCCCTGACCAACGCCATCTTGCATGGCAACCTGGAACTGGATTCGGCCCTACGCGAAGACAACGAGAATCTCTATCTTCAGCTCGGTCAGCAACGCCGCCTAGAGGAGCCGTACAAGAGCCGCCGGGTGTATGTGACCACGCGCTACAGCCGACAGGAGGTAGCAATTATTGTGCGGGACGAAGGCAACGGATTTGATCCGTCGAATTTGCCGGACCCCACCGACCCAGCCAACTTGGGCAAGGTGTCGGGGCGCGGCCTGCTGCTGATTCAGACGTTCATGGACCGCGTCTCGCACAACGACAAGGGCAACGAGATCACGATGGTCAAGCGCTGCGCATAGGGCGGGTCCCGGGGAAGCTTCCCCCTTCTCGTTGGGAGGGCAGCGGTCTATACTGACCGTCTCACCGACCGACCTCACGGGGCTATTGCCATGCGACGTAATCTCCCTTTGATCCTTTTTGTCCTGGCTGTTCCCCTACTGGCCCAGCAGCCGCCGACCAATCCGCAGGCCCCCACGCTTGCGTTGCTCCCTCAGATGGGCCTACCGCGTGGCACCACGGCGGAGTTGGTTCTCAATGGCACCAACTTGTTGGAAATAACCGGCCTCTGGAGCAGCTTTGGCGGCAAGTGGTCGGTGGTGGAAAACAAGACGCCCACGCAAGCGAAGGTGAAACTGGAGGTTCCCAAGGATGCGCCGTTGGGCTTTCATTTTGTTCGTGTGGCTACCAAACGCGGCTTGTCCAACGCCCGCGTCTTCTGTATCGACGATTTGCCTCAGGTGGTCGAAGTCGGCACCAATCGCGACTGGAAGACCGCTCAGCCGGTTGCGCTGCCTGCTGTGGTAGTTGGCCAACTCCACGCGGAGCAGACCGGCTATTTCAAGATCACGGTTAAGGCGGGTCAACGGGTCAGTTTTGAAGTCCTGGGTCGGCGACTCGGCAGTCCGATCGACCCCCAGCTGACGCTCTATGATGCGACCGGCCGCGAACTGCCCAACGGTTTCAGTAACGACGCACCCGGCCTCCAAACCGATTCGCGGCTGACGCTGACGTTTGACAAGGCCGGGGACTACCTCGTGGCCGTGCGGGATGTCAGCTACCGCGGGGGACCAGAGTATGTTTATCGGCTGCGGATGGGCGATTTTCCCTGTGCCACCACCGCGATTCCTCTGGCCGTTCGACGTGGCACCAAGGCCAGACTTCGCTTCGCCGGGCCGCAGGTCGAGGGGGTGGCTCCGGTCGAACTAGACGTACCTGCACAGGCCGATGCCGTCCAGGTCACGCCGCGTGGGCCGAATGGGCTGGCCGGTTGGCCGGTGATCGTCCCTACCTCCGACTTGGAGGAACTGGTCGAACAAGAGCCCAACCCTACCCCAGCCCAGGCTCAACGGTTGGCGATCGGTTCAGCCGTTAGCGGTCGTTTCACCAAGAAAGACGAAATAGATCATTATGTGTTCACGGCTAAGAAGGGGCAGCGGCTGATCATCGAGGCTCACACCCTGGAATACGGCTCGCCGGCCGATGTCGTGCTGACGCTCAAAGATGCCAAAGGCGTGCAGCTGGCAGCGAGCAATCCGGCCAATTCGCCACGCCTGGATTACACGGCCCCGGCCGACGGCGATTACACCGTGGTGGTGGAGCATCTGCACGCCTGGGGAGGCCCCGACGAGACGTACCGCTTGAGTCTTACCTCGTTTCACAACGATTTCAGCCTGACCTTGCCAAGTGACCGTTTCGACGTAGCCCCAGGCGGTGAGGTGGGTATTCCCCTCCTGGTCACCCGAACTGGCTACGATGGACCTATCGAAGTGAGCGTTGTTGGTCCTAAAGGGGTCAGCGGCAGCCTGAAGATCGAGGGACCGCCCAAGCCACCCAATCAACCCGCTGGCACCCTGATCGTGAAAGTAGACGAACTCCCCTCGGGGCCATATGACCTACGAATTGTCGGCAAAGCCACCGTGGACGGCGTGGCCGTAGAACGCCTCGCCTCAGTACGAGGGCTGTTGCAGGCTAGCATGGCCAATCTGACCTTGCCGCCCCGCACGCAATTTCATCAGGTGGGCTTGGCCGTGACGGTTAAGCCGCCCTTCCGATTGATGGCCAAGGCGATGGGCGAGGCCCAGCCAGGCAAGCCCTTGAAGGTACTCTTTGAGATTGCCCGCCAAGCCGATTTCAAGGGCGAGGTGGTGGTTGGCTTCGCCCCACCGCCGCCTGGGGGCTTCAACCTGCCCCCTGTCAAGATCCCCGGAGACAAAAACGCTGCCGAGGCCAACCTGATGATACCCGGTGGGGCCAAGCCGGGGCCGCTATCACTGAACTTCCAGGGCACCGCCAAGCACGCCGGCCGCGACTGGGCCGTGAAAGCGGCTACGCTCGACATAATGGTAAAGAAATAAGCCCAACAGCTGGCCTCGGTTGCAGTTACCTAGTGACGGCTTGGCGTCAGCTGCGTCTCTGGGTGAAGAAAAAGGCCAACAGCGGGCCTCAGTTGCACTCGGCAACCAGTGGGTCGGCCAATTCGCGGAGGTAGAAGAGTTTGCCCGCAAGAGTGGGCATGTAGGTGCTGGGAATCCAGGGGGTCGGCTCGTGCAGCAGCGTCAGGCGTAGCGACAGCCCCTGCCATTGCATGCCCCGGCCCAGGACCCCGTCTGCCCCGCCGATGATCCGGTCAGCTTGCAGGAACAGCCCCGGCCCAATGGTGTTGGCATAACAGGGTACCAAGGTAGTGCGGCTGCGAAAGCTGGTGATGGCGTTTTGCTCGATGGTCAACGGATGCAGAATCGCCCCAAGGCGATGCGTCGCCGCCTTCCACTCGGCCTCGCTGGCGTAATCGGCGGCAAAGTGCGGCTCCCAAAAGGCGATATGGCACACTCGGCCGATGCCGAACACGGTGACCAGGCGTGCCCCCTGTTGTTTGAGTTCGGCGAGTTGCTCGGCGTAGGTGGGCAACTCCGTCTTCAGGGCGAAATGGCGTTGCTTGACCGGTATGGTCAGCGGTCCCAGAGGGCCATAGAACGCCTGCTCCATAGCGTGCTGGAAGCCACCAGGCTGATCGCCAGGCAGCGTGTTGCCTTGGGCATCGGCCCATTCATCCATATTGAAACCATGCACATGATCGCACGGCACGTCCCATTGCTGGAGGAAGTAAACGGCCCAGCGGTACATGCCCATCGGTCCGACAGGCAGGATGAAAGCAATCGGCCGGCCCTCGCGGTGGGATTGGTAAATCTCCCAGGCAATTTCGTGGCCCATGTAGGTATCGAAGTCGCTCAGGCTAGCGCAGGGCACCGGTAGGAAGCCAGTGTTCCACCACGGCTGCGGGGTGATCTCCTGTTGCGCGAGCCGGTCGATTTTGGCCAGATCCCAGCCGGCAGGGAAAAAATTTTGCATCATCGAGCCGGACAAGGTGGAAACTAGGTCCATGGTTCGTCTCCCATCTTTAGAAAGTTCTCTTGAACGATCACGCCTGACCACTACAAACAAGGAATACGGCACAAAAGCCGCAGGCAACAAGACGTGTAATCCCTGGAGGAGTGAATCGATGCTGCGCCGCCTCATGGCTGGGCTGTTAATGTTGGGCATGCTGTGCGGGATGACCGCAGCGGTCCTAGCTCAGGACAAGGACAAGGACAAAGATAAGGACAAGCCCAAAGAAGGCCAGAAGTCGGTCCTGAAGTGGAAGTTCGAGAAGGACAAGCCCTTCTACCAGAAGATGTTTACAAAGACCGTGCAGAACATGAAGGTCATGAACAACGACGTGCCCCAGACGCAGACGCAGACCTTCTTCTTCAGCTGGACCCCGACCAAGATCGAAGGCGACAAGGTGACCCTCAAGCAAAAAATCGAGGGGGTCATCATGGAAATCGACATCGGCGGGAATAAGATCTCCTATGACTCCACCAAAGAAGCCACTGCCAACAACCCCCTGGCCGATTATTTCAAGTCCCTGGAAGGCTCGGAGTTTGAACTCGAACTGGATCTGAAGGAACTCAAAGTCAGCAAAATCTCCGGTCGCGATGAGTTCCTCCGCAAGCTCGTCGCTGCCAACCCCCAAATGAAGCCGTTGCTCGACACCATCCTTAGCGAAGCCGCTCTGAAGGAGATGGCCGAGCCAACCTTTGCCGTGGTGCCGCAAAAAGAGACGGCCAAAGGGGAAAAGTGGAGCCGCAAGACCAAGCTGGCAATGGGGCCGATCGGCACTTACGACAACGAGTACACCTACACCTATGAAGGCAACGACGGCAAGATCCACAACATCAAGGTGGACACCAAGCTCAACTACACCCCGCCGGGCGAGGCGGCTGGGCAGGGCGGCTTGCCGTTCAAGATCAAGGGCGCGAAGCTGACCAGTGAGTCAAAAGAGGGCAAAATTACCTTCGATACCGACAAGGGGTTACTGGAAAAGTCGACGGTCAAGATCACGCTCAAGGGCGAGTTGTCGATCGAGATCGGCGGCACCACGACCAAGGTCGACCTGACGCAAGATCAGGAATCGGTCGTCGAAACCATTGATAGCCTGCCTTGGAAGAAAAAGTAATCCCTCGCTCTCTGGCTTGTTACAACACACTCCACGAGCCAATCCCGTCCCCTGCTGGCTGCCGGTTGTTACTGCCTCAGGGGCGGGGCCTTGGCTTTGTGCTTGGCCCCGTGTGCTGTGCTTCGGCTGGCTGCTGGGCCAGGGCGTTTGTCTCAGAGCGTTCGTCTCACTGGTTCTGTCGGGCACTCCAGGCAAAAAACAACTCCCACTCCCGACGCTGCACCTCTTGGGCCAACTGCTCGTCGCTTGAGCCGCTCTCCCGGACCCGTTCGCACCACTCGACAAAAGCTTCGGGCGTCGTGTAGCAGTAGCCCAGGGCCGGTGTTTGCTGGCGGAGTTGCTCCAGGACGGGATGCGACCCGACGCGTCGCCACCAATACTTGCTGTTAAACGCATCTGGCTCGCGGCGGTGCAAGATCGCGTGCCAGGCCGACCCCTCGGGGGTGTGCAACGCCTGGCTAATGGCGTGCGACTCCTCGAAGAAGTCAAACGCCAGCCACAAACCCGCTTGACATGGCAACGGCAGTTCGGCACAGGCGACCTCGATCATCGCCCGCGCCGCGCGATGCGGTTGGCCGATTCGTAGCCCCATGACAGGAAGGCGAGCTAACACGGTTTGCACGGGGGCAGAAAACAGGTTCCGATCCACGACACAGACTCCTCAAGCAGTCTCGCCGTTGTTCTACACCAGGGCGCGACCGATTCCAATCCTGACGCTGTCTCGGCTGATTTTTCTCTTTGGGCAAGCTGCGGCGACCTTGCGTTTCCTTCGCCGCCGCGCTACCCTAAATCTTCATAACCGTTTGGCTCGGACAACGACTAGTTGTCCGAACGCTGGTTCGCCCGATCCCGAGGAACTTTTTCATCATGCGTCGACAATCGTACATGGA
>JBDNDE010000296.1:0-5779 GCA_046719305.1 Gemmataceae bacterium | reverse complement strand
GCCTTGTTCCTCGGCGTTGAAGAACCAGGCTGGCCGACGCAATGGTGTACCGGCAACTTGTTTGATGATGTAGTGGACGCTTTCAAAAGTCACCCCAGGCCGTTCCGCCGTACCCGGTTCGATCTCGCCAAAAAGGTCGCGATCGGCCACCAGACTACGTTGCAACCGAGCGGTAACCTCATAGCGCTCGGTCATGATATCACTAGCAACTAGTTGGCGTTCCCGAGCTAGATGCAACGCCTGATCGAGTTTGGGTAGATCCTCGGCATCGATCACCCAGGGCTTGTCAGCTAGCACATGCAGTCCGGCATACAGCGAAGCAAGAATCACGTCGATCTTGTGGCGATTGCGGCCGCTTAGGACCACCACGTTGCCGGGCTTCTCGGCAAGCATGCGTTGCAAGGCATCGGGGCCGGCATGAAGTTCTACCTGCCAGGAGGTGGGGTGATCCTCGCGGCAGTTGAAACCCGCCAGACGACCTAGGTGTTCCAGAAGGTCCGTTCCTAAGGGAGCGTAGATGTGCACGCGGTGATCCACGCCGGGTAACATCTCTTTTTGCACCAGAGCCGCGTGAAAATGCCCCGGATCGTAGGTGATTAATTGAATCGGTAACATGCCCCTCAGTATAGCCCGGGGCTGCATTTTGTCACGTCGGGAATCGCTTGCCCTGGTCGGCCAATCGCTCCATTTGGGTCTTTAGGGCTTGATGGGCCGTCTTCATCCGAGACAAAGCCGCCTCATAGCGTTCCAGACAGACTTCCAATTCGTGCCGCGAACCACGCGCGTTCATCAAAACCGTAGAAAGCTGCTTAATAGACGGCTCGACTTCCTGCAGCACCACATCATGAAGCAGTTGCCCCGTTTGGACAGCCACGGCCGAGAGTTGATGCAACTGACTCAGGAAGACACCGTCGTAGACCGGGTCGACCACTCGTTCCGAAGGGACAGCGGTCGGCACTTTGGCCCCCTCCTCCCTCTCCGAGGCAGAGGCAGAAGCGGCCGTTCCTGGCCGAGAAGGAGTGAGTTGTTGCTGCGTACGTTCCACCCCTTCCTGGGCTTTCTCCCATCCGGGCCGGAGCTTCAACGCCTCCTGATAGTGCCGCAACGCTGGCTCATACTGCAACCGATCATAATACATGTTGGCCAAATTCAGATGAGCATCCGCCATTCGCGGATTGAGCCGTAACGCTTCTTTATAAGCCTCGATGGCTAGATCGAATTGGTTTTTCCGGCGGTAGACCAGTCCGAGGTTGTAGTAGCCCTCGACACGAGTGCCATCCAGTTGCAAACCGCGCCTTAACGCTTTGATCGCCTCTTCGTATTCGCCCAGTAAGTTCAGCACTGCTCCAAGGTTAATATATGCCGAGGCTCGTAATGGATCCAGCCGAGTTACTTCACGAAAATGATGGCTGGCACTGGTCAGTTCTCGAAGCTGGAAGTAGACCGTCGCCAAGCCATAGTGAATGTCCGGTGAGTTGCTACGTTGGCCCAGGGCCATCAGGTAGGATTGTTTTGCTTGATCCCAATCGCGTTGAGCTATCGCTCGCTGAGCTTGTTGGCAAAGCTGTTCGACACGATCCGCAATCATAACACGGTCTCCTTGAGGAGAGAACTGGCGACCGCGAAGAAGTAAGGGGACTTTTTTTACACTAACGCCGCCCGCGCCGGATTGCAAGAAGAAACTTCGCCCGGAGTTCGTCCTGTCCTCTGCTGCCTTGCCAGCTGTGATATGCCTCGCCTTGATTTCGTCGACTCCGGAGGTTATCGGGCCATCGTTGGCAGGTAATACGGTCGTTTCTGACCTCGTCGCCCGGGAGAAGATCATGATGTCGTGGTTTGTACGCGGCTCGTTGGTGGCCGCTGTTGTAAGCGTAATAGGTTGTGGAACCAAGGCACCAGTCGCCGCGACTGCGGAAGACCAGATCCCAACTGTCACGCAACCACGAACCGTGGAGCCGCCGGCCCCAGGGCCTCAGAGGTCCACGTCCAGCCAGCAGCCGCAACCGCGGACGCCCATGTCGCCTCAACAGCCTCAGGTGTCTTCGCCCACTACCCGCGATGCGCTGCACCGCAGCTTTGCCGAGGCTACTCGCTCTGGGGACGATGCTCCCCAAGATGCGTTGCGACCGCCAGATGTGTTGTACTCGGGTAGGCCAACCTTTCAGATTCTCGAGACGGTGATGAAGATCTGGGACGACATTCGCTTTGTGGATAGCCAGGGCAACAAAATCCACTACACGGCCCAGATCCACACGGACGAGGGGATCATCGAGGTGGCACTGTTTCCCGAGCAAGCCCCCAATCATGTGCGTAACTTCGTTGCTTTGGCGCGTGCCGGCTATTACAATGGCTTGTTGTTTGAGCGGACCCGCCTAGAAGTGACCGACGAGGGGAAGTTCGAGTCCCTCGAAGGCGGTTGCCCCGAAGGCCGCGGCGCTGCCGGCATGGGATCGATTGGTTATTGGCTCAAAGACGAACCGACGGACGCCAAGGTGCAAAGTCACGAAGAAGGTGCGTTGGGGGCCTGTCGGGAGATCGGTCCAGATACGGCAGCTTGTCGGTTTTACATCTGTTTAAGCAAGGCTCCGTTTCTCGATGGCCACCTCACCTTGTTTGGAAAAGTGGTCAAGGGGCTGGACACGGCCCGTAAGATATACCAGAAGCCGATCGTGAAGGAGGATCAGGATCTAGTCGGACGTCGACCGGAGAACCCGATCGTGATTCGCAAAATAACGATTCAAACCAGTAACAAGTGAGAATACAACAGCCCGGAAGCCTTCTTTTTTCCGAAGAAAGAAGGCTCGGTTAAACGCGGTGAGGTGTCGGAAGGGCCCCATTGAGAGGAAAGTTGCCAACCTGGTCAGGCCTTGACGGGAGCAGCCATACGCAATGGACCGAGTCGATGGGTAACCCTTCCGGCACCCCACCGCGCTGCTGTTGATTTGTCCTCCCCTTAAACCCTGCCACAGATCATGGCGAAAAAAGCGGCCAAGGCTGATTCTGCTGCTTCAACACCTGCCACTGCTGCCCGTGGCGAGACCTACACCGTTTTGGCTCGGCGTTATCGACCGCAAACCTTTGCGGAACTCGTCGGCCAAGAACCGGTAGCCCGGGCCTTGAGCAACGCCCTGGCAGCCAACCGAGTCGCACACGCCTACCTTTTTACTGGCGCTCGCGGAGTCGGTAAAACCTCCACCGCTCGCATCCTGGCCAAAGCCCTCAACTGTCAAAATGGCCCAACTCCTAGCCCCTGTGGCCTGTGTGCCAACTGCCTGAATATCGCTTCGGGCGAGGATGTTGATGTCATTGAAATGGATGCCGCTAGCAACCGTGGCATCGATGAGATTCGCGACATTCGCAACAATGTCCAATATAAACCTTCCCGCGGCCGCTTCAAAATCTACATCATCGACGAAGTCCACATGCTAACCAAGGAGGCGTTCAACGCGCTGCTCAAAACGTTGGAAGAACCGCCGCCCCATGTCAAATTCATCTTCGCGACCACCGATGTGCAAAAGGTGCCGGTCACCATTTTGTCGCGTTGCCAACGCTTCGATTTTGCAGGTATCGCCCTACCCCGGATCGTGGAGCAATTGCATCACATTGTCCAACGCGAGGGCTTGCAGGCCGACCCAGACGCTCTGGAACTTATCGCCCGCCGGGCCGGTGGCTCCATGCGCGATGCCCAATCGCTGCTCGATCAGCTGCTGGCCTTCGCCGAGGACAAGCTTACCGCTGATCAGGTCCATCGGCTGCTCGGCACGGCAGGCGACGACCGCATCCTCGCGCTTAGCGAAGCTATTCTCGCTAAAAACCCCGCTCTCGTGCTAGATCAGTTGGCCGAGGTCTCGCTCAGCGGCTTGCAGTTGGGCGAGTTGCTTGATCAACTAATCGCTTACTGGCGCGACTTGATGGTCGTTCACGTCGGCGGTCTGCAGGGGCGTGATTTGTCGGTCCCTGCACGACATCATGCGACACTAGAGAAACAGGCACGCTCGCTTTCCCTTGATGCCATCCTCGCCGGCCTGGATGTTCTCTCGACAGCCAAGGCTCGCCTACGCGGTAGCAACCACGCCCGTACTCTGGTCGAGATGGCCCTGATTCGTCTGGCCCACTTAGCTGACTTGGTGCCGTTGGGACAGTTGGCGACTCTGGTAGCCCAGCTGCGTCACGCGACACGCGGCTCCGGGGGGGACCCCTCCCGTTCCGTGATAAGCGGCTTAGCCCCGGTGCCGCGACTGGGCGACACCGGTGAGGCGATAAAAAAAAACTACCTGACACCCGCTTCTGAGCCATCCGTCGCTTCCCTAGGTCCACTCTCGATCGAGCGATGGAACGAGCAGTGGCCAACGGTGCTGACGAAATTGGGGACGATGCTAGGGGGTCAACTGGCCCGAGCGGGTGCCCCAGCAAGAATCGGGCCAAACGCTCTGGTTTTTCGCTTTTCCCCGGCCTATAATAAAGAGCGTGAGTACTGCCAGCGGCCAGAAAGCCTCGCTCGGCTGGAGAAAGCTCTCCAGGAACTGACGGGGCAAGAATGGAAAGTAACTATCGACACCCATCAAGCCGAGGCCCCAACGGCCCAAGCAGATGATCTGTCGCGAGCCGTTCGCCGCTCACCCAAGGAGGAAGTCCAACGGATTGCCTTGGTGAAAAGAGCGATGGAAGTCTTGGGAGCAACGATTCACCGCGTCGATGAAGGCTTCGGCGATGACACCCGAAAACCAGGATGAGGCGTCAAATGTTTGATCTGTTCAAAAACATGGGTGCAATGGTCGGCCTGCTCTCCAGCGTGCCTCGCCTTCAGGAACAAATCCAGGCCATGCAGGCCCGTTTGGGCCAGATCCTCGTCGAGGGAGACGCCGGTGCGGGGATGGTCCGGGCCAAGGTCAACGGCCGGCTCGAACTTTTGGCGGTGACACTCAGCGACGAAGTGTTGCAACTCCATGACCGCGAGATGCTCGAGGACCTGATCCGCAGTGCTGTCAACCAGGCGATGAATAAGGCACGCGAGGCCATCGCCGCTGAGACGGCCAAAATGACCGAGACGCTAGGGCTGCCCCCTGGTCTGAAGTTACCGGGCGTTGGTTAAGCGTTCCCGACAGTCCAGCGGAAGAACAACATGAACCCGACCGTGTCCTCTACCGCACCCTCTGATCTGTCGGGCCACCGTCCTCTGGGGGTGCTCGATCGGCTGATGGCCGAACTCGCTAAGCTACCCGGAATCGGTCCGAAAACCGCGGAACGGCTGACGCACCATCTGCTGTCAGCGCGGCGGGAAGAAGTGATGGCCCTGGCAGAGGCCTTGCGAGCGATCAAGGAACAGATTCGGCGTTGTGCGGTCTGCTGTGCCCCAACCGAACAAGAAATCTGCGTGTTGTGCAGCAACCCACGTCGCGATGCCTCGTTAGTCTGTGTGGTCGAACAACCTCGCGACCTCACCGCCTTGGAACGTTCCGGGTCCTATCGCGGGTTGTATCACGTCCTGCACGGACGCCTTTCACCCCTCGAAGGGATCGGGCCTGATCGCCTCACCATCGAGCAACTGCTGTCGCGCGTTCGAGCAGGCGGTGTTCAAGAAGTCATCATGGCCACCAACCCTACCACCGAGGGAGACGGTACCGCGTTGTATCTTTCTAGCCTCTTAACGCCGCTGGGGGTCCGCGTCACACGATTGGCACGCGGGTTGCCCTCTGGCTCTGTCTTAGAGTTTGCCAACAACCAAATGCTCGCTGACGCCCTCGAAGGCCGGCGTGGTTTTTAATCTCGTTCGGCCCAG
>JBDNDE010000295.1:0-5840 GCA_046719305.1 Gemmataceae bacterium | reverse complement strand
AAGCTGCGGCTGCCATCCCCGATTCGCCGCTCAGTGGTCGATTTGGCATTTCGGTAAGGCTTTCTCCAACTCGCTGACTCCGGCCGCAGTCACTTTCGTGTTCCGTAGCGAGAGCCCCCACAGTCGCTGAAAGGTGGCGAGTGTTGGGACCGAGGCATCGGATACCCCGGTACCCGAGAGAATGAGCAATTCGAGTTTCGAGAGTGGTTTGAGCTTTTCGACGGCGTCGTCGCCGATGTCGTTGCGAGCGAGCGAAAGTTGCGTCAGGGCGGCACCGGCTAGATGCCCGGATTGCAAGGCTGCCAGGAGGGCCGATTCATCGATGATGCCGCCGCGAGCGCAATTGATGACTCGGGCACCGGTCGGCAGCAACGCCAACTGCGCTGCGCCAATCAGGCCGCGTGTCTCTTCGGAAAGCGGCGTGTGAACCGTGAGAAAATCACACTGCGGCAGCAACGTCTCCAGATTGCTTACCACCTCCAGACCTGTGGCAGCCGCCGTGATAAATGGATCAAATCCAATTACCTTCATATCCAGACCAATGCACCGCCGGGCCACCTCACGGCCGATTCGTCCCAGGCCGATGATGCCGATGGTTTTGCCTGCTAGTTGAGTGCCGGTAAATCGGCTACGCTCCCAGTTGCCAGCACGAAGACTGGCGGCAGCGGCAGCGGTGTGACGTGCCAAAGCAAACAGCAGGGCGATGGTCTGCTCGGCAGTGCTGACAGTGTTGCCCCCTGGGGTGTTCATCACTAGGATGCCGCGTCGGGTCGCGGTGGCGACATCAATGTTATCGACGCCCACGCCGGCACGAACGATGACACGCAATTTGCCCGGTTGGTCTAGCTCGCGGGCCGTCAGCGTTGTGCCGCTGCGAATGATTACGCCATCGGCAGCCCGCAGGGCTTCGCAGAGTTCCTCCCCCTTGAGTCCCGGACGCAGGTCCACTTCCAAACCTGCTTGCAGCATCGTTTCCAGACCGGGCTTCTCTAGTTTGTCGGCCACCAACACACGGGGCATTTTGGGGAATCCTTCACGGAGAAAAAACGCTAACCACTGGCTATCCTAGGTTGCCAGCTGGCGGCTGCCAAGGGGCCAAAAGGTTCAAGACGAGCAACGGATTTGATCCATCAGGCCGCGTAACACCAGGTCATGAAAGCTGACGATACCCACCACCAGGCGTTGATCGATCACCGGTGCTCGTAGGATACCAAAGCGTTCCAGTAACTGGGCACAATGGCGGATGCTCATCTCGGGGGGAACGCTTAGCACGGGCTTGGACATGATCTCGTACAAGTTCACCCGCTCGGGTGAGCGATCGGCGGCCAAGATTTTCTTAGCAATGTCGGAGATCAAGACAATGCCATATTCATCATCAGGGTCGGTTTTTTCAATGATGATAGAGCGTGTTTCGGGATGTTTCAAATTCAAGAGCGCCTCACGCACGGTCAGCTTACCATCCATGAGATCAAACTCGCGTTTCATCACATCGGCCACGCGGATTTTCTTGCTCTCGCTCATAGTTGACTCCTGAGCAGTTGAGTGAGTTCTCGAATTTGGTGACTGACACCTACAGCATCTTCGACATCCAATTGAAAAGCGATCCCGGTGCCCGGTGTGTCGTCGAGTTCGGCCGTAGCCGCGATTTTCTCCAGGATTGGACGGGCGAGGTGTTTTTCGACCAGGAACAACAGTACGTCGCGTTGTGAATCCAGCGACAGCCCCCAAAACGTCTTGGCTGGTTCCAATCCTTCGCCGCGGGCATTGCCGATGATGGTGGCCCCCGTGGCTCCGGCAGAGCGAGCGGCTTTCATCACGTCGGGGGTTTTGTCTTTGTCGATCAGGGCAATGATCAGTTTGAAATGCATAAGAGGTTCTCCGCAGGAAGTCGGCTCAGGGAGATTGTACAGCGGGTCGTGATTTGCGTTGATTCCACCATTGGGCAAGCTGGGCGTAGCCCATGACGGTGATCATCGGAAACAGCACCGTCAAGGCGATCAGCCCGAAGCCATCGACCAGGGGATTGCGACCGGGAATTTGACTGGCCAGGCCTAAACCCAGGGCCGCGACTATGGGTACCGTGACGGTCGAGGTGGTCACTCCACCCGAATCGTAAGCCAGCGGAATAATAGCCCTGGGCGCGAAAAACGTCTGCACGATCACCACGGCATAGCCAGCCATCAGGAAATACGGTAGCGGCACACCCAGGACGATGCGGAGGGTCCCAAGCATCACCCCGGTGCCGGCTCCCAGAGCCACGGCGATACGCAACGGCCAGACATGTAAAGTGCCGCCGGATACCTCACGGGCTTTGATGGCGACGGCCAGGAGAGCCGGCTCGGCCAGGGTGGCGCTGAAGCCGATGGCGAAAGCAAACAGATATGTCCAGAAATGAGCATACCAGCCAAGCTGGCTCATTGCTTCCACCGAGGGATCATGCGGCACAAGAAACTCAGGGGCGGCTAACTGTCGGGCCATGGCTTGGCCCAGCGGAAACAAAGCCAACTCTAACCCCACCAGGAAAAACGTCAGCCCCAGGATTACGGCCGCGAAGCCGATCAGCACACGTTGCCACTGGGAGATGGGCCGACGTAGCACCGCCAACTGAAACAGCAAGATAACCCCGGCGATCGGCACCACATCTCGGCAAGTGGCTAGCAGCGTCGAAAGCAGCAGGCCCAAAAAGCTCATAGCCATACAAACCCCAGCAGCAAGACGAACAAAATGGGCGTCAGCGAGGCAAAGGCAATCAGGCCGAACCCATCGAGCAAGGGGCTACGACCGCGGATACTGGAAGCCAGCCCGACGCCCAAGGCCGCGGTCAGCGGTACAGTGATTGTCGAGGTGGTGACGCCACCCGAATCGTAGGCCACCGCCAAGATCTGTTGCGAAGAGAACGGCGTTAGCAGCATCACTAGTAAGTATCCTGACATGATGAGATAATGAAGCGGCCAACCGAGTAGAATACGCAACACTCCCAGGACGAGAGCCGAGCCAACAGCCACTGCGACCGTCAACCGCAGCACCAGGGCAAACGACCCACTGGCCGTTTCGCACTGAGCTTCCTGTCCGTCGGCTGCTTCGCCCTCACAAGGGGCAGCGGGGTCGGTGACCAGTTTAGCGGCCTGATTAGCGACCGCGATCAAGGCCGGCTCGGCGAAGGTCGTGCCAAAGCCTAGGGCGAAAGCGAAAGCGATCAGCCAAGTCAAGCTGCCCTGGCGGGCGAAATCTTGGGCCATTTGTTCGCCCAGCGGAAACAACCCGATGCGCAACCCGCTAATAAACAGCGTCAGTCCCAGTACGACGAACAGCAGTCCCAGCAACAGCTGTCCGACATCTTGCAACGGCTGACGAAACACCATGAGTTGAAACACGGCTATCGTGAACAGGATCGGCAGTAGATCGCGTAGGCTATCCCAAAGCGGCAGCAGAAGGGCAGCGAACAGTTTCCTGGCGAGACGTGCGTTGAACAATCTTTGCTCCCTGCTCTGGAGGCTGGCTTTCCTTCGTGGCATGTCATCGTAGCAGGTTCGATGGTTCAGGTCATCGTCTCATAGAATCGCTTTTCCGAGGCGGTGTCGCCTACGATGATCAACTCGGCATCGGCCGGCAGCGGCTCATTCGGGGCGGGGTGTGCGTCGTAATGCTCGCCGCGTTTGATCGCTACCACATTACAGCCCGTAGTTTGTCGAAAGCGACATTCAGCTAGCGTTTTGCCCACCAGCGAGGCCGGCACCGGTACCCGAAACGCCGTCAGCCCATCGGCTAGTGCCAGCAGGCTATTTTGCCGTAGCACGTTGAAGATGCTGCTAGCACCGGTGGAGGCATAGGACATAACAAAGTCGGCCCCGGCACGATGCAACGTCGAGACATTGCGGTCCTGGTTGGCCCGAGCCAGAATCTGCACCTGCGGACGCAGCCGTCGGCAATAAATGGTCAAGTAGATGTTCACATCGTCATCACGGGTGGTGATCACCACTGACGAGCATTCCATGATGCCGGCTTTCTCCAATACTTCGAGTTCGGCCGCATTGCCCAGGACGTATTTTTCCGGGTCGCGGATCCGCCGTGGGTTGGATTCAATCAGTCGATAATCGCGGTTGCTGGCTTGCAGGGTGTGAGCGATCGCGCGGCCAACCCGACCTCCGCCGATGATCAACACATGCGAGTCCGGACCTCCGTAGACACAAAACAACCCATTATATTCGTCTAGATCGTCACGCGTGCCAGCTAACAGAAAAACCGAGGTCGGCTCAATTCGCGTCTCTGGACCTGCTAGCGAGAACTTGCCACGATCCCATACCCCGATCACCGTCACTCGGGCATGATCCGACAGCCGTATCTCACGTAGCGTTCGGCCCACCAAGGGGGTGCCGGCCACGGCTGCTTCGGCAATCAGCAGATCGCCGAACTCGCCGACCACATGGCATTGGGCATCGCGGCCCAATACCCGCCGCGCCAAGGCCTGTCCCAACATACGCCCCAATTGCAAGACCTGGGTGCAACCGGCCAGTTGGAGAATATCCACCGAGGCACTGGCCGAAGCGATGGCTACGATGGCCACCTGACCGGAGATTTCTCGCACGGTGAAGGCGATGTTGGTGTTGGTGGTATCACGCTGAGTGGCTACGACCAGAGCGGCTTGCTCGAGCCGAGCGTTGCGATAGGTTGCCGGGTCGTCCACGTCGCCAAGCATGACCGAGAAACCCTCGTCATGCAATCGCAGCGCTTCGGGTAAATCGCTGACCACAATCACATAAGGAATGTCTGCCTGCTGCAACATGCGAATCAACGACCGTTCCACGGCACTCAGTCCGGTGAGGATGACATGACCCCGCAGACTGGCGGGTAGTTCCCGAGGAGCGCGAGCCGCCTCGCGGGCTTCCATCCAGGGCACATAAAAAAACTGGATGAACATGAACGGTAGCAACACCAGCATGAAGATCGAGCCCGTTAGTAGCACCACGATCGAAAAGAGTCGGCCAATGTCCGATTGGAAGGTGATGTCGCCGAACCCTAGGGTGGACATGACGACCAGGACCCAGTACACGCCAGTGATCCAGGAGTGCTTTTGCCCTTCATACTCCATCAAAAAGTGAAACAGCACGCTGAACAGGGCCACGATGACCCAAAAGACAACAAGCAATTGGGCCAAGGCGAGCAAGTTACGCCGCCGCGACGGATTGGTAAGGTAACTTAGGACGATTCCCAGCGATTTCATCGCCATGGTCCTTTTGCTGATTAGTGGCTCTTGAAGCCTAGACGGGGGGAAGTATGGTAATTGATACCCGCTTTTTCCACCCAAAAAACCTCCCGAGGCTGCCATGCGAGGAGTTCTGCTGGGCCTGCTGTTGGGGGCCATTCTGATGGCTCAACCGGCTCTGACTTTTCCGCCGCCCCAAGTGAATGAACCCGACGAGGCCACCCTCAAGGCGATTCGTGAACGCTTGGACCAGCTTCGCCGACTCGCTGCCAACAGCCAAGATCCCGATGCCCTGATCTTCCTCAAGGCCGGCGAGTATATGCTGCGACACCGGGAGTTCTATGGCGATCAAGCCAAATGGACCCTGAGCGTCTTGGAAGAGGGAATCAAGCGTCTCGGCCGTGGGGCCGTGGTGCCGCGCGCCGGCCAGATGACTGTTCGCGCCTACCGCTCGAAGGTAGACGGCTCCGTGCAACCTTACGCCCTCAGCCTGCCCGTGGATGCCGACAAGAAGCGCTACCCGCTGCATGTGGTGTTGCATGGCCGCGATGCCAACCTGACGGAGGTGAGCTTCCTGTATCGGCACCGGGACAAGGCGACGCCTGGAAACCTGGATCATGCGGTGATATCGGCGTCG
>JBDNDE010000294.1:0-5870 GCA_046719305.1 Gemmataceae bacterium | reverse complement strand
CGACTCAGTGATCTCGCGGCGATTGGCCGCGTTGTAGCGGCAGTTGACGCTGCGGCCGGCTAGGTTGATGACGACATCGGCCCCATCGAATTCGTCTGCCCACGGACCGAGGGTTTCTGCGTCCCAGTGGACTACGCGGAAGGGGGACTTACTCACGCCGCGACTGAGGATAACGACTTCGTGCCCTTCGTCGGCAAAGGAGCGAGATAGGATCATCCCAACTTGTCCACTCCCACCTGGAATGACTACCTTCATCACTCACCATCCTCTTCCGCCGCCTAACGCTCCGGTTCAGCGGCCCGCCGCTGCGACAGGTTGTTAGCCCGTGGCCTCTTCTTCTCGCTCACCTTTGCGATGCTTCTTCACTAGCTTACCTGGCGGCGGATCGAACAAAGTATGCTGAACTGCTCTCGGTTCGTCCTTGCCTTTTTTCTTCTGGACGAAGTCTCCCATGGGCTCCCGTCCATGCTCAAGGCGCTTACGTGCCATGGGTGATGTCATCACTTGGAGACGAAGTCAGCCGGACTGTCGGGCTTCGGGTAGTCAGGGAATACCGAACCAAGGAGAACATCCTTTCCGGCCCGCTCAGGGCCTTCGCTCGTATACCCGCGCCGGTGGTCTCGGACTGCCTGGAAAAAGCGCTCGGTGAGATCGTAGCCCTTCTTGCTGATCGGGTTGAATGGCGTGTCCTCCGTCATCAAGCCGTCCACGCGCCCATAGGCATAAACGTTGTCGAAGAACACCAGCCGGGCGCCGTGATGTATGCAGGCATCAATGACATTGCGCATCACTTGGGGCCATTGCTCTTGCCAGATAGACGTGTCGTACTTCAAACCGGCTACCAAGTAAACAACTTTACTTCCTGATACGGCGTTTGCGGTCGCTTGGGCGTCCAATAAATCAGCCCCGACCGTCTCATCGGTCGGATTTACCTTTCGAGGATTACGGCTCACCTGTCGGATGGCCGGGGAAAATGAAACAAGTGCCCGGGACAGCTCTTGAGCAATGACGCCATTAGCGCCGAGTATCGTGTTCATCGCTCTCTACACTCCTCATACCAAGTCTTGTGGACGCCCAACGCCAAAGCTCAGTGGGCGGCCACCAAGGCCGCGCAGCGGCACCGGTGGCCGGCCGCTGGAAGGGCTGGTTCGGTGTCACGTGTCCACCACTGCCTCTTGAGGCGTGTCTCCCTGAACGGGAATGACAATTCCCACCCACTGTTCGCCGGTGGTCTCAAACGAAATGTCCCACTCAACAGGCCGAGCTTTCGGACCTTCAACCGCAAAACCGGCAAGCTTCACCACGGTAAAGATGTCCTCAGGCAACTCTTTATGGAGCCAACTTCTGATAACCTCCGCCAGTTTGGGGCGTGCGGCCGCAAGAACTCCCTCAAACCGGCTAGGAAGATCTAGGTAGAACTGACGCGATTCAGGCAAGGGGCCACTCTCGCCACCAAGTAGGCCGATGGAGACAACGCTTTGCGTCTTGGGGAAAAGTCACTCGCCTTCCCAATAAGACCGCTCCGGGGCGGTCGGGATATACATGAACAGCAGGCTACCGAAATTCGGGTCGGTAATTCGCGGTGGCGAAAAGCGCAGTCTCAGGATATTCAGAAGACGCATCTCCGTGACACCGAACGTCTCTGTGACACGGAACACAGGGATAACCTGCGAAGGACGCGGCAACGAGCGGGGAGCGCGGACTTCGTCAGGTTTATTTCTTTGTTGGGTGGCCTTTCCGCCGCGACTCCACCGCCACCTCCACCAACGCACAGCTACGCGCGAACCCAAGGCCTCGCTTCAGGGAGGGGAACACCCGTGCGGTCGCAATGGCGAGAGACAACTCCGTGACGACCGTCTGCCCGAATTGCCTCACGATCTCGTCCCGAGCCTCCTCCTCGGAGCCGTCTCTGGCCAGCACGCCTTCCGCGAACTTCAGTACGAGCGCTACTTCTTTAGGCATCTGGTCGTGGTTCCGGTCTAGGACAGCCCTGATGATGTCCGGCTCGACTCCGTCGTCGAGCGCGGCGTTCACGGCGATCTGGACGCATGGACCGCAGTCCTCATCCTGGGTGGCAGCGATCCTGACGGCATGAATGAGCGCTGGATCGGACCGGCGGCGGTGCGCTGCTACCGGAAGGATCATAAGAAACTTCATGAAGCCCGAGAACGACGTGTCGCCTAGCTGCCGCAAGTAGTCGGCCGGGACTCGCAGCTGCTGCTCTGCCTGACGCTGCACAAATCGGACGAATGCTTTCACTCGCGGCACCCCCTATGGTCTACCCAACGACTCAAGTTCAGTGACGGCGGCCACGAGGCCCGCCGATTGCAACGGCGATGGTCCGCCGCCGTTCGCTGCAGCGTATGGTTAGGCCACGTTACCAGAACTTCAACCACGGCTTCTTGCCTGATGACTCGACCCACTCACCGCTCGCTTTCCGCGTCCACTTCTTCGGAACTCCGTCGAGTCGAATCTCAGCCCCGGCAGCGTGATCAACAAACTCAAGCAGCTCGGGCGCGAACCAGAGCGTGTCTGTCCATCCTTCAACGTGAACATTGAGAGCCTCGTCCTTGGTAGGCTGCCCGATAACCGTGACACCAGTAATAGATGGCGTGGTCTCGCCGTAAACCTGACCGACCTGACCAGCTACGCCCAACGCTTCAGTCTCCGGTGTCGAACGCAACCGGACGTTATCGCCGAAGGTGATGTTTGAGGTTCTTTGCATTGGCGTGTGCGAGGTGGACTAACGTCTGTCGTGCGATTCTTTCATCCTGAACGTCTTAGCAATCTGCTGAAAGATTGGGATATAGGTGTCTCTCTGGGCTGTTGGTGTGATGCCTTGAATCACGCAGTATCCCGATTTATCGAAGAGCAAGATTTGGTAGATGGTGAGCGGCGTAGCCGCATTCTCTCCGACTCCGTTTGCTGTTGTGGCGAAGCCCGACAGCTTTCCAATGGTGATCGGGGACGTCTGCTCGACCGTGATGCTCTTGATGGTCGCAGTTTTGGACACACGATGCTCCGCGAATGCTCTCTGGTCGGCTATGGTGAGATCTTCGGACGCCGACAAACCGAGAACCAGGAACGGCTGATTCTCGTCTTTCAGGGAGAGCTGGCCATCGGGCGACAAAATCATGTTCTGGCCCATAACCTTAGCCACTTGGAATGGAGCGACTGGTGTCACAACAAACGCGAGAGCATCGGCCGGGTCACTCCGTTTTCCGAAGGTAGCAGCGAGGATCGCTGCCTTGAGTTCTTCGCCCTGCTTCACCTCGGCTTTGGGGAACGCCGCAACGATGAGCGCTGTGCCACCCGGGCGTTCGATGGCGAGCATCCATTTCCGGAACAGCGTGCCGTAGGCAGGCTGTTCCACGTCAAGCAAAACCGCCCGCTGGCCATCAACTGTGACCGATGAGTGGTCGAGAAGCGTCATGCCTCGGTCCTGCATTTGCTTCTTGTTCGTGAACGCCGCCGTGACTTCTACATATGGCCCTGGGAGTTCTGAAACCATGATGGATGAGCCTGTTGACTTCTTCATGAATCCAGGGAATCGATCGGATACAACAAAACCCGCAGGAGGCGGGAGGCTCACCGATGTGCCGGGCACGGGTACGGCATTGGATGCCGGGGTCGTTGCATCGTTTTTTTGGGGAGGGGTCTGAGCTTCAGTCCGCGCATTCCCCGAGCAGCCCATGAGTACGGCTGCCAGTAACAGGAGTAGGTAATACTTCATTCTCATATCTCCTCTCGCACAACGTTTGAGCTGAGTGGCTGCCCCCGGCGGAGTGGCTTGTCCCTAGAGGGGACAATACTGGCTGGCCCTGGAAGGGCCAAGCTGCGTAGCCGTAGCAGTCCGCTCGAGTGAAGGGTTAGGCTTCACCGCGCTCCCGCTGCGTGGCTCTTGACGCTGAAGCCCTCGGCTTCCTCCGGTGCTTGGAAGAACGACGAGACACAGACAAAGTCCTCCTCCGTCAGGTGATGGGAACCTTCGGGTCGCTCGGCGTTGCGCTTCGCAATCCGTGACAGACACGCTTCGTCGGGCGTGTTCACGCCGTGCAGGACGTGCGCAGCGCCTGCCTGCTCAAACACCGATCGGAACCAAGCTCGCCCGGTCCTTGTATTCGCCTGGAAGTCCAGCCGCGCAGACTGACCGGTTGTCAGTCGGTCCACGACAAGCGGGCCAACAACGGTCTTCAACTTCTGTGAGAACTTGATGTAGTCGCCGAAGGTCTTCATCTGATCGCCGAACAGTTGGGTGAGCCAGATGTCTTCGGAGATCAGGATCGCGCTGAACTCTTGCGCGACACGGGATGCGACAGTCGTCTTGCCGGCTCCGGCTTTCTGCAGAAGAAGTGAAGGGTTGGCAGACCGGACATACGGCAGTTGGTGGGGTCTGTGAAGCCTAACGACAAGCTCAACGCCCCGGCACTCGGACGCTACGATTGCAACCGCGACGCTCACGCCGGGTTCGCTGCCGCGCATGGTCCGGCGGCGTGGTCATCTGTCAATCGAGCCAGTCTTCAAGAAATGATTCAACTGTGCCTCCCAAGCCTGCATAAACCTCATGTAGTAGTCGGCAGTGAAGGCGGCTACGAACTCATCACCCGCAGGACCGATGCTCGTATGGCTGTAGCTAACATCCGCAAAACAACCGTCGCTATCTTCGGAAAGCTGAATCTCCAGCCGACAGGCTGTCACTCCGGGCACAATCCTTAACATCTCGACGAACCATCTCGTCGGCTCGTGGCGTGTGACATACCAAATCGCCTTTCCGAGTTTGTCCGGCGTGATGAACACGCAATCCCGCTCGGCAACGCCGGAAGTGCTGATGACAAGCTCCGGCGCCCAACCCTCTACCCACTCCGTCTCCCGCACCGGGCACAGAAGCGGAAAGACCCTGGCAGGTGGTGCGTGCAGTCTTTGCCTGTAGCTGTGTGTGGCGCGATTTGGTGTAGTGATGTGCATAGCCGCCTCACGTTTGAAGTCACCGGCCTGCACGGCTTTTCGTGCAGGTCTAGTGGAATGTTTGGTTAGGTTGCGGGCTTGACTGCTTCGATAGTTGCGGACACAACATAGTCCGTGATCGGCGCGTTTGGCGCCCAATCGCGAATGAACGATTTGCTCTCGCCCTTCGGAGAGACTCGAATTTCTTGAAAACCGGCTGTTTGCAGCATTGTTTCGATCTCCTCGACGAGCGATGCGCCAGCCATGCATCCGGTAAAGAGTGCCATGTCCTGGCGGATTTCCTCGGGGGGTTCGGCAAATGCAACGATATCAACGATCGCCAGCCGGCCACCGGGTTTCAAGACCCGATAGGACTCCGAAAAAACGCGCTGCTTGTCCGGCGACAGATTGATAACGCAGTTGGAAATAATCGCGTCTGCCGTCGCATCGGCGATCGGCAGCGACTCAATCTCGCCAAGGCGAAATTCGACGTTCCGATAGCTTCCTTTGGCTGCATTGGCGCGTGCCTTGGAAACCATCGCGGGCGTCATATCTACGCCTATGACCCGACCGGTATCGCCAACTTGGCGCGATGCCAGGAAGCAGTCGAATCCGCCGCCACTGCCGAGGTCGACGACGGTCTCGCCGGGTTGCAGGCTGGCGATCGCCTGCGGATTGCCGCATCCCAGCCCCATGTTGGCACCCGCCGGAACCGAACTTGCCTCGGACGGCGAGTACCCCAGCGCCTGCGACAACGTGTTGAGGTCGGTACCCGTCGAACCGCAACACGCCGAGCCGGTGGTCCCGCAGCCGCAGCCGTCGCTTTCCGCAACCTGACTGTACTGAGTGCGAACAGCCTGGCGGATTTCGTCGCGCGTAACCTGACTTGCGACGTTTCCTCTTGGGTCTTTCGACGCCGGGCTGCT
>JBDNDE010000293.1:0-5894 GCA_046719305.1 Gemmataceae bacterium | reverse complement strand
CAAGCAGCCACCTTGATCACACGAGCTATTGCTCTGGGACAAGTACGCATTCAGGACTGGTTCAAGGCATTGAAGCATGAGTTGCTGATGGGGCTTGCTCTCGGTCTGACGCTTGGGTTGATTGCTGGGGTGCGAACGTACTTTTTGACTAGTTCCTCGTTGTTGGACAACCCAGGCGACCAACCGCCTACCGATCTTGGCAAACTGACCATCGTCATCAGCCTTGCGGTGTTTGCTATCTGCATGTATGGCACGCTGATTGGTTCCATGCTTCCCCTGATCTTTAAACGCATCGGGGCAGATCCAGGCATGGCGTCCTCGCCCTTTGTGGCTACATTCGTGGATGTGACCGGCATTCTCATTTATTTTAGTATCGCCAAGGTCGTCTTTGGAGCCGCCCTTGAGTGAGGCAAGCGCCTGAGTCTTCACGCCCGGCGGAATTGTCGCTCTAGGTCATGCTTGGTGAACAACAATGCCGTCGGACGTCCATGTGGGCAGTGGTGATGGTTCTCGGCGAGGCGGCGTTGGGCGGCCAATTCGCCGATCTGCTCAGGCCCCAATCGTTCGCCCGCCCGCACCGCCGAATGACACGCCATTAAGCTCAGCAGATCGTTGAACAGTACGTCACGTGGCGGCAACCGATCCTGATTCACGAGGTGATCCACCACCGCCTTGAGCAAGGTGGAGGGTGATCGCGAACCAAGCAGCGTCGGGTAGCGGGTCAGCAGCACCGTTTGGCCACCAAACGGTTCAATACCCAGCCCCAACTCGGCCAGAGAGTCTCGGTGTTCAAGGAGCAACCCCATCGCTTGGCCGTGCAATTCAATAGGCTCAGGCAGGAGCAGGGCTTGGCTTTCTAACGTGCCCGCATTGAGCCGAGCGCGGTATTGTTCATATAAGATGCGCTCATGAAGAGCGTGCTGATCAATCACCAACATGCCCTCATCCGTCTCCATCACGATGTATGAATTATATAGCTGGATCGCATGAGGTATCTCAAAAGGCTTCTTCTCGATGTGAAACGGACTTACAACCTTTGAATTTTCTACAGAAAAGTGGGACACTGTCGAATTTGCGAAGGCAATCGGAGCGGTAACGGGCTTGGCCGTAACTGGACTAGGGGGCGGTGGCGGTGGCTCGACACGCAGGCGGGGACCAAACGGCAAGCTCGGCTCGCGCGGTGGATCGGACCGCATCACCAGCGGCGTGGGCAGGCCGGGCACCGTCGCTACTGCCGGCACCACGAGACGCGCCGTCAAATGTTCCTGAGCTAAGCGGCTCTTGATCGCGGTGTAGATCAGGTGATGCAACGCAGCGGCATGGCGGAAACGTACCTCGGCCTTTGTAGGATGGACGTTAACATCTACATCCTCAGGGGGCAAATCGAGAAAGATAAACGCCACCGCGTGCCGACCAGTCATTAGAAGGCCTCGATACGCCTCCTGTATGGCATGGCCCAAACTTCGATCGCGAATCCAGCGGCCGTTGACAAACAGATATTGCAAGCGAGCCGTGCCGCGGTCGCAGGTCGGGTTGGCGACGAAGCCGGTCAGCTTGACGGGTCCCCCTTCGCTACGAACCTCTAGCAATTGCGAGACCACTTCCTCACCGAAAAACAGCCCAATCCGATCCACTAGCCGAGTCGTCGCTGGTAGATCGTGGACCACCCGGCCGTTGTGTCGCAGCACCAGATGCAGTCCGGCACGGTCTTCGTGGCGGGCATTGGTCAGGGCCAGACGGATGACAGCTTCAGAGATGTGGCCGATTTCCGTAGCTGGGCTGCGCAAGAATTTGCGACGCACCGGTGTGTTGAAGAAGAGTTTGCGCACCTCGATTCGTGTACCCGGTGCCCCATTCCATGGTCGCACCGGCGATAACTCGCTGCCGATACATTCGATGCAGGCTCCGGATTCCAGATGCGGCGGGCGTGATTGAAGCGTGACGTGGGCGACCCCACCGATGCTGGCCAAGGCCTCGCCTCGAAACCCAAACGTGCCGATCCGAAACAGATCATGAGCCTCGCGCAACTTGCTGGTAGCATGGGGAGAGAAGGCCAGCGGCAAATCCTCGGGGAGGATCCCGCAACCATCATCCACAACGCGGATCAGATCGTGTCCGCCCTGTTCGATGTCGATCTCAATTCGCGTGCTGCCGGCATCTACGCTATTTTCCAGCAGTTCCTTGACAACGCTACACGGTCGTTCGATCACCTCGCCGGCAGCGATTTGATTCACGACAGCAGTAGGCAGAGCATGAATACGCGGAGTCATCGGCACTACCTGGAGCGTGGCCTGGGCAATCTCGATGTAGCCTGAAGGAAGCATGACGCCCTGGTTGGTCAATTGCAAGCCTAGTAGGCCACGCCTAGGATCGGCCAACGCTTGGAAGAGAGGATGTGCGGTTTGTGAGGGGGGCTGAGTCGCTCCCTGGGGATGAAGATTTAGCGTTCACGCAGGGCCGCCACCGGGTCGATACGCGCGGCACGGACAGCAGGCCACCACGCCGCCAGGGCCGTCCCTACTAGGGCCAACAGCGGCGTGCCCAGCAGCAGCCACCACGGATAGACAAAGACGCTCTCTTCCAGGCGCATGGGCGTCTGGGCCTCCAGTAGCCAGCGGGCAAAGGCGTTGCCCGGCCAGGCCGTCAGCCATCCGGCCAGCATGCCCACCAGGCCACCGACGGCCCCAATCACCACGCCCTCGCTGAGAAAAAGAATCCGCACCTGCCAATCGGTCGCGCCCAGAGCCTTGAGCACGCCAATCTCGTGCGTTCGCTGTAAAATCGCCATGGTCATGGTGTTGGCGATGCTGAGCGCGGCGATCCCCAGAGCCAGCAACGCCAGCAGGCTAAGCACCCCGACGAGGATACGCAGATTGAAGCGCACTTGATCAAGTAACTCGGCCAAGGAGAAGGTTTCCAGGCCCATATCTTTGATGCGTTGCTGCACCAGACGCACGTTTTCTTCCTGATCAACTAATACTATCACAGAAGGCAGGTCACGATTGGTTCGACCAGGTCGGGCCAAATACAACCGACGAGCTACCTCAGCGGGCAGGTAGACCTCCACGGGACGCGGGCCGGCATCCCAGGGGGAGAGTTCACCCGGCTCGACATCGCGAAACACCCCACACACCGGCAGCGTTAGTTTTAACCCCTCGCCAGCGGCTCGTGGGGCTGACAGGATCAAGTCGCGTAGCAGCTTGGCTTCGTCGGCAGGCAGTTCGAGCCGAAGCAGCAACTCCGGCAAGCGACGCATCAGCTGATCTAAGACATTTCGTTGCTCGTCGGTCAGATCAGGCCGTGAAAGGTTCAGCATTTGGAGCAGAACAACCGGACTCTCTGAAGCGGTTTCTACCTCGATGGTGGCCTGGCGGCCAAGCAGCTGCGTTTCCGAAAGACCAGCGCGATAGGCGACATACTCGCTAAGCAACAACGCCTCTTGGCCGCCGCGTAAATTGCTGCCTGCCAGCAGGCGTCGCGTCAGCGATTCATCTGTACCGCTAGCAGTGTACATCAACCCACGAACACTGCTGCCCTCGACAGTAATACGGCCCTGAAGCACCAAGGCCGGCCGCACCTCGGCGACGTGGGGCAACTCCGCCAGGGAGGCCTCGATTTGCGGAGTGATACCCCGACCAGTGGGCACATAGACGGTCTGGCGACGTAGCTTGATTGCCGCATGCAGTCGGGCACGGCGGCTCGGGTCCATCTCGCCATCGACTACGATCGGTTCCTCGACTTTTTGGGTGCCCCCAGGCCAGACGAGAATCCGACGTAAGCGGTCTTGGCGACGCAATTGCTTGCCGATCGCCTCCTGCACCCCGTAGCCCATAGCAATACTGACGACCAGCAGGTAGCAGCCTGTGGCAACGCCCAGAATTGCCAGAAACGTGCGCAGTCGCCGCCGCCACAGCGACAGCCACGCTTCACTAATTAGATCGCCCAATCGCATCTATTCCCTCCTCGACCAGTTGGCCATCATGCAACCGCAGAATACGCTCGGCGGTCTGATGTGCCAAGGAGGCATCATGCGTAACGAGTACCAGCGTTAGGCCGAGTTTGGTTACTTGCTCCAGCAACAGTTGCCGCACCCGCTCTGCGTTCTCGCTATCGAGATTGCCGGTGGGTTCATCGGCCAGCAGTAGGCGCGGCCGAGCAATCAGCGCGCGGGCGATAGCAACACGTTGGGCTTCACCGCCGGAAAGAGTGGGGGGAAAAGCCTTGGCCCGATCCGTCAGCCCGACGGCCGCCAGCATCTCCCGGGCACGCGATTGCCGCTCACTGGGCGGCACTCCGGCCAAGAGTAAAGGCATAGCGACATTTTCCCAGACCGATCGCGTCGGTAGCAAATGAAACGTCTGGAAAATAATGCCCACATCGTGCAGACGATAGCGGGCTAGCCCGGCCGAATCCAGAGCCGACAGCGTTTGTCCGAACACCGTGAGCCGGCCGGAGGTGGGGCGATCCAGCCCTGCGAGCAAATGCAGCAGCGTCGATTTACCGCTGCCCGAGCGTCCCAGCAGGGCGACACGCTGGCCGATCCCAATCGAAAACGTCACGCCACGCAGTGCCTCGACATGACCGAAGCGGCGGATCAGAGCTTCGGCAACGATGGCTTCCATCAGTAAAGCAAACGCGCGAGACGATTACGATAATCGTTGGCCAGCGGATGATTGGTACCCAGGCAATAAAACACCTTGACCATCGCCTCGCGGGCTGCTCCGTTGGCCAAATTGAAATCCAACTCGGCCGCTGCCAGCAACGACGCCAAGGCTTCGGGATAATCGCCGGCATCGGCCAAACGCAGCCCCAGTTGCAGCCGGGCTTGTGCATTTTTCGGCTCGCGTTGCACTAGCGCACTGAGCGCGGTTGTCTCGGGTAAGTCGGCTGCCTTCTCCCGCAACCAGAGCCGCGCCAATAGCCGTTCGGCCAACGCGCCGGCCTCGCCACTGGTGCCCACTGGATCAACCAGTTCGCGAATCTCGTCATAGCGGCCCTGTTCAAAGAGTAACTCGGCCAAGCCGACGCGGGCCATCAGATTATTGCTGTCGGCCGCGATCAGATCACGGTAACGCTGTTCGGCTAGGGCGGGGTCCAGCTGCTCGGCTTCCTGGGCGGCCCGTGAGCCGGGGTCGCTCCCGGGAGCAATTTCGTTGAGAAAATGCCGCAAGGTCGCCTCGGGGAGCAACCCTTCGAAGCCATTGACCAGTTGGCGTTGATGGATTACTCGAATAGCTGGGATGCCGCTTATCTGGAAAGCACGGGCAAGATCGGGAGCATCATCGACGTTGATTTTCGCCAGCATGACCGCTCCGTCCCGTTCGTCGATCAGACGTTCCAGCAGCGGTCCCAGGGTGCGGCACGGCCCACACCATTCCGCCCAGAAATCGATCACGATGGGCCGTTCGAGTGAGGCCTCCAGAACATCACGCTCGAAATTTTCATTCGTTACATCGATGACATAGGGAGAACTGCTCATCCGCATCCCTCAAAGAGTATCTGTATCCGTTAAAATAACTCACGCACGGGCTGTTTGGCTGGCAACCCCAGCGCGTAGCGGATCGTCTCAGCAATCTGGGCAGCATGAACGGGCTGATTCTTCGGTTCACCCCCCTGAGCATCGGAACTGCCGTAGACCTGGCCCCCCCGGATACCGCCGCCGGCTAGTAGCACACTCCACACGCCGGCCCAGTGGTCGCGTCCACCACGCCGGTTCAGATGCGGGGTGCGTCCAAATTCGCCCATAGCCACAACCAGGGTAGAAGCGAGCAAGCCGCGCTCTTGTAGGTCATCCAACAGGGCGGCACAGGCAGTATCGAAGCTCGGGCAGACGCTTCGGCGATAATCGGCCAAGGTGCTGGCCAGCGAGCCACCATCGGCGTGACAATCCCAGG